>JAUNTQ010000050.1:0-12061 GCA_030538605.1 Pseudomonadota bacterium
GTCATGGCGCGCCAGCGCCAGTCATGGAGCGCAGCGAAGTCATGTTTCATTTCAGGGCGTTTCATTTCAGTCCCATTCATTCAATGCGCCAGCCTCAGCAGCGGGCAAAAAAACAAGGGCTTGCATGGTGGCAAGCCCGGCTGCGTGGTCAGCGCGGGTTCTTTAGACGCGGAAGGACTCGCCGCAGCCGCAGCGGTCGCGCTCGTTGGGGTTGTTGAAGCGAAAGCCTTCGTTCAGCCCCTCGCGCACGTAATCCAGCTCGGTGCCGTTGATGTAGGCCAGGCTTTTGGGGTCCACCATGAGCTTGATGCCGTGCGTCACGAACAGCGCATCTTCGGGCGCCACGTCGTCCACGTATTCGAGCTTGTAGGCAAGCCCTGAGCAGCCGGTGGTCTTCACGCCCAGGCGCACGCCCACGCCCTTGCCGCGCCTGGCGAGGTATTTGGTGACGTGCCGCGCGGCGGCTTCGGTGAGGGTGACGGCCATGTTCGGACTTGAAACTTGTGCGGTAAAGGGTGGCTGAAAAAGCGGGCCAAAGCCCTCAGGCGACGGCCAGCGCGATGGTGACGAGCACCGACGCGGCCTGGCGCGCCAACAGGGCATGCGGCACGCCGCCTTCGACGTACAGCAAATGGCCGGCGGCCAGCGGTGTGACGGCACCGCCCACATCCACATCCACAACGCCTTCCAGGCAGTGGATGGTGATTTCGCCCGTCACCTTGTGCTCGGGCATGGCGTGGCCGGCAGGCAGCACCAGGCGCATGACTTCCAGACCGCTGGACTTGAAGAGCGCAACGGACTGGGCCTGGCCGATGGCGCTGCCGTAGGGGCGCACGTCAACGGGTTGGCCTTGGGTGGCGTGGTCGAGGGCCATGGCGGGGCTTTCTTGTGAACGGCGACTGTCGTCAATGGCCGCGCTTGGCCTTGTAGTCGCTCACGGCGGCCTTGATGGCGTCTTCGGCCAGGATGGAGCAGTGGATCTTCACCGGCGGCAGGGCCAGCTCTTCGGCGATCTGGCTGTTTTTCAGCTCGGCGGCTTCGTCCACGGTCTTGCCCTTGACCCATTCGGTCACAAGCGATGACGAGGCGATGGCCGAGCCGCAGCCGTAGGTCTTGAAGCGCGCGTCTTCGATCACGCCCGTCTCGGGGTTGACCTTGATTTGCAGCTTCATCACGTCGCCGCAGGCGGGCGCGCCCACCATGCCGGTGCCCACGCTGTCGTCGCCCTTGTCGAAGCTGCCGACGTTGCGGGGGTTTTCGTAGTGGTCGATGACTTTTTCGCTGTATGCCATTTGATACTCCTAATAAGGTTCGTTTAACCGCAGGCTCACTGCACCTTGAACGCTTTGAGCAAGGTTTCGTGCAACTGATCCAGATCAACGGGCGGTGCTCCCTGGCCCGCGCGAGGCCCGACGCCGCCCACGCTCGCCGACGCATCCAGCCCGGGCGCTCTCAGGTTCACAATCTTGGCCATGTGACCGCCGGTGAGGAGTTCGCAGGCATAGCCTCCGTGCTTTTCCATCGCAGGGCTGACCATCGGGGTGCACATGTCTTTGGGCAAGCGCACATAGTCCGCCGGCATGCTGGTGTTCCATTCGACGGTGACGCCTTGCGCATAGAAAGTCTTCTTCAGCTCGGCTTCTGAAGTGACCCATTTGCAGCCGCCTCGGTCGGCAAGTATTCTGGGCGTGTCGCCAGGCGACCCGGCCTCGAATTCCAGGTTGCCAATGAAACCGGCAAACAACTGGCCAATCTCATCGCAGGTTTTAGGCAGGGTAAAAAAAGCACCTTTTGCGGGCGTCACTTGGCTCTGTGTCGGCGCTGCGCTGGGCGCTGAAGGCGCGCTGCCTAATGTCGAGTTGTTGTCCTTGCATGCGAACAAACCCAACATCAGCACCGACGCAAGTGCCACGCCGCCGGCTTTTCTGAGTGCTAGTTTGTCTTTCATGAATCTACTTTCTTTGGACCATGCTCAGTGCGCCGCCCACTGGATGGTGGACAGATCAATCCCTTCCTGATGCATCTCCCACAGCGGCGAGAGTTCGCGCAGCTTCTCGACGTTTTCCTTGATCGTCTTGATTGCGTAGTCAATCTCTTCTTCCGTCGTGAAGCGGCCAATGGTCATGCGCAGGCTGCTGTGGGCCAGCTCGTCGCTGCGGCCCAGGGCGCGCAGCACGTAGCTGGGCTCCAGGCTGGCCGAGGTGCAGGCCGAGCCGGACGACACGGCCAGCCCCTTGATGCCCATGATGAGCGATTCGCCTTCGACGAAGTTGAAGCTCATGTTCAGGTTCTGCGGCACGCGCTTTTCAAGGCTGCCGTTGATGAAGACCTGGTCGATGTCTTTCAGGCCGTCGAGCAGGCGCTTTTGCAGGCGCGCGGCGTGGGCGTTGTCTTCGGCCATCTGCGCTTTGGCGATGGCATAGGCCTCGCCCATGCCGACGATCTGGTGCGTGGGCAGCGTGCCTGAGCGCATGCCGCGCTCGTGGCCGCCGCCGTGCATCTGCGCTTCAAGGCGCACGCGCGGCTTGCGGCGCACGTAGAGCGCGCCCACGCCCTTGGGGCCGTAGGTCTTGTGGGCGGTGAGGCTCATCAGGTCGACCGGCAGGGTTTTCAGGTCGATGTCGACCCGGCCCGTGGCCTGCGCGCCATCGACGTGCAGCAGCACGCCTTTTTCGCGGCAGATGGCGCCGATGGCGGGAATGTCCTGAATGACGCCGATCTCGTTGTTGACCCACAGCACGCTGGCCACGATGGTGTCGGGGCGAATGGCGGCCTTGAACTTGTCAAGATCGAGCAGGCCGTCTTCCTGCACGTCCATGTAGCTCACTTCAAAGCCCTGGCGCTCCAGCTCGCGCATGGTGTCGAGCGTGGCCTTGTGCTCGGTCTTCAGCGTGATGAGGTGCTTGCCCTTGCCTTTGTAGAAGTTGGCCGCGCCTTTGAGGGCGAGGTTGGTCGATTCGGTGGCACCGCTGGTCCACACGATTTCGCGCGGGTCGGCGCCGATCAGGTCGGCCACCTGCTCGCGGGCTTTTTCGATGGCGGCTTCGGCCTCCCAGCCCCAGGCGTGGCTGCGGCTGGCGGCGTTGCCGAAGTGCTCGTACAGCCACGGCACCATGGCGTCGACCACGCGCGGGTCAACCGGCGTGGTGGCGCCGTAGTCCATGTAGATGGGGAAATGCGGGGTTTGCATGAGGCGTGCCTTTCTCTGCCGTTAGCTCTTGTTGCTGATGCCGCCCAGGGCAAAGACCGAGTTGGGCGCGGTCACGCGGATGGGCTTGACCACCGGCGTGGTGGGAATGGCGCGCTTGGTGGCGGGCTTGCCCCCTTCCACCTCGATGCCATTGGCGTGCTGGTCGTCCACCAGTTTTTGCAGGGTGACGGATTCGAGAAACTCCAGCATGCGGGCGTTGAGGGTGGTCCACAAATCGTGGGTCATGCAGCGGCCACCGTCGCCGTGGCAGTTTTCGCGGCCGCCGCAGTGCGTGGCGTCCAGCGGTTCGTCGACGGAGGTGATGATGTCGGCCACGGTGATTTCGTCTGCCGGGCGGCCCAGCGAATAGCCGCCGCCGGGGCCGCGCGTCGAGCCCACCAGGTCGTGCCGACGCAGCTTGCCAAAAAGCTGCTCCAGATAGGACAGAGAGATGTGCTGGCGCTGGCTGATGGCTGCCAGCGTGACGGGGCCGCTGTCCTGGCGCAGCGCCAGGTCAATCATGGCGGTAACGGCAAAGCGACCCTTCGTGGTGAGGCGCATGGCGAGTTCCTTGCTACAAAATTCGAGAAAAAGCGTGCGTGACGCGCCCGGAAAAAAACGCAGCAAAAGAAGCGGAAGGCAGCGTCGAGCAGGCCACCTTCTTAATTCCGAGTGTTTTTATCAAGTATACATGAAAGACCCCGCATCGTCAGGGGAAACCCTGCGCGGCGCTCGCACGGCCTGCGGCGACAGGGGTGCGCTGGCTTGTCCTACAGCGCTTTCAATCCCGGCCGACGGGCGGGTGCCCGCGCGGGTGCCTAAATGTGGCTTTCGGCGGGGGCAGCTTGCCCTCGCTTTTTCCATGTTCCTTCCACAGGAGTGATGCCATGAACCCCTCTGTTCAACGCCTTTGCCTGATCGCCTCTGCCGCCGCGCTGGCGGCAGGCCTGTCAGCTTGCAACCGCAACGATGAGCGCACGGCCGGCCAGCAGCTGGACGCGGCCATCGCCAAGACCGAGCAGGCCGCGCAAGACGCCCAGGCCCGTGCAGCGGAAGCGGGCCAGGACTTGCGCGATGCCGCCCAAAAAGCCGCGGCAGATGCGCGCGCTGCCGCCAGCGACGTGCGCGAGGAAGTCAGCGCCGCCTCGGAACGCGTAGCGGAAGCGGCATCGGACGCAGCCATCACCGCCTCGGTCAACGCCCGCCTGGCGCGCGACCCCGACCTGAGCGCGCTGAGCATCAAGGTGCAGACGAAAGACGGCCACGTCACCCTGAGCGGCCCCGCCCCCAGCGAGCTGGCACGCACCCGCGCCGGCACGCTGACGCGCGAGGTGAGCGGCGTGACGGCCGTGGACAACCAGCTGGTGCTGCAGCCGGGATGATAAATATAAAAATGATAGCTTCTTGCGTATGTTACAAGTCATTTTTAAATTAAAATATATAAGAAATGATGTATATCCTACGCAAACAGCTATTATTTTATTCAACCCCGGTATCTTGATGAGGCGACACGCCCGCCCGGATGGGCACAGAGCTTGCTCTGACACAATTCGCCCCCGTGGACATCGCCAACATCATTCAAACCATCGCCATCTTTGCCCTGCCCGTGCTGTTTGCCATCACGGTGCACGAGGCGGCCCACGGTTACGTGGCGCGGCACTTCGGGGACGCCACCGCCGCCATGATGGGGCGGCTGACGCTCAACCCGGTCAAGCACATCGACCCCTTCGGCACCATCGCCCTGCCGCTGCTGCTGTATGTGGTGACCAGTGGCGCCTTCCTGTTCGGCTATGCCAAGCCGGTGCCGGTCAACTTCGGCGCGCTGCGCAAACCCCGGCGCGACATGGTCTGGGTGGCGCTGGCCGGGCCGGGCAGCAACTTCCTGATGGCGCTGGGCTGGGCCACCCTGTGGCTGGTGCTGCTGGCGGCGGGGGTGCAAGAGCGCTTCTTTCTGGAGATGTGCCGCGCCGGCGTGCTGGTGAACGTGGTGATGTTCGCGCTCAACATGTTTCCGCTGCCGCCGCTCAATGGCGGGCGCGTCGTCAGCGGGCTGCTGCCGCCCCGGCTGGCCGCGAGCTATGGCCGCGTGGAGCCGTTCGGCTTTTTCATCGTCATGGGCCTGATCGTGGCGGGCGTGCTGTCCGAATGGTGGATGCGCCCGGTGATGCGCGTCACGCTGCAAGCGGTGGACCTGGTGCTGTCGCCGCTCAAGCTGCTGCTTCAGTAAACCGCGCCCTGCCCTGCCCCTTGACGCGGCCAGGCGCTGGCCCGCTGCTGCTTTTTTTTCACGAACCACTGCACCCGCACATGAGCACCCCCGTTTCTTCGACCACCCGCGTTCTCACCGGCATCACCACCACCGGCACGCCGCACCTGGGCAATTACGTCGGCTCCATCCGCCCGGCGGTGCGCGCCAGCCGCCAGCCGGGGGTGCAGAGCTTCTACTTCCTGGCCAACTACCACGCGCTCATCAAGTGCGACGAGCCCGCGCGCATCCAGCGCTCGACGCTGGAGATCGCCGCCTGCTGGCTGGCGGCGGGGCTGGACCCGGCGCACGTCACCTTCTACCGCCAGAGCGATGTGCCTGAAATCCCCGAGCTGATGTGGCTGCTGACCTGCGTCACCGGCAAAGGCCTGCTCAACCGCGCCCACGCCTACAAGGCCGCGCTCGACAAGAACGCCGCGGCTGGCGCCGAGGCCGACGATGGCGTCACCGCAGGTCTCTTCATGTACCCGGTGCTGATGGCCGCCGACATCCTCATGTTCAACGCCCACAAGGTGCCGGTGGGGCGCGACCAGGTGCAGCACATCGAGATGGCGCGCGACATGGCCGCCAGCTTCAACCACCTGTATGGCGCAGGCCGCGAGCTGCTGGTGCAGCCCGAGGCATTGACCGACGAGCACGTGGCGCTGCTGCCCGGGCTGGACGGGCGCAAGATGAGCAAGAGCTACGGCAACACCATCCCGCTGTTTGCCCCGCCCGAGCAGATGCGCCGCCAGGTCATGTCCATCGTGACCGACTCGCGCGCACCGGGCGAGCCGAAGGAGACCGAAGGCTCGGCGCTGTTCCAGATCTTCCGCGCCTTCGCGGACGATGCCGAAACCGCCGCCTATGCCCAGGCCTTTGCCGACGGCGTGGCCTGGGGCGACGCCAAGCAGATGCTGCTGGCACGCATCGAGCGCGAAATCGCCCCCATGCGCGCGCGCTACGAACACCTGATGAGCCACCCGCAGGAGGTCGAGGCGATCTTGCTGGCCGGCGCGGCCAAAGCCCGTGAAATGAGCACGCCGCTGATGCGCGAGCTGCGCCAGGCCGTGGGCCTGCGCGCGCTCACCACCACGCAGGCACAGGCCGCAACACCCGCCAGCGCCAGCGCTGCGCCACCGGTGTTCAAGCAATACCGCGAGGCCGACGGCCTGTTCTACTTCAAGCTCAGCCATGCCAGTGGCCCGGTGCTGCTGCAAAGCCGGGGCTTTGCCTCGGGCCGCGAGGCGGGCCTGGCCGTCAAGCGCCTGCAGACCGAAGGCGCGGCCGCGCTGCCCGCGCTGGCCGATCAGCTCGATGCCGGCGCCAGCCAACCCGACGCCGCCGTGGCCGATGCGCTGGCGCTGTGGCAGGAAAGCGTCAGACCCGCGACTTGATTCATCCCACATAAGGAGTACAAAGTCGCTACTCCGTAGAGTTCGTCTCGCTCAGCGAAGCGCTATCGGTTCACAATGAACTGAACTACAAAGACAGGAGGACGATTTTGGCGATTTACGTAATTGATGACCATCCGCTGATGCGCGAAGCCGTGGTCATGCTGCTTCGCCGCGTGCGTCCCGGCTCAGATCTGGTGGAGCTGTCCCAGCTGTCGGAGCTGGAACGTGCGCTGGCATCCAAGGGCAATCCCGAGCTGTTTTGCCTGGACCTGAAGTTGCCGGACACCATTGGCGTGTCGGGTGTGAAGCTGCTCAAGGGCCAGTTTCCAGACGTGCCGCTGGTGGTGATCTCGGCCACCCCCGCGGCCGAGGTAGAGGAATGGTGCCGCGAAGCCGGTGCCGACGTGTACATCGAGAAATCCGCCGGCGCCTCCGAAATCGCCGCCACCTTGCGCGCCATGCTGCAAACCGACAGCCAGTTCGGCGACATCTACGACAGCGGCGGCAGTGACACGCATGTGGGCGCCAAGCTGTCCAAGCGGCAAAAGCAGCTCATCGTGATGCTGGACGAAGGCCTGTCCAACCGCGAAATCGCCGAGCGCCTTGGCATCAGTGAGCACACCGTCAAGGTGCACCTGTGGCGGCTGTTCCGCCGCCTGGGCGTCAAGAGCCGGACGCAGACCCTGCACTTTGCCCGGATGAACGGCCTGCTGACCCCGTGACGGGTGCCTGCGACCCAAGCGGCACCCGCACGCTGAACACGGTGCCGCGCGCGGGCATGGAGCGCATGCCCACCTCGCAGCCCAGCCGGTCGGCCAGGCGCCGCACGATCGACAGGCCCAGGCCAAAGCCCTCTTCGGTGCCCGAGGCCGGCACCTTGTAGAACTCGTCAAACACCTGCGCCTGCTCGTGCCCGGCGATGCCGATGCCCGTGTCCCACACCTGCACCAGCACCGCGTCTGCACGCAGGCGCGCCGTGAGCAGCACGCCGCCGCCCGGCGTGTAGCGAATGGCGTTGGCCAGCAGATTGGCGATCAGGCGCCTGAGCATCACCGGGTCGGACACCACGTGCGCACGCACAGCGCGCACGCGCAGCGTCAGCCCTTTTTGCATGGCCAGCGGCGCATACTGCGTGCGCAGCTCGTGCAGCATGTCGGTCACGTACACCGGCTGCCTGTCCACCGTGAAGCGCCCCGCCTGCAACTTGACCAGGTCAAACAGCGAGTCGAACAAGGTGTTGATGGCCTGCGTGGATTGCAGAATCTTCGGCCCCAGCTCGTGCACCAGCTCGGGCTCGTTGCTGAGCCACTCGGCATAGATGCCCAGGGCGTTGACGGGCTGCTTCAAATCGTGCGCGGCACCGGCCAGAAAACGGTCCTTGAAGCGCAAGGCCTCTTGCGCCAGCCGCGTTTGCTCGCGCAGCGAATGGATCAGGCGCTCGTTGTTGTACGTCAGCTCGAAGCTGCTGCTGTAAAACCCGTTCAGGTACATGGCAATGCGCCACAGCAGCAGCCAGTACACGCCCAGGATGACCGGCAGCCAGAAATCGACGGCTTGCGTCAGCTGATCGGGCCACAGCAGCACCCTCAGCCCCACGCTGAGCATGGAGCAAGCCACAAACGTGAGCAGAAACATCCGCGTGGTCTTGAGGTGCGCCGACACCCAGCCCACGGGAACGCCACCCACGCCCGCCACCAGCATCCAGCAGACCATCTCCGACGTGGGCGGCAGCCGGCCATGGAACAACAGCGGCCAGGCGCCCCAGCTCAAGGCGATGAGCACGACAAACCAGTGGCGGCGGCGCAGATAGGCCAGCTCTTCACCCACCTGCCCGCTGGCCGCCACCCGCCTGTACTCCCGCCCGAACAGAAAACGCAGCACCGCCACCCCCAGCGCCAGCGCCAGCACGGCCCCCAGCGCCAGCCGGGGCACGTGGGGGTAGCACAGCGCCGCCATGATGCCCGCCACCAGCAGCGCGGGCACCTGCGAGGCGTGCATGCCCTTCATGGCCGCCGAGAGCTTGGCCGCTTCTACCCAGTCGGCCTTGCTGGCGTGATGGATCGGGTCAACGACGCGGGACACGGCCGGTGCTGCCCAAGCGCAAACGCGGCGAGCCGTCGCCGCGCGCCGTCAAAACCCCGCCCCGCCAAAGCCGGCGGGCACGGCCACGTCGGCGCATTGCGCGCGGTGGCGCAGCGCGTGGTCCATCACCACCAGCGCCAGCAGCGCCTCGGCGATGGGCGTGGCGCGAATGCCCACGCAGGGGTCGTGGCGGCCCTTGGTGATCAGCTCGACCGGCTGGCCGTGCACGTCGACCGAGGCGCGCGGCACCAGGATCGAGCTGGTGGGCTTGATGGCCAGCGCCACCTCCAGATCGGCGCCGTTGCTGATGCCGCCCAGCACGCCGCCGTCGTGGTTGGTTTCAAAACCGCCGCCCGCGCTGTTCGGCAGCAGCGAATCGCCATGCATGCTGCCGCGGTGCGCCACGCTGGCAAAGCCGTCGCCGATTTCCACGCCCTTGACGGCGTTCAGGCCCATCAGGGCGTGGGCGATGTCGGCGTCCAGCCGGTCGTAAATGGGCGCGCCCAGGCCCACGGGCACGTGCTGCGCCGTCACGCGCAGGCGCGCGCCGCAACTGTCGCCCGACTTGCGCAGCGCGTTCATGTAGTCCTCGATGGCCGTCACATCGGCCACCGGCGCGAAGAAAGGGTTGTGCGCCACGTGATCCCAGCTTTCAAAGCCGATGGCCAGCTCGCCCACCTGCGTCATGCAGCCGCGAAAGGTAGTGCCGTGCTGCTCGTGCAGCCACTTGCGCGCCACGGCGCCGGCGGCCACGGTGGGCGCGGTCAGGCGCGCCGACGAGCGCCCACCGCCGCGCGGGTCGCGCACGCCAAACTTGCGCCAGTAGGTGTAGTCGGCGTGGCCGGGGCGAAAGCGCTGGGCGATGTCGCCATAGTCCTTGCTGCGCTGGTCGGTGTTGCGAATCAGCAGGCAGATGGGGGTGCCGGTGGTCTGGCCCTGGTAGACGCCGGAGAGGATTTCGACTTGATCGGCCTCATCGCGCTGGGTGACGAACTTCGACGTGCCGGGGCGGCGGCGGTCGAGTTCGGGCTGAATGTCGGCCTCGCTCAACGCCATGCCCGGCGGGCAGCCGTCGATGACGCAGCCAATGGCCGGGCCGTGGGATTCGCCAAAGTTGGTGACGGCAAACAAGGTGCCGAGGGTGTTGCCGCTCATGGGGGGCGATTATCGTCATGCGCCGGGGCGGCAGCCGCTGCACGCCTTGACTACCATTTATTTAATAGCTGCTTGCGCTTGTCCTGCAAGCTTTTCAGGCATTTCTAACATGAAACCCTTGTGTATCAAGCGCAAGAAGCTATCAAAATATCAGACTGCTCCAGCGCCTGCGGGCATCTGGCCGCCTTCTTCGGGCCAGTCCTTGATGTAGGCCTTGAGCATGCGGTTTTCAAAGTCCTGCCGGTCCACCACGGTCTTGGCGATGTCGTAGAAGCTGATCACGCCTTGCAGCATCTGCTGGTCGATCACCGGCAGATAGCGCGCGTGGTGGTCCACCATCATGCGGCGCACCTCGTCCAGCTCGGTGGCCAGCGTGCAGATCAGCGGGCCATCGTTCATGGCGCGGTACACCGACGTGCTGCCAAAGCTGCCGCCGTTTTTCACCGTGGCCGCAATCACCTCGCGAAAGGTGAGGATGCCCACCACCCGCCCGTGCGACATCACCACCAGCGAGCCAATGTCCTTCTCGGCCATGAAGGCCGCCGCGTCGGCCAGGCTGTCTTCAGGCGTGATGGTGTAAAGCGTGTTGCCCTTCAGGCGCAGGATGTCGCTGACTTTCATGGTGTGTGCTTTGTGGGTTTGCGCCCCGTCCACGTGAACGGGGCGCGCAAAGAATATAGCCCACAATAAAACGCTTTCTCGCCCCGCCCAAGCCCCCACAGGAGACACCATGCCCGGCCATGCCGACCCCGGCTTCGACACCCTCAGCATCCACGCAGGCAGCGCGCCCGACCCCGCCACCGGCGCGCGCGCCGTGCCGCTGCACCTGTCCACCTCCTTCGTCTTCGAGTCCAGCGACCACGCCGCCGCGCTCTTCAATCTGGAGCGCTCGGGCCACGTATACAGCCGCATCAGCAACCCCACCTGCGCCGTGCTGGAGCAGCGCGTGGCCGCGCTCGAAGGCGGCATCGGCGCGATTGCCACCGCCAGCGGCCAGGCCGCGCTGCACCTGGCCGTCGCCACGCTGATGGGCGCGGGCAGCCACATCGTGGCCAGCACGGCGCTGTATGGCGGCAGCCAGAACCTGCTGCACTACACGCTGCGGCGCTTCGGCATTGAAACCACCTTCGTGCCCCCGGGCGACCTGGATGCGTGGCGCGCCGCCATCCGCCCCCACACGCGCCTGCTGTTTGGCGAAACCGTGGGCAACCCGGGCCTCGACGTGCTGGACATTCCCGCCGTGGCCCAGATCGCGCACGACGCGGGCGTGCCGCTGCTGGTCGATTCCACGCTGACCACGCCTTACCTCATCAAGCCCTTCGATCTGGGCGCTGACCTGGTCTACCACTCGGCCACCAAGTTTTTGAGTGGCCACGGCACCGTGATTGGCGGCGTGCTGGTCGATGGTGGCAGTTTTGACTGGGACAAGTCGGGCAAGTTTGCCGAGCTGACCCAACCCTACGACGGTTTTCACGGCATGGTGTTCAGCGAAGAAAGCACCGTCGGTGCCTTCCTGCTGCGCGCGCGGCGCGAAGGGCTGCGCGACTTTGGCGCATGCCTTTCGCCGCACAGCGCCTGGCTGATTCTGCAAGGCATCGAAACGCTGCCCCTGCGCATGGAAAAGCACATCGCCAACACCGAAGCCGTGGTGCGCTTTTTGGCCGAACACCCCTTCGTCGGCCGCGTCGGCCACCCGCTGCTCGAATCGCACCCCAGCCACGCGCTGGCGAACAAGCTGCTGCGCCACGGCGCGAAAGGCGCAGGCAGCGTGTTCAGCTTCGACATCAAGGGCACGCGCGAGCAGGGCAAGAAATTCATCGAAGCGCTGAACATCTTCAGCCACCTCGCCAACGTGGGCGACTGCCGCAGCCTCGTCATCCACCCGGCCAGCACCACGCACTTTCGCATGAGCGACGAAGCGCTGGCCGGCGCGGGCATTGGCCCCGGCACCATTCGGCTGTCGATCGGGCTGGAGGATGCGGCGGATTTGAT
>JAUNTQ010000050.1:12161-22205 GCA_030538605.1 Pseudomonadota bacterium
TACGGCAAGGACGACGTGGTGTCGCTCGGCAAGCGGCTGATCCCCGACGCTTAGAACGCACCCCAGACAGCAGACAAAGGATCTCGACATGCACATCCAGGTCAACGGCCACCCCCTCTACGCCTACACCGGCGGCAAGCCCTTCGACGCCGCCCAGCCCACCGTCATCTTCATCCACGGCGTGCTGAACGACCACAGCGTGTGGATCCTGCAAAGCCGCTATCTGGCACACCACGGCTGGAACGTGCTGGCCATCGACCTGCCCGGCCACGGCAAGAGCGGCGGCGAGCCGCCCACCAGCGTCGAGCAGGCCGCCGACATGGTGATCGCCCTCATCAAGGAAACCGGCATCACCCAGGCCGCGCTGGTGGGCCACAGCTTTGGCAGCCTCATCGCGCTGGAAGCCGCCGCACGCGCGCCCGCGCAGGTGAGCCAGCTGGCGCTGGTGGGCACGGCCTTTCCGATGAAGGTGTCGCCCGCGCTGCTGGACGCCTCGGTCAGCGCGCCCGAAAAAGCCATTCACATGGTCAACGTGTTCTCACACAGCACGCTCAGCCCGCCGCCCTCGTCGCTGGGGCCAGGCACTTGGCTGTATGGCGCGTCGCGCGCGCTGATGCGGCGCGTGCTGGCCAGCAATGCCGAAACCAACGTGTTCCACACCGGCTTCAAGGCCTGCGACGACTACGCCGGCGGCGCGCAAGCCATGCCCGCCGTGCACTGCCCCACGCTGTTCCTGGTGGGCAAGCACGACCAGATGACGCCGCCCAAGGCCGCCCGCGCCTTGGCCGCCCACGCGCGCCTGGCCAAGATCGTCGAAGTCAACGCAGGCCACGCGCTGATGAGCGAGGCACCTGATGAGGTGCTGTTCGCGCTGCGCGGGTTTCTGGCAGCCTAGCCTGCGGTGGTTTGCACCGCCGCTCATGCATTAAAAAAGTAGCTGCTTGCGCACGTTTTAAAACGATTTTAATGCATAACTATGCTAAAATCGTTTTAAAACGTGCGCAAGCAGCTACCATTATATCCTCTCATTCACCCCAACACGCCCAGCACCCGCTTCGGGCACGGGCGGCAGGATGTCGGCCACCGTCAGGTCGTGGAACATGTCGGCGTCCCACGCGCTGCCGGGCAGGGCGCGGTCGGGTTTGAGCAGCAGGCGGTCGACCAGCGGGCGCAGCGGCTGATCGGCGGGGTCGAACAGCAGCACGTAGCGCGGCTCTTCGTTTTCGGTGCGGGTGGTCAGCTCGCCCACCCAGTCCAGCCCGCGCAGCGCGGCCAGCACGGGGGCGAGTTGCAGCGTGTCCACCTTCAGCCAGTGGGCCAGCTGCGGCAGCGTGAGGCCGCGCGTCTTGGCGCTGCGCACGCGCGCCAGCGATTGCAGCACTTCGGTGGCCAGCTGGAATTCCCAGCCCGGCCCGCCGCCGCGCCGGGCCACGCCGCCCAGCAGGCTGGGCAGATAGGCGGCGATCACCGCACCAAACAGCACGATGAGCCAGCTCAGGTAAATCCACAGCAGCAGGATGGGCACGGTGGCAAAGGCGCCGTAGATGAGCGAATAGGTGGGAATGCGCGAGAGGTACCAGCCCAGCGCCTGCCGGCCCATGGCCAGGCAGATGACGACGAACAGCGCGCCGGCCAGCGCGTGCTTCCAGCGCACGGGGGTGTTGGGCACGAAGCGGTAGAGCAGGCCAAGACCCGCCGTCATCAGCGCAAACTGCAACGCGCCCAGCGCCAGGTTCACGCCGCCGGGCAGCCGGGGCAGCAGCCCGCGCGAATGCGTGACCGCGTAGGAGGTGATGGCCAGGCTGGCGCCCAGCAGCAGCGGCCCGAGGGTGAGCACCGCCCAGTACATCAGCACGCGCTGCGCGAGCGGGCGCTGGTTGTCCACGCGCCAGATGGCGTTGAGCGTGTGGTCGATGGTGTAGATGAGCGAGAGCACCGTGAAGAACAGAAAGGCCACGCCCACCAGCCCCAGCTCGCTCGCCTTGGCGGCGAACTGCGTCAGGTAGTCGAGCACGTTGCCCGCGATGCTGGCGGGGATGAGCGCGTCGATCAGCCACTGCTCCAGCGCCTGCTGCAACTGCGCGAACATGGGAAAGGCCGTGAAGATCGACAGCACCACCGCAAAAAACGGCACCAGCGCCAGCGTGGTGGTGAAGGTGAGCGAGCTGGCCGTGAGGCTCAGCTGGTCTTGCTGAAAGCGCTCCCACAGCGTGGCCGCCGTGGGCAGCACGGGGAAGTCCGTCACGTCGTTGATGAAGGCCTTGGCGCGGGCCTGCGCTTGCTCCAGCCAGGATGTCATGCTGGGTATGATGCCACCCGCCCATGCCCGACACCCCTTTCGCCACGCCCACACGCGCGGCGCGCCTGACGCGCGCAGCCACCGTGGCCAGCCTGCTGGCGCTGGTGGCGCTGTGCCTGGCGTGGGAGCTGTGGCTGGCACCGCTGCGGCCCGGCGGCTCGTGGCTGGCGCTCAAGGGCCTGCCGCTTTTGCTGGCGCTGCCCGGTCTGCTGCGCTTTCGCTTGCGCACCTACCGCGTGGTGGCGCTGTTCGTGTGGCTGTATTTCGTCGAAGGCGTGGTGCGCGCCAGCAGCGACCGCGCGCCCTCGTCGTGGTATGCGCTGGCCGAAGTGGTGCTGGTGGTGGGGCTGTTTGCGGCCTGCGCAGCGCACATCCGCGCACGGCTGGGGCCGCGCAAGCGCCGGACGCATCAGCCCATGACGAATGACGAATGACGAATGACGCTGCCGCTGCGCGGCTGGCATGACAAATGAACAGGGTCGAGCGCGGCGCGCTGTTCATCATTCATCATTCATCATTCGTCATCGAAGCGCAGCGAAGCCATTTGTCATCCACCCGCCGTTTTTGAAAACACCATGACGCCCTCCCCTGATCTGCTCGACACCCTTCGCCAGTCCGTCGGCGCGGCCCATGTGCTGACCGAGGGCGACTTGAGCGCCTACGAACACGACTGGCGCCGCCGCGCCCATGGCCGCGCGCTGGCCGTGGTGCGCCCTGGCAGCACGCAAGAGGTGGCTGCCGTGGTGCGCGCCTGCGCCGCGCACGGCGCAGCCATCGTGCCGCAGGGCGGCAACACGGGCCTGGTGGTGGGCAGCGTGCCCGATGGCAGCGGCACACAGGTACTGCTCAGCCTCACCCGCATGAACACCGTGCGCGCCGTGGACACGGCCAACCTCACCCTCACGGCAGAAGCTGGCTGCATCCTGCAAAACGTGCAGGCCGCCGCCGACGAGGCGGGCTACCTCTTTCCCTTGAGCCTGGCCGCCGAAGGCAGTTGCACCATCGGCGGCAACCTGGCCACCAACGCAGGCGGCACGCAGGTGCTGCGCTACGGCAACGCGCGCGAGCTGTGCCTGGGGCTGGAAGTGGTCACCCCGCAAGGCGATGTGTGGAACGGCCTGAGTGGCCTGCGCAAGGACAACACCGGCTACGACCTGCGCAACCTCTTTATCGGCAGCGAGGGCACGCTGGGCATCATCACCGCCGCCACGCTGCGGCTGTACCCGCGCCCTGCCGCGCGCCTGACAGCCTGGGCGCTGGTGCCATCGCTGCAAGCCGCCGTGCATTTGCTCGCGCTGGCGCACCAGCATCTGGGCGCGGGCCTCACCGGCTTTGAGGTGATGAACCCCTTCGCCCTGCAACTGGTGGCGCGCCACTGCCCAGCGCAGCGCGTGCCCTTGCTCGATGCCAGCGCCGACGCCGCGCGCTTTTACGTGCTGCTGGAGCACTCCGACCACGAAAGTGAAGCCCACGCGCGCAATCTGCTTGAAAAGCTGATCGAAGCCGCGCTTGACTCAGGCGCGGTGCAAGACGCGGTGCTGGCCGAAAACATCGCCCAGGCCAAGGCGCTGTGGCACCTGCGCGAAAGCATTCCACTGGCGCAAGCCCAAGAGGGGCTGAACATCAAGCACGACATCAGCGTGCCCATCTCCCGCATCCCCGCCTTCGTGGCCGCCACCGACGCGCTGCTGGCGCACGAAATCCCCGGCGTGCGCTTGGTCAACTTCGGCCACCTGGGCGACGGCAACCTGCACTACAACGTGCAAGCGCCCGAGGGGCACGACGCCGCCGCTTTTCTGCGCGAGCAGGAAGCGCGCATCAACACCCTGGTGTTCGATTCGGTGGCGCAATTCGGCGGCTCCATCAGCGCTGAACACGGCATCGGCAGCCTGAAAGCCGACAAGCTGCCGCACTACCAGTCGCCCGTGGCGCTGCGCATGATGCGCGCCATCAAGGCCGCGCTCGACCCGCAGGGCATGATGAATCCGCAGCGGGTGCTGGTGGCCGACGGCCCCGGCGCGTAAGGCAACGGCGCGGATGGCCGTGCGTTCAGCGCGCCGCCAGCTCTTCGCGAATCACGCGGCGCAGCACCTCTTCCATCTGCTGGTTTCGCACCGTCTCGCGCAGCGCCTCGTTCATCAGCGTCTGATAGCCGCGCTCGCCCGCCAGCGCCTTGAAGTGGGCCACGACAGGCGCGTCCAGCATGATGGTCACGCGCTGCTTGCCCACCCTGGCGCGCATCGCTTCCTGCCATTCGGCGTGGCCCACGGGCCGCCCCCCACGCGGCGCAGATTGGCACGCGCCATGTCACCGGGCGTCAGCCGAGGGGCATCGTCGTCAGAAATAGCCTGCGTGTTGATAGAAGGTGTCGCTTTCATCGCTGTCTGCCCGGCGCATGAAGATGATGCGGGTTTCCTCGTCCGATTCGACGTGAACAATCAGCACGAACAGGAAATCCAGCAGGCCGATGCCGATCATGCGCTGCTCGCCATCGTCATGGCGCGTGTCCTCGAACAAGGCCATCGGCCCCGCAAACACCTTGTGGACATCGGCAAAGTCGAGTCCGTGCTTTTGCAGGTTGCCTTGGCGTTTCGCCTCGTGTCACGTGAAGCACAAATGCATCATCACACGCATTCAAGACACGGTGTGCGCCATCGCCCCGCCCTACCCTACCCCGCCCGCTGCTGCGCCGCCCGCTCTGCCGCCTTCAGGCGCTCGAACGCGGCGGCGTTCAGCTCGCGCGTGGTGCGGCTCCAGCGCTTGGCGATGGCGGCCAGCTCGGTGCCCAGGCGCGCGGCCAGCTCGGGCTGCTGGTGGGCATGGGCCCAGATGGCCAGCTCGGCCTTGGCGGCATAGCTGCCGTGGCGGGCAACGGCTGCCTCAAGCTCCGCGCGCGCTTCGTCGGCGCGGCCCAGTGCCGACAGCGCGCGGCCCAGCAGCAGACTGACTTCTTCGGCGCGGTAATCGGGGCGGTCGGCGCGCAGGGCTTGCAGCATGGCCAGCGCCTCGGCGTCGCGCCCGCACTCGACAAAGGTGCGGCCCGCGCCAAAGCGCACTTCCACGTCCTGCGCAAACGGGCCTTTCAGGCAGGCTTCGTACTGTTTGGCAGCTTCGTGCGGCTGGCCCACGTCCAGCAGGGCGGCGGCCAGGCGCATCTGGTTTTGTGCGGTAGGGGTGTCGTCAAACGCGGCCTGCGCCTCGCGCACTTCGCGCGTGGGGTCGATGGCGCGCACCACGCTGCGCACGGCGCGCGTGGCCCCGCGCTGCAAGCGCGAATGGGGCAGGTAAATGGCAAAGAAATACACCACGCTGCCCAGCCCCGGAAACGCCAGCAGAATGAACAGCCAATACATCTGCTGCCCCGTGCGCATGGCATGCACGGCAAAAAACAGCGCCACAACGATGTGCAATCCGATACCGGCGATCATGGTTTTCCTTCCTCCTGTGTTGATGCCCCGGCGATGATAGTCAGCCGCGCCTGTCCGCGCGCAGCGTGCGGCTGAGCAGCATCACCGGCAGCAACCCGGCCAGCACCAGCGCCAGCGAGGGCAACGCGGCCTCGCCCAGGCGCTCATCGCGCGCGAGCTGGTTGGCCACCACGGCCAGGGTGTCGGTATTGAAGGGGCGCAGCACGATGGTGGCGGGCAGCTCCTTCATCACGTCCACGAACACCAGCAGCGCCCCCGCAAAGGCGGCGCGGCGCAACAGCGGCCAGTGGATGCGTGCGGCCAGCTCGACGCTGCCGGTGCCCAGCATGCGGGCCGATTCGTCCAGGCTGTGCGGCAGGCGCGCATAGCCACTTTGCACCGATTGCAGCGCCACCGCTACGAAGCGCACCATGTACGCCCACACCAGCCCCAGCACCGTGGCGGTGAACAGCGCCCCCGCGCCCGTGCCCGGCCAGCGCGCCTGCACCCAGCCCACGGGCAGCAGCAGGCCCACCACGATCACCGCGCCCGGCACCGCATAGCCCAGCGACACCACACGCACCGCCACGCGCCGCAGCAGCGTGGGCGCGCGCCGCAGGCTGAAGACCAGAAACCACGCCGCCAGCAGCGCCAGCAGCGCCGTCATGCCCCCTAAGCGCACGCTGTTCCACGTCCAGCCCAGAAACCTGTCCCACGGCAGCACCGACCAGTCCGCCGCCAGCGGGCGCAGCATGAAGGCCACCGGCAGCACAAAGCCCATCAGCACCGGCAGCGCGCACAGCACCATCGCCACCAGCGCACGCCGCCCGCGCAGCACCACAGGCCGCGCCTCGCTGCTGCCCGCGCGCGCCGCGCTGGTGCCCGCAAAGCGCAAGCGCCGCTGCGCATGCTGCTCGGCCCACAGCAGCGCCACCACCAGCGCCAGCAGCACCGTGGCGAGCTGCGCGGCGGCGGTGCGGTTGTCCATCGACAGCCAGGCCTTGTAAATGCCCGTGGTGAAGGTCGAAATGCCGAAGTAGCTCGACACGCCGTAGTCGGCCAGCACCTCCATCAGCGCCAGCGCCGTGCCTGCGGCCACCGCCGGGCGTGCCATGGGCAGCGCCACTTCGCGCAGGCGGCGCGGCAGCGAAGCGCCCAGCAGGCGCGCGGCCTCCATGAGCTGCGGCGCGCGCTCGACCAGCGCCGTGCGCGACAGCAGGTACACATACGGATAAAGCGAAAACGCAAACACCCAGGCCGCGCCCCACACCGTGCGCACCTCGGGAATCAGCCGCCCCTCCAGCCCGAAGGTGGCGCGCAGCCAGCTCTGCAAGGGGCCGGAAAATTGCAAAAAGTCGGTATACGCATACGCGGTGACATAGGCCGGCATGGCCAGCGGCAGCAGCAGCAGCCATTCAAACTGCCGGCGGCCCGGAAAGTCGAACACCGTCACCAGCACGGCGGCGGGCACGCCCATGGCCACCACGCCCACGCCCACCAGCAGCGCCAGCACCACCGTCACGCCCAGGTACTCGGGCAGCACCGTGGCCCACATCTCGCGCAGGATCTGCGCCGAGGCCGCGTCCCACTGCGTCCACGAGGCCACCACGGTCAACACCGGCAGCGCCAGCACCAGCGCAATGAACAGCAAAAGCCATGTGGGCAAAGCCGCGCGCACCGCACCCAGAGGTTTCACAAACATATTCATCGCGGCTTCAAAAGTTCTGTCCCTCACCCGTGCGCAAAGCGCCGCCCGGCGGGCATCGGGTCGGATAACGTCATCCATAATGAGAATTGTACGTATTTACAATTCAGTCACATGTTGTTCCACCTTTCCGCCCGGCGCACGCCGGGCTGCGGCCCCCATGGCTGAGGGCCCCGTTCCACCCGCCCCGCCCTCACCCGCGCAGCACGCCATGCAGCGCCTGGGCCTGCGGCTGACCGCGCCGCGCCTGGGCGTGCTGAACCTGCTGCGCCAGCACGGCGCGCGCCACTGGAGCGCCGAAGACATCTACCGCCACCTGCAGACGCAAGCCCAGCCGCTCAGCCTGCCCACCATTTACCGCACGCTGTCGCAGCTCGAAAGCGGCGGCCTCGTCAAGCGCCACGCCTTCGGCGAAGGCAAGGCGGTATACGAGCTGGACGATGGCGAGCACCACGACCACCTGGTGTGCCTGCGCTGCGGGCGCGTGGACGAGTTTCAAAGCGACAGCATCGAGGCGCTGCAAGAGCAAATGGCCGCGCGACACGGCTACGCCCTGGCCGACCATCACCTGGTGCTGTACGGCATTTGCCCGCTCTGCCATGCGGCCACCGCCGCGCCAGCCACCACGCAGCAGGGCGACTGACTGCGAGTCATTCCCAGTCCGAGCGCCCGCGCGCGGACTTCCCTCCCCCGGCGCGGTGCACACGGCCTGGCGGCGCTAGCATTGGCCCTTCTTCTCACACCACCACAAGGGCTTTTCAACCATGCAAGGCAACCCACAAGTTCTCGACTGCCTGAACCAGCTGCTCGCTGGCGAGCTGGCCGCGCGCGACCAGTACTTCATCCACTCGCGCATGTACCACGACTGGGGCTACAGCCGCCTGCACGAGCGCATCGCCCACGAGATGGAAGACGAAACCGGCCACGCCAGCAGCCTGATCGAGCGCATCCTGCTGCTGGGCGGCACTCCCAACATGCAGGTAGGTGCCATCGACATCGGCAAGGACGTGCCCGCCATGCTGGCGTCCGACCTGCGTGTGGAGCTGCACGTGCAAGGCGAGCTGAAAAAAGCCATCGCCCTGTGCGAGCAGCAGCAGGACTACGTCAGCCGCACCCTGCTGGTGGAGCAGCTGAAAGACACCGAAGAAGACCACGCCCACTGGCTGGAGCAGCAGCTGCTGCACATCGAGCAGATGGGCCTGCCAAACTACCTGCAATCGCAGGCGCGCTGAGCGCCCGCCCGTTTGCCCGATCCAGAGGAAGCTCCCACGATGAAAGCCTCAGCCGCCGTTCTGAAAGAACTCAACACCGCGCTGCGCGAATCGCTCACCGCCATCAACCAGTATTTCCTGCACGCCCGCATGGTGAAAAACCAGGGCTACGCGCAGCTCAACGATCGCATCTATCACCAGTCCATCGACGAGATGAAGATGTCCGACAAGCTCATCCAGCGCATCTTCCTGCTGGAAGGCCTGCCCAATCTGCAAGACCTCGACAAGCTGCTGATCGGCGAATCGGTGCCCGAGATCATCGCCTGCGACCTGAAGGCCGAGCAGCGCAAGCACGCCGTGCTCGTGCAAGCCATCGCCACCTGCGAGAAAGAGCAGGACTACGTCTCGCGCGAGCTGCTCGTATCCCTCAAGGACGAAAACGAGGAATACATCGACTGGCTTGAAACCCAGCAGCGCCTGATCGACGAAACCGGCCTGCCCAACTACCTGCAAAGCATGGCCCACGGCGACTGAGCCCTCTTTATCCGTGCATCAGGAAAACCAGCTTCGGCTGGTTTTTTTGTGTGCGGTGCACCCCAGAGAGCACATGAAAGCCAGCCCACTCGTCATTCCCGCGCAGGCGGGAATCCAGCCTTGGCGCTCGCGCGAGCACTGGATTTCCGCCTGCGCGGGAATGACCGCAAAAGCAGGTTCACCGCCATGAATGAGAATCGGACGCATCTACAATCGCGCCCATGTTCCTGCAAATCCACCAAGCCGACGTGCAATACCCCGGCGCTGCGCGCCCTGCCGTGCAAGCGGCCTCTCTCAGCTTGGCGGCGGGCGACATAGGCGTGCTCATCGGCCCCTCCGGCTGCGGCAAGACCACGCTGCTGCGCGCCGTGGCAGGGCTTGAGCGCATCAGCCGCGGCGACATCCGGCTGGCGGGCGAGCGGGTCAGCGATGCGCACACCCATGTGCCGCCCGAGGCACGGCGCATCGGCATGGTGTTTCAGGACTACGCCCTCTTTCCCCACCTCAGCGTGGCGCGCAACATCGCCTTCGGTCTGCGCCATCTGAAAGCCGCCGAGCGCAGCGCCCGCGTGGCCGAGGTGCTGGCGCTGGTCGATCTGGCGGGCAGTGGCGAGCGCTACCCGCACGAGCTTTCCGGCGGCCAGCAGCAGCGCGTGGCCCTGGCCCGCGCGCTGGCCCCGCGCCCGCGCCTGATGCTGCTGGACGAGCCCTTCTCCAACCTCGACGTGGACCTGCGCGAGCGCCTGGCGCACGAGCTGCGCGGCATTCTGAAAAGCGCCGATGCCACGGCCCTCTTCGTCACGCACGACCAGCTCGAAGCCTTTGCCATCGGTGACCAGATCGGCGTCATGCACGAAGGCCGCCTGCACCAGTGGGACGACGCCTACA
>JAUNTQ010000200.1 GCA_030538605.1 Pseudomonadota bacterium
CGTGCGAAAAAATCAAGGCCGCCGGCGGCAACGTCACGCGCGAGGCCGGGCCGGTGAAAGGCGGCAGCACCGTGATCGCCTTCGTCACCGACCCCGACGGCTACAAGATCGAGCTGATCCAGCGTGCCGATGACACCGGCACGGGTCAGGGCCTGCGTTGAACGCTGCCCGCCGCCGCGCTGCCAAACCCATGCCCGCTTTCGCCGTCAGCAGCGCCGAGACCGAGCTCAAGCTCGCCCTGCCGGGCGCTGATGCGGCGCGCATCGCCGCGCAGGTGGCGGCCATTGCCGCGCTGGCTGGCGTGCCCACGACGCAGCAGCGGCTGCGCAACCTGTATTTCGACACGCCCGAGCAGCACCTGCGCCAGCACAAGGCCGCGCTGCGCCTGCGCAGCCTGAAAGAGGGCGACGCCCGCCCGCGCTGGCTGCAAACGCTCAAGACCGCAGGCGAAGCGGGCGGCGCGCTCACCCGCCGGGGCGAGTGGGAAAGCCCCGTGCGCAGCGGTCGGCTGGATGCGCTGGCCCTGCAAGCCACGCCCTGGCCCGGCATGGACCCGCGCGGCGAGCTGTTCGGCCAACTCGGCCCCGTGTTTGAAACCCAGGCCACGCGCACCCTGCGCACCGTGCAGGGCGAGGGCGGCAGCCGCATCGAAGTGGCGCTTGACGTGGGCCAGGTCATCGCAGGCGAGCAGCGCACGCCCCTGTGCGAGCTGGAGCTGGAGCTGCTGCAAGGCGCACCCGACGCGCTGTTTGCCCTGGCCGAGCAGGTGGCGCACGAGCTGGCCGTGCTGCCCGCCACGCTGTCGAAGGCCGAGCGCGGCTGGCGCCTGCTGGACGGCACCACCCACGCCCCGCGCCGCGCGCGCAAACCCGCGCTGGAGGCGCGCACGCCCGTGGTGCACGCCGCGCAGGCCGTGCTGGCCGAGGCGCTGGCGCAGTTCACCGAAAACCTGGGCGGCGTGCTCACCAGCGACGGCGCCGAGCTGGTGCACCAGGCGCGCGTGGGCTGGCGCCGCTGGCGCAGCGCGCTGTGGCTGTTCAAACCCCTGCTGGCAGGACACCCGCCGCCCGACGTGGGGCCACTGCGCCCGCTGCTGAATGCGCTGGGTGCCACGCGCGACCTGGACGTGGCCGCACTTGAAAGCCTGCCGCCCTGGGCCGACGCCTTCATCGCCGACAACGCCGAGCGCGCCGCTGAGCGCGCCACCGATTGGCAGGCCATGGAAGCAGCGGTGCTGGCCGAGCGGCGCATCCGCCGCGCAGGCCTGCTGTCGGTGCTGCAACTGCCCGCCACCGGCCTCGCGCTGGTGCGCATGGAGCGCTGGGTGCATGGCCTGCCCGCCGCCGCCCTGCCCGAAGACGTGGCCCGCCAGCCCGTGGCCCAGTGGGCGCTGACACGCGCCACGCGCCTGCACAAGCGCCTGGCAGGCGAAGTGCGGCAAATGCACAAGGCCGACCTGCACACCGACGAAGGCCTGGCGCATCAGCACAACGTGCGCCTGCTGGCCAAGCGCACCCGCTACGTGCTCGAAGCCTTGCGCACCGTGCTGCCCAAACAGCGCACCCGCCGCTGGGCCGACGAAGCCACCGGCCTGCAAACACGCATCGGCGCGTCGCGCGACTTGCTGCTGCTGGCCACCTTGCTGGAGCCGCTGGGCGTGGACCGCGGCATCCTCGGCTTTCTGCGCGGCGTGTCGGCGGCGCGCATGGCGCAAGACGATTGAGCGTGGCGCTGCCTGGTAGGCAGAGGATGTGGTGGTTTCAATAAAATATAGCTGCTTGCGCACGATTTAAAACATTTTTAGCACATTTTATGTCTGAAAATGTTTTAAAGCGTGCGCAAACAGCTATTGTTTTCAATCTCATCAAGCGCCTGAACAGTCGGACGCAGAGGACGCAAAAGATGACGCAGAGGACGCAAGAAGAACCACCAAAAATCTTGGTATTTCTTTCGCGTCCTTGGCATGAGGTTTTCATTGCCTACTGCATCGGCACCTGCATCGCCCATCCGCCTGGCCGGTGCGCCCGGCGTCTCAACCGGCTGGCGTGCCCCGGTCTTGCCCGGCCGCTTGCCAGGCGTCTTGTACCCACAGCGCGGGCTGGATGTGACGCCAGCGCTTGTTGCGCCGGCCCGCCAGCGCGTCGGGCGGATTCACTTCACCGTGGAAGATGACGATGCGCGCATCGGGCGGCACGAAAGGCGGCTTCCAGTAATTGCCGGGCCAGGCGGGGATGCAGTGGTACTTGAAGCTCGGGCACCAGGCGGCGGGCCAATAGGCCAGTTTGCCTTGCTTGTGCAGAAAGTGCGAGAGAAATTCCTGCTCGTTGCGGTACTGCTTTTGCACCTCGGCCATGTGGCCGCGAAAGTGCGCCAGCACGTCGGCGTGCGCGCCCAGCGTGAAGCGGTAGACCGACGAATTGCCCACGATGCGCGGGCCAAAACGCCAGAAGCGCGGGTAGTCGTGGATGATGAGAAAGTCGCCCGGCTGGGTGAAAAAGCCATCCAGGCTGCCGACGATGACCACGTCCAGGTCAAGGAACAGCGCCGTGCCGGTGAGGCCGTGCAGGTCGGCCTCGAAGGTGGTGAGCTTCTTCCACGCGCCGTCGCGCTGCCCGGGCTTCAGGTGCAGGTTGAGCGGCGGAATCGGCAGGCACTGCACCTCGGGCCGGATGCCTTGCGCGTCGTCGGTCAGGCAGACGAAGTTGAAATCGCCCGACAAATGCCGGCGCACCATGCCGTACAGGCGGTTGACGTATTCGGGGCCGTACTTGGTGCCCCACTTCATGCACAAAATGTGCCGTTGGCGCTGTTCTGTCATGCGCGAGAAGCTATGTTTTCAGCAGCAAGCGGCATCAGTCGCCACGGGATTTCTTGACCGACTTCTGCTTGGGCGTCGACTTTTTCAGCTTGCCGCCGGGCGTCAGCCGCTGGTTGCCCAGCACGCGCACCACGCGCACTTCGGG
>JAUNTQ010000201.1 GCA_030538605.1 Pseudomonadota bacterium
GACCGCGAAAACGTCGACACCGACGCCATCATCCCCAAGCAATTTCTCAAGTCGATCAAGAAAACCGGCTTCGGCCCCAACCTGTTCGACGAATGGCGTTATCTGGACCACGGCGAACCCGGCATGGACCCCGCCAGCCGCAAGCCCAACCCCGACTTCGTGCTCAACCAGCCCCGGTATCAACCAGGCCCCTCCGGTAGCCCCGGTGCCAGCATCCTGCTCGCGCGCAAGAACTTCGGCTGCGGCTCCAGCCGCGAACACGCGCCCTGGGCCTTGCAGCAATACGGCTTTCGCAGCGTCATCGCGTCCAGCTTTGCCGACATTTTTTTCAACAACTGCTTCAAGAACGGCCTGCTGCCCATCGTGCTGCCCGAAGCGCAGGTCAGCCAGCTGTTCGACGAAGTGGCCGCCTTCCCCGGCTACCAGCTCACCATCGACCTGCCCCGCCAGGTGATCGTCAAACCCGACGGCACCGAGCTGCCCTTCGACGTGCAGCCCTTCCGCAAGGAATGCCTGCTGAACGGCTGGGACGACATCGGCCTGACCCTGCGCCAGCAGGACAAGATCAAGGCCTTCGAGGCCAACCGGCTGGCCACCAAGCCCTGGCTGGCGCACACGCTGACCGCCTGAAAACCAACAGCCAGACGCGAAGGGCGCGAAAACTCGCGAAGGACGCGAAAAGAAAACCACAAAACGTCTTCTTTCGCGTCCTTCGCGGAACCTTTGCGTCCTTCGCGTCCGGCTGTTTTCGACCACCCTTCCACCGCAAACCTCCATGAAAATCGCAGTTCTCCCCGGTGACGGCATCGGCACCGAAATCGTCGCCGAAGCCGTCAAGGTCTTGAAAGCGCTCGATCTGACCTTCGAGCTGGAAGAAGCCCCCGTCGGCGGCGCGGCCTATGACGCGCACGGCCATCCACTGCCCGAAGCCACGCTGAAACTGGCCAAGGCATCCGACGCCATCCTCTTCGGCGCCGTGGGCGACTGGAAGTACGACACGCTCGACCGCCCGCTGCGGCCCGAGCAGGCCATTCTGGGTCTGCGCAAGGCACTCGGCCTGTTCGCCAACTTCCGCCCCGCCATCTGCTACGAACAGCTCACCCACGCCAGCAGCCTGAAGCCCGAGCTGGTCGCGGGCCTGGACATCCTCATCATCCGCGAGCTGACGGGCGACATCTACTTCGGCCAGCCGCGCGGCCGCCGCGTCTCGCCCGACGGGCACTTTCCCGGCGCCGAAGAAGCCTTCGACACCATGCGCTACACGCGCCCAGAGATCGAGCGCATCGCCCGCGTCGCGTTTGAAGCCGCCCGCCAACGCGGCAAGCGCGTCACCAGCGTCGACAAAGCCAACGTGCTGGAGACCTTCCAGCTCTGGAAAGACGTGGTGACCGAAGTCCACGCCAAGGAATACACCGACGTGCAGCTCGACCACATGTACGTCGACAACGCTGCCATGCAGCTGGTGAAAGAACCCAAGCGCTTCGACGTGGTGGTCACCGGCAACATGTTCGGCGACATCCTCTCCGACGAAGCCTCCATGCTCACCGGCTCCATCGGCATGCTGCCCTCGGCCAGCCTGAACGACAAGAAGCAGGGCCTGTACGAACCCAGCCACGGCAGCGCGCCCGACATCGCCGGCAAGGGCGTGGCCAACCCGCTGGCCACCATCCTGAGCGCGGCGATGATGCTGCGCTTCAGCCTGAACCAGCCCGAGGCGGCCGACCGCATCGAGGCGGCAGTGAAAAAGGTGTTGGCGCAAGGCCTGCGCACGCCGGACATCTACAGCGACGGCAAGCCCGACGATGGCCCTGCGGTGACCAAAGTCGGCACGCGCGAGATGGGTGAGGCGGTGGTCAAGGCGCTGTAAGCCGCATTGCCCATCTCGCCTGAAAATCAAGAAAGCGAGCTGCCTGCGCAGTTAATATAGGGTTTTCAGGCAATTTATAACCTGAATTCCCTGTATTACCTGCGCAAGCAACTCACTTTTTATGGTCAACCCCCATCGATAAATCGACGGACGCTTGGGCTGCCCGCCCCTTCCCTCGCTGGGGGAAGGTTGGGATGGGGGCTGACCACCTTGGATGAATCCACCGTGGTTCGCCCCCACCCCAGCCCTCCCCCAGCGGGGGAGGGAGCAAGAGACGTCTGCTTGTTTGTGCGTTTAGCCATAACCGAACACAGGCTGGACGAAACCCGGCCAGCCAGCATCGGCACAACACACGCCCCGGGCCGGTAGCGTCGGCCCCGGGGCTAGAACTCCAGCTTGATGCCGATATCGCGAATCAGCTTGGCCCACATGGACCGTTCAGCGGCCAGATACGCGCCCATCATCAAGGCATCGCCGGCCACGGCCTCCCAGCCCAGCTCGCGCATGCGGGTTTGCATCGCACGCTGCGACATCACGCTGACCAGCGCCTTGGTGAGTTTTTCGCGCTCCGGCAGCGGTGTGCTCGCTGGCGTGGCCACACCCACGCTGGCAAAAATGTTGAGTTTTGCCAGCCCCACGTCTCTCGGGCGCGGCAGGCCCGGCAAGTAGGGAATCGGGAAGTTGACGAGCGACAGAACCGGCTTGATGGCACCGCCCTTGATCGCAGACATGCCGCTGGCCGCGTCCACCGCCATCAGCGCCACCTTGCCGGCCTCCACCTCCACCACACCGGCGGCAACGCCCCTGAAGGGCTTGTGCTTGGCCTTCAGCCCCGTCAGCTGCTTGAACATCTCCATGGCCAGGTGGTGCGGCGAGCCCTCGCCCGGCGAGGCGTATTCGAGCTTGGCCTGCTCCTCGGGCGGCAGGCTCAGCACGTCCTGAATCGTCTTGAAGGGCGACTTGGGCGACACCGCGATCATCAGCGCGGTGCGCACCATGTAGCCGATGACCGCCAGGTCCTTGTCGGTGTCGAAAGGCAGGTTGGTGAAGATGTGCCGGTTGTAGACCATGATGCCGTTGTCCA
>JAUNTQ010000051.1 GCA_030538605.1 Pseudomonadota bacterium
CGCTGCTGGCCACCTCGGCCGACAAGGGCGCGGTGCGCGATCTGTCGCTGCTGGGGTGAGCCACGCAGCTGTGCGCGTTATTCATTCGCAGGGATTACGTCATCTTTCTGTAGGAGCGGCGGCAGCCGCGAAAGCAACTTGAACGCACCTGTTGACACCGTCATTCCCGCGCAGGCGGCAATCCAGTGTTTGCACCAGCGCCACGGCTGGATTCCCGCCTGCGCGGGAATGACAGATTTTTCAGCATGAGCACCCCCGCCCTGGCCCTTTACGCCGGCCCTGCCGCGCGCCGTCACATCGCCCAGCACGGTCTGCGCCCGCAAGACGTGGGCGTGGTGCCTGCCGCCGCGGGCGGCCCCAAAGGGCTGATCCTCGGCCCGCTGGACCGCTTCCTCTTCGGCCAGTGGCTAGCGCAAAGCGCGCAGCCCATCGACCTGGTGGGGGCCAGCATCGGCGCGTGGCGCATGGCGGCGGCCTGCATGCCTCAGGCCGTGGCGGCTTTTCAGGCGCTGGAAACCGGCTACATCCAAGGCGACATGAAACCCCCGCCCGGGCGCAAGCTGCCCCTGCCCGAGCAAGTCAGCGCCACCTTTGCCAGCAACCTGCGCGAAATGTTCGAGGGCCACGTGCCCACCATCCTCACCCACCCGCGCTACCGCCTGCACGTGCTGGCCTCGCGCGGGCGGCACGTGCTGGGGCGCGAAGGGCGCTGGCGCACGCCTGCGGGCTACCTGGGCGCGGCCCTCAGCAACGTCGCCAGCCGCCGCGCCATGGGTGCGTGGATCGAGCGCGTGGTCTTCTCCCGCGCCGACGCGGCGGGCGCGCCGTGCGCCATGCCATTCGATGCGCGCGACTACCCCACGCGCCACGTGCTGCTCACGCCCGGCAACTTCTACCCCGCGCTGCAAGCCAGCGGCTCCATCCCCTTCGTGCTGCGCGCCGTGCAAGACATTCCCGGCGCGCCGCGCGGCGCCTATTGGGACGGCGGCATCACCGACTACCACCTGCACCTGGCCTACCAGGCGCATGCCCAGGCCAGCGCCACGGCAGGCCCGCTGGTGCTCTACCCCCACTTCCAGCGCGCCGTGGTGCCCGGCTGGCTCGACAAGGCGCTCAAGTGGCGCCACCGCGCCACCGCCTTTCTCGACCACATGCTCGTGCTCGCCCCGCACCCCGACTGGGTGCGCACCTTGCCCGGCGCCAAACTGCCCGACCGCAACGACCTGCAGCGCCTGCCCTACGACGACCGCGTGCAGGCCTGGACACGCAGCGTGCAGGCCGCGCGCCAGCTGGCCGACGAGTTCGAGCAATGGCTGGCCGCGCCGGACATGGCGCGCGTGCAGGCGCTGTAGACATGCAGGAAAACACACTAAAATAAAAAATGAGCTGTTTGCGTACGTTTTAAAACGTTTTCAGGTGCTTTTGTATATGAAAGTGCTTTATATTGTACGCAAGCAGCTCCTATTATTTTGAATGCTTTGCTTGAAACGTTGGGGCACAGCCCGGGCCCATGGATGAATTGACCAACGGAGGATGAGGTGATGAAACGGTATCTGGTGATGTGCGCGGCGGCCTTGATGCTGGCCGTGCTGAGCGGCTGCGCGGCCATTCGGCCCATGCCTTTTGCGCAAGACCACGAGCGCCTGCAAGACAAGAAAACCGCCATCTACCTGATGACCGTGAGCATGGAAAACAAGCTGCGCACCGGCTTTCAGCCCCGGCTGAATGGGGCGCAGCTGGCCCGCAAGACCGCCGATGGCAAGTGGCAGCTGCTGGGCTACAACGTGGACGTGGGCAGCCTGTATGAAGACAAGTCAGTCCCCTCCGAGCGCAGCGTGGCCGTGCGCATGGATCTGGAGCCAGGCGAATACGAGCTGCGCAGCCTGGTGGCCAGCAGCTACGCCGTGATAACGAACGCCACCTTCATCGCACCAACGTACGTGCCATTTCGCGTCTCGGCGCAGCGCGGCGTGTTCTACATGGGCAACGTGCGCGCCACGCTGCGCGAGCGCAAGGCGGGCGATCTGCCCGCTGGCCCCGTGGTGCCCATCATTGCGCAAGAGGTATCGGGCGCGGCTGGCGGCAGCTTCGACGTGGTGGTCTCCGACCGCCAGCGGGTGGACGAGGCCATGTTCCGCGCCCAATACCCTGCCCTCGGCACCGAGCCGATCCGCCCGGCGCTGCTGCCGCCCTACAGCCGGGCGCGGGCGCTGCAAAGAGCCGCCGAGGAACAGCAGTAAGCCCCCAGCGTTGCCTTGGAGGCATGAACGCTGACGCTACGGGGCACTGGCCCCGTCCGCCGTCAACGCCGCCAGCTCCGCCTCGCTGAAGCCCGCCTGCTGGCGCGCGGGCAGGTTGAACGGGCCTTTCAACCGGGGCGCGCCGTATTGCCGCACCAGCGTGCGGTAATGCGCCACCGGCGCCAGCCCATTGCGCGCGCACAGCCAGCCGTACCAGTGGTTGCCGATGGCCACGTGCCCGATTTCGTCGCGCAGGATGATGTCCAGAATGCCGCAGGCCGCCAGCGCGTCGGGCGTGCCCACCTGGCGCAGCTTGCGCTGGATGAGCGGCGTGGCGTCCAGCCCGCGCGCCTCCAGCGTGCGCGGCACCAGCGCCATGCGGGCGGTGATGTCGTCCGCCGTTTTCTCGCACATCGCCCACAGCCCGTCGTGCGCGGGAAAGTCGCCGTAGGTGTGGCCCAGCTGCGTGCGCAGGTGTTCGTGCAGCAGGCTGAAGTGATAGGCCTCTTCACAGGCCACGCGCAGCCAGTCGCGATAGAACGCTTCAGGCATGCCGGCAAAGCGCCACACCGCGTCCAGCGCCAGGTTGATGGCGTTGAACTCGATGTGGCAGATGGCGTGGATCAGCGCCGCGCGGCCCTCCGGCGCGTGCACGCTGCGCTGTGGCACCTGGGCAGGGTGGATGAGCGGTGGGCGCGTGGGTCGGCCGGGCAGGGCGGCGGGCGCGTGCAGCGCGGCGTCAGGTGCTATTGAAAGCGTATCTGCTTGCGCTTTCAGGGCGCGCACAAGCGCCAGTTTGTGTTCCAGATCAGGCTCGGCAAGAGCCTGCAAAGCAAGGGTGCGCAAGGCCATCCCTAGAATTGTAGGCAGCGCGCCGGGCATGCCCCGGCACCCCGATCACACCCAAGGAGACTTTTCAAATGGCCGTGTATGAAGTGGATGGCAAGGTGCCGCAGGTCGATTCCACCGCCTGGATCGCCGATTCGGCCGAGGTGATGGGCCACGTGACGCTGGGCCCCGACGCCAGCGTGTGGTTTGGCTGCGTGCTGCGCGGCGACACCGAAAGCATGTCGATCGGCGAGGGCAGCAACATCCAGGACTTGAGCGTGCTGCACGCCGACGTCGGGCAGCCGCTCACGGTGGGCAAGCACGTGACGGTGGGCCACAAGGTGATGCTGCACGGCTGCACCATTGGCGATGAGTCGCTGATCGGCATCGGCGCGGTGGTGCTCAACGGCGCAAAAATCGGCAAGCACTGCCTGGTGGGCGCGGGCGCGCTGGTGACCGAGGGCAAGGAATTCCCCGACGGCAGCATGATCGTGGGCGCGCCCGCCAAGCTGGTGCGCCAGCTCACGCCCGAGCAGATCGAGGGACTGAAGATGAGCGCGCAGCACTACATCGACAACGCCCGCATGTTCCGCGCCACCTTGAATAAGCTGGGCTGACCCCCGATATGCCCGGCATGTCCGAACTCCACAAATTCATCTTCGACGGCCTGCCCGTGCGCGGCCAGCTCGTGCGCCTGACCGACGCCTGGCAGGAAACCTTGCGCCGCCGCGCCGCCAACACCCAGACCGGCGCCTATCCCCCGCCCGTGGCCGAGATGCTGGGCGAGATGGCCGCTGCCGCCGTGCTGATGCAGGGCAACATCAAGTTCGACGGCGCGCTGGTCATGCAGATTTTTGGCGACGGTCCGGTGAAAGTGGCCGTGGCCGAGGTGCAAAGCGACCTGCGCCTGCGCGCCACCGCCTCGGTGGTGGGCGCGGTGCCGCCCGGCGTGCAGCTGCCCGAGATGGTCAACGCCCACGGCCAGGGCCGCTGCGCCATCACGCTCGACCCGCACAACCGGCAGGAAGGCCAGCAGCCCTATCAGGGCGTGGTGCCACTGAACGACGAAGGCGGCGCGCCCCTGATGAGCCTGGCGGCGGTGGTTGAGCACTACATGCGCCAGTCCGAGCAGCTCGACACCACGCTGGTGCTGGCCGCCGACGAGCAGGTGGCCGCGGGCCTCCTGATCCAGCGCCTGCCGGTGCAGGGGCAGGGCAACCTCTCGCAAAGCAGCGTGGCGCGCGAGGAAGATGCAGGCGAGGCCGCCGAAGACGGCTACCAGCGCATCGCCATCCTGGCCAAAAGCCTCAAGCGCGAAGAACTGCTGGAGCTGGACGCCGACACCGTCTTGCGCCGCCTGTTCTGGGAAGAAAACCTGCTGCGCTTCGAGCCGCAGGCAGGCAGCAGCGGCCCGCGCTTTGCCTGCCCGTGCAGCCGCGAGCGCGTGAGCGCCATGCTCAAAGGGCTGGGCCAGCACGAGGCCGAGGACATCCTGCGTGAGCAAGGCCAGATCGAAGTCGGCTGCGACTTCTGCGGCCAGCAAGAGCGGTTTGACGCGGTGGACGTGGCTCGGCTGTTCACCCCGCCCGCGCAGCAGTCGCCTCAACCGGGTTCGGTGCAATAAACCTAGGGGTATAGGTTTATTTAGCCCGTCAATAGTGCGCTGTGGGCGTGGTGTATAGGGGGTATATGCACATCGCCCCGTTTGCGCTCGCTCTGCCGACTTGCACGACTGCCTGCTCACACCATGCGCTTTGACGTCATCACGCTCTTTTCCGAGCTGTTCGCCCCTTTTCTGGAGGCAGGCATCACCCGCCGCGCCTACGCCAGCGGCCAGCTCGTGCTCAGGCTGTGGAACCCGCGCGACTTTGCCGAAGGCCACTACCGCCGCGTCGATGACCGCCCCTTCGGCGGCGGCCCTGGCATGGTCATGCTGGCCGAGCCGCTGGCGCAGTGCCTGGCGGCCATACAGGCAGATCGCGCCGATGCTGCCCCGGTCGTGCTGTTCTCGCCCATCGGCGCGCCGCTGAACCACCGCGCGGTCGCGCATTGGTCGGCCAGCGCCGGTGCCATCCTGGTTTGCGGGCGCTACGAGGGTATCGATCAGCGCTTCATCGACACGCACGTCACCCACCAGATCAGCCTGGGCGACTTCGTGCTCTCGGGTGGCGAAATCGCCGCGCTTGCCCTGCTGGATGCGGTGGCCCGCCTGCAACCCGGCGTGCTCAATGACGAAGGCAGCCACCAGCGCGACAGCTTCAACCCCGCGCTCGACGGCCTGCTCGACTGCCCGCACTACACCCGCCCCGAAGTCTGGCAAGGCCAGGCCGTGCCGCCCGAGCTGATGAGCGGCCACCACGCGCACATCGAGCGCTGGCGGCGCGCGCAAAGCCTGCACCTGACTGCCCGCCAGCGCCCCGAGTTGATCGCCGCCGCCCGCGCGCAAGGCCACCTGAGCGCGGCAGACGAGGCCATGTTGACCCAGCCCGGAGAGCCGCTTGCGCAAACCGAAGCCCCCTCGGCCCAGGCGTCGCCGCAAGAGCGCCCGCGCCCGCGCCCGCGCTGACGGCGTGCGCGCGCCAGCGCAACCCCTGCCGCCGCCCCCAAACGGCGTGGAGGATGCGCGCGCACTTGAGTTGCCCATGCCGCTGATCTGCTGGGCCGCTGTGACTTTCTGGATGGGCTACGTGGCGCTGGACGCCCTGAACAAGGGTTGTTTGCCAATGCGTGGGAGGGTGTCCGGCTACTGCTTTGACACGGAGCCGGGAGAGTTCGTGCTTTTCTTTCTGATACAGGTGGTGATCTTTCTCACCTGTCTGGGCATACTGGTGTTCGCGCTATTCACGCGGTCTAAGGCCCACACCAAGCCGCCGCGCCAGCGCTGAGAAGCGTCGGGTGTGAGGGCTTTTCTTGATTGGCAACAAGTTGGGACTTGCGCAATTCAGCCAGATTTGCCCCCCTCTGCATCTTGAGATGCCAGTGAGGAAGTCCTTTTTGCGTAGGTCGTGCAAGTTTCAAATGCCTCTGTGGGGCGCGCTTGCCCGCGATGGAACGCACAGCGCATCACCACGGCGGCTATCGCGGGCCACAGCCCGCTCCCCACAAATTCCCGCACTCTGGGGGCGTTTGCCAACCCAGGTGATGGGATGCTGGCGCGGGCATTGACTCGGGGTGAATTTCAGCAAGCGCTCTGCGGTCAAGCGTCGGTCCGCGCGCCCGCAGGCACCAACACCTCGCGCGGCACGCGCACCCAGCCATCCATGAGGATGCGGGCGCTGCGGCTCATGGTGGCTTTGGTTACGATCCAGGTGCCGCCTTGCTGCTGCGCCTCGGCACCCACGCGCAGCGTGCCCGAAGGGTGGCCAAAGCGCACGCTGGGGCGGTTTTCGCCACCGGCGGCCAGGTTGACCAGCGTGCCCGGTATGGCGGCGGCCGCGCCAATGGCCACGGCAGCCGTGCCCATCATGGCGTGGTGCAGTTGCCCCATCGACAGCGCACGCACCAGCAGATCGATGTCTTGCGCCTGCACCGGCTTGCCGCTGGATGCGGTGTAGCTCGCGGGCGGTGCCACGAAGGCGATCTTGGGCGTGTGCTGGCGCGTGGCCGCATCGGCCACGTCGCGGATCAGGCCCATGCGCACGGCAGCGTGGGCGCGAATGGCCTCCAGCCGCGCCAGCGCCGCCTTGTCGCCGTTGATGTCGGCTTGCAGCTCGGTGCCGGTGTAGCCCAGCTCTGCAGCTTGCAGAAACACGGTGGGAATGCCTGCGTTGATCAGCGTGGCCTTGAACGTGCCCACCCCCGGCACGTCGAGCGTGTCCACCACCTGGCCGGTGGGGAACATGGCACCGCCTTCGCCCTCGTCGGCGGGATTGATGAACTCCAGCAGCACCTCGGCGGCACCAAAGGCCACGCCGTCCAGCTCGAAGTCGCCGGTTTCCTGCGCCTGGCCGCCCGCCACAGGCACATGCGCCACGATGGTCTTGCCGATGTTGACCTGCCAGATGCGCACGGTGCAATGACCATCGGCAGGCATGCGGTCTGTGTCGATCAGACCCATGTGAATCGCGCACGGCCCCACCGCCGCGGACAGGTTGCCGCAGTTGCCACTCCAGTCCACGAAGGGCTGGTCAACCGACACCTGGCCAAACAGGTAATCGACGTCGTGGCCGGGGCGCTCGCTGCGCGAGAGGATCACGGCCTTGCTGGTGCTCGACGAGGCGTTGCCCATGCCGTCGATCTGCTTGCCGTAGGGGTCGGGGCTGCCCATCACGCGCAGCAAGACGGCATCGCGCACCGCGCCCGGCTGCTGCGCAGCACCGGGCAGGTCGGCCAGCCTGAAGAACACGCCCTTGCTGGTACCCCCCCGCATGTAGGTGGCGCGAATCGAGGTTTGGGAAGAAGTGCTGCTGTCCATGTGGCGGGTACTCCGGGAATGGGTTGACGTGAAGATGCAATGTATTTTATGATCAAAAAAAACATCACGCCAGCCGCTTTTTTCAACCCGCCCCGACAGGAGACAACCCATGACCCCCTTGAACAGACGCCAGCTTCTGCGCCTGAGCAGTCTCGCCGCCGCCACGGCCCTACCATCCATGACATGGGCGCAGGCAGCCTATCCCGCCAAGCCCATCACCTTGATCGTGCCGCAACCCCCCGGCGGTGACGCCGATGCCGTGTGCCGCAGCCTTCAGTCGAAGATGCAAGAGGTGCTGGGCCAGCCCGTGGTGATCGACAACCGCGCGGGCGCGGGCGGCAACATCGGCACCGCCGTGGGGGCCAAGGCTGCGCCCGACGGCTACACCATGACCTTCGTCAACCAGGGCACCATGGCGCTCAATCCCGCGCTTTACCCCAACCCCGGCTACAAGGTGGACCAGTTCGCGCCCGTGACCTGGCTCACCTCGATCGATCTGGTGCTGGTGGCGCACCCCTCGCTGCCCGCCAACAACCTGCGTGAGCTGCTGGCGCTGGCGCGCAAGGAACCTGGCAAATACACCTACGCCACCGCAGGCAACGGCAGCGCCAACCACCTGGCGGGCGAGATGCTGAAGTCCATGGCCAAGGTGGACATCACCCACGTGCCTTACCGTGGTGGCGGGCCGGCCATCATTGCCGCGCTGGGAGGCGAGGTGAGCATGGCCGTGGCCTTTCCGCTGGCGGCCATTCCGCACATCAAGGGCGGCAAGCTCAAGGCCCTGGCCGTCACCGGCAAACAGCGCTCCAGAGCCTTGCCCGACTTGCCCACCGTGGCCGAAAGCGGTGTGGACGGCTATGAGTTCGCCTCGTGGATGGGCTTCGTCGTGCCGCGCCGCACGCCCGACGCCATCATCCAGCGCCTGCACGCCGCCGCCGTGGCCGCCCTCAAGCAGCCCGACGTGGCCGAGCGCCTGTCGGCCAGCATGACCGAACCCGTGGGCGTCGGCCCGGTCGAGTTTGGCGCGCTGATTGCGCGCGAAGGCCAGCGTTGGCCGACCATGATCAAGCAGTTCGGCATGAAAGTCGATTGAGTGACCGGCAGGCGGTGCGCCACTAGACTTCGCGCATGACCGCTGTTGACCACAAGATCGCCGTGCCCGAGCTGACTCCCCTGCAACTGCGTGTGGCGAGGGAAATCGTGGCACTGGTGCGGCGCGACAACCGGCGCGCGGGCGAGCACCTGCCGGAGGTGCATATGGCCCAGCACATCGGCACTTCGCGCTCGCCCGTGCAGGCGGCGCTGCGCCATCTGCACCGGCTGGGCGTGTTGCAGCAAGACACCAACCGCGGCTACTTTCTGGCCGTCGATGCCAAGGACTGGAACGGCGCCGTGGCCAGCTTGCTCGACAGCGACGACCCTCTCTACCTGCGCGTGGTGCAAGACCGCCAGTCGAGCGAGCTGCCCGATGAAGTGACCGAGGCCGAGCTGATGCGCCGCTACGACGTGGCGCGCAGCACGCTGCGCAAGGTGCTGTCGCGCATCTCCGAAGAGGGCTGGATCGAGCAGGGTGTGGGTCACGGCTGGCGTTTTCAGTCCATGATCGACTCGCCCGACGCCTACGAAGAAAGCTACCTGTTTCGCCAGTCGGTCGAGCCGGGGGCCATCCTGGGGCCGTCGTTTGCCTTCGTGCCGCTTGAGCTGCGCCAGTTGCGCGCAGAGCAGCAGCGCATCGTTGACGGCGGCTTTCAGACCATGACGCCCACCGAGCTGTTCGAGTCAAACAGCCGTTTTCACGAAACGCTGGCGGCGTGGGGGCACAACCGCTTTGTCTTGCAGTCGGTGCGGCGCATCAACCAGTTGCGGCGGCTGATCGAATACCGGCAGGCGGCCCGACGCGCCGCGCGGCAGGTGCAAGCCAGTGAACACCTGGCCATTCTGGACGCCATCGAAAAGCAAGACTTTGCGCTGGCCGCCAGCCTGATGCGTCAGCACCTTGACGGCGCGCGGCGAGGTAAATCGCGCGAGCCCGCCATGTTCTCGTCTTCCACCTGACGCTGTCGCACGCCAAGCGACAGTAAAAAGGATTGCGTTGGCTTTGAATGATGTTTATGATCATAAAAAACAATATAACCCAAGGCGCTGAATCGCGCGTGTCGATCAGACGCATCCGATTTCGCAGCCTGCGAGTCACCCATCACCCGAGCGAGCACACCATGCCAGATACACCTGAGACAAACACCACGATCCCGACCGAGCTGCTGCCCCTTTCGGGACATGACGTGAAGATCGTTCCCATCGCCCAGATGCCCGGCGTGGAGACCTTGCCTTTTTCGCTGCGCATCCTGCTGGAAAACCTGCTGCGCCAGCAACTGGTGCGCGGCATCGACACCAAAGCCGAGGTTCACGCGCTGCTGGCGCGTCGCACCGGGGCGGGCATTGGCTTTTATCCGAGCCGCATCTACGGGCAGGACATCCTCGGGCAGGTGATGCTGGTGGACATGGCCGGTGTGCGCGACGCGGTGGCCGACGCTGGTGGCGACCCGGCGCGCGTCAGCCCCAAGGTGCCGGTGGATGTGGTGATCGACCACTCCTTGCAGGTCGACCGCTGGGCCTCGCCCGATGCGCGGCACATCAACCTGGAGCGTGAGTACGAGCGCAACGGCGAGCGCTTTGCCTTTCTGCGCTGGTGCAGCAGCAGCTTTGACGGCGTGCGCATCGTGCCGCCGGGCAAGGGCATCATGCACCAGATCCACATAGAGCACATCGCCAAAGTGGTGTGGCCGGAAGACACCCCCGATGGCGTGCTGGCCACGCCCGACACCTGCGTCGGCACTGACAGCCACACGCCCATGGTGGGCGGCCTGGGCGTGCTGGGCTGGGGCGTGGGCGGCATCGAGGCCGAAGCCGTAATGGTGGGCAAGCCGGTGGCGCTCGCGCTGCCCGAGGTGGTGGGCATCCAGGTCAAAGGCACGCTGCGCGACGGCGTGCTGCCGACCGACCTGGTGCTCACCATCACGCAGCGCATGCGCGAGTTGGGCGTAGTGGGCAAGTTCGTCGAATTCTTCGGCGAGGGGCTGGAGGCGCTGTCGCTCGGTGACCGCGGCATGATCGCCAACATGGCACCCGAATACGGTGCCACGGCGGTCTACTTCCCCATCGACCAGCGCACCATCGACTACCTGCGCATGACCGGGCGCGACGAGGCGCACATCGCGCTGGTCAAGTCCTACGCCCAGGCGCAGCGTTTGTGGCGCGACACCGCCACCCCCGCGCCGGGCTTCGACCACGTGGTGACGATTGACCTTGACGCCATCCGCCCGTGTCTCGCTGGCCCGCGCAACCCCGAAGACCGCATTGACCTGGGCACCGTGCCCACCGCCTTCGCCCAGCACCACCAGGAAATCGCTGGCCGCCCGCTGGACGTGCAGCGGCGGGTGCCGGTGGCAGGTCAGGCGTTCGAGCTGCACGACGGCGCGGTGGTCATCGCTGCCATCACAAGTTGCACCAACACCGCCAACCCCGTCAACATGATGGCCGCCGGGCTGGTGGCCAAGAAGGCCGTGGCGCGCGGCCTGCGCACTCAGCCTTGGGTCAAGACCTCGCTGGTGCCGGGCAGCCACGTGACGGCGGCGGTGCTGGAAAAAGCCGGCTTGCAAGCGCCGCTGGATGCGCTCGGCTTTCAGGTGGCTGGCTTTGGCTGCACCACCTGCAACGGCGGCTCGGGCCCGCTGCCCGAGGCGCTGACGGGTGCCATCGAGCGCGAGAAGGTGCTGGCCACCGCCGTGCTGTCGGGCAACCGCAACTTCGAGGGGCGCATCCACCCCAACGTGCGCGCTGCCTATCTCGGCTCGCCAGCGCTGGTGGTGGCCTACGCCATCGCTGGCTCGCTCAATGTGGACGTCACGCGCGACGCACTCGGCACCGGTGCCGACGGCCAGCCGGTGTACTTGCGCGATATCTGGCCCAGCGCCGACGAGATCGCCGAAGCAGTGGCCAGCGCCTACGAACCCGGAATCTTCCGCGACAAATACGCCGATTTGTTCGACGGCGGCCCGGCCTGGGACGCGCTGGCGGGTACGCCCAGCCAGCGCTTCGACTGGCAGCCCGGCAGCACCTACATTCGACGCCCGCCGTACTTCGACGGCCTGGCCGCCCAGCCCGCGCCGGTGACCGACATTCGCGGCATGCGCCCGCTGGTCATTTTGGGCGACTCGGTGACCACTGACCACATCTCCCCCTCCGGCGCGATCAGCCTGGGCACGCCTGCGGCCGACTTCCTGCTGGACAAGGGCGTGGCCCAGCGCGACTTCAACAACTACACCACGCGGCGCGGCAACCACGACGTGGCCGTGCGCGCCACCTTCGCCAACATCCGCCTGCGCAACCGCATCGTGCCGGGCGTGGAGGGCGGCATGACCAAGCTGATGCCGCAAGGCACGTCCATGCGCGTGTTCGAGGCGGCGCAAGCCTACCTGCTCGAGGGAGTTCCCCTCGTGGTCATTGCGGGCAAGAACTACGGCTCAGGCTCCTCGCGCGACTGGGCGGCCAAGGGCGTGGCGCTGCTGGGCGTCAAGGCGGTGATTGCCGAGAGCTTCGAGCGCATCCACCGCACCAACCTGGTCGGCATGGGCGTGCTGCCGCTGCAATTCGCGCCCGGCACCAGCGCCGAATCGCTGGGGCTGGACGGCAGCGAGGTGATCGACATCAACGGCCTTGCCACCGACCTGGCCGTGGGCGGCACCGTGCAGGCGCACCTCACCCATGCCGATGGCCGCACGCAAACCGTGCCGCTCACGCTGCGGCTCGACACCGAAGAAGACGTGGACTACTGGCGCCAGGGCGGCATCCTGCCGCGCGTGTGGCGCGACTACATGGCCGCGCACCGCGAGCAAGCCGCATCGGTGGCCTGAGATGTGGGCCTACGTCGGCTCCCGCACCACGGCCGCGCGTCACGCGCGGGGTGAGGGCATCAGCGTCTACACGTGCGATGCTGCCAGCGGCGCACTGAGCCTTGTGCAGGTGCACGGGGAGCTGGTCAACCCGTCGTTTCTCGCCCCCAACCGGCGCGCCAGCCGCCTGTATGCGGTGCACGGCGACGAGCATCACATCAGCGCCTTTCGCGTGGGGCCAGATGGCCGCATTCAGCACCTGAACACGCAAGACACCGGTGGCCGAAATCCCGTGCACCTCGCGCTGGATGCGAGCGAGCGCTTCATGGTCGTCTCCAACCACCAAAGCAGCCACCTGGCGGTGCTGCCGCTGGACGATGACGGCGCGCTCTTGCCACCCGTGCAGCAGGTGCCGCTGACGGGCAAGCCCGGGCCGCACCGCCACGAGCAGCCCTTCGCCAAGCCGCACCACAACCCGTTCGATGCCAGCGGCCGCATGGTGCTGGTGCCCGACAAGGGCTTGGACAAGGTGTTCAGCTTCCGTTTCGAGCACGGGCGGCTGCTGCCCGCTGCCGTGCCTGAGATGCGCGCGCGCGAAGGCGCTGGCCCCCGCCACATTGTCTTTCACCCCTCGCGCGACTGGGCCTATGTGGTTGGCGAGCTTGACTCCACCGTCAGCGCCTGCACCTTCAACCCAAGTACCGGGGCTTTGCGAGCGTTTCAGGTGCTCAGCACCTTGTCAGACAGCTTCACCGGCAACAGCCGAGCCGCAGAAATCGCCGTGCATCCAGCGGGCCACACGGTGTACGTTTCCAACCGGGGCGAACACAGCATCGCGGCCATGTCTGTCGACCCCTTGTCTGGCCGCCTGGCGCACATGCAGACCGCGCCATCTGGTGGCCAGACGCCACGCTTTTTTGCCATTGACCCCGCTGGCCGCTGGATGTACGTGCTGAACGAAGACAGCGACAGCATCGTGCAGCGGCCCATCGACGTGGCGACGGGCCGCTTGGGCACCGTCGCCAACACTTTGCCGTGCGGCAGCCCGGTGTGTATGGTGCTGGCGGGCGGCAACTGAAACCTTGCGCGCTGCGCACAGGTGACCGGGTGCGAAGAAGAGCGACCGTGATGCCGCTGCCTGAACGCATCGGCGCGAAACACTGCCCTGGTGTCGTGCCCATCGTGTACGACCCCACGGTGGCCGACGCCTGCCTGAACTTCGACCACATCTTCCGCCGCCCGCGCGGCATGTACTTGACGCGCGACATGAAGGGCCGCTTTGCCCAGGTGCTGCGCCACTGGCCCGAAAAGGACGTGCGCTTCATCTGCGTCTCTACCGGCGGGCGCATTCTGGGTCTGGGCGACATCGGTGCCAACGGCATGGGCATTCCCATCGGCAAGCTGCAGCTGTACACCGCCTGCGCCGCCGTGCCGCCGCGGCACCTGCTGCCCGTGCTGCTGGACATTGGCACCACCAACCAGAAGCTGCGCGCCGACCCCATGTACCTGGGCCTGCGGCAAGACCCGCCCGCGCCGGACGAGGTGGATGCGATTGCCGACGCCTTCGTTGCCGCCGCCAACGAAGTCTTCCCCGGCGTGTGCGTGCACTTCGAGGACTGGAAAGGCACCGACGCGCTGCGCCTTTTGGCCCGCTACCGCGACAAGATTCTTTGCTACAACGACGACATCCAGGGCACCTCGGCCATTGCCGTGGCGGGCCTGACCACCGCGCTGCAAATCAAGGGCGAGAAGATGAGCGAGCAGCGCGTGCTGTTCCTGGGCGCTGGCTCGGCGGGCTTGGGGATAGCGGGCATGATCGCCTCGGCCATGCAAATGGACGGTGGCCTGACGCGCGAGCAGGCGCTTGAGCGCATTCGCCTGGTGGACATCAACGGCCTCATCGAATCGGGCCGCACCGACTTGAACGAGTGGCAAAAGCCTTTCGCCCACGCCGAGCAGCCGACGAAAGACCTGCTGGAAGTGGTCAAGACCTTCAAACCCACCATCTTGATCGGCGTGAGCACCACCGCAGGCGCGTTCAACGAAGCGGTGGTGCGCGAGATGGCGGCGCTCAACCAGCAGCCCATCATCTTTGCCCTCAGCAACCCCACCGACCACGCCGAATGCTCGGCCCAGCAGGCGTATGAATGGACGGACGGCCGCGTGCTGTTTGCCGCCGGCGTGCAGTTCGACGACGTCACCTACAAGGGCAAGACCTACCACCCCGGCCAGGCCAACAACTTCCTCATCTTCCCGGCCACCAGCCTGGCCGTGTATGCATGCAAGCCCGCGCGCATCACCGATGCGCTGTTCATCGAAACCGCGCGCGCCGTCGCCAACCAGGTCACGCCTGAGCAGCGCGCCCAGGGCATGCTTTACCCACCCACGCAAAACATTCTGGACATGGAAGTGACCGCCGCCACCCACGTGGCCGAATACATGTTCGACCAGGGGCTGGCCACCGTGCCGCGCCCGGCCAAGGTGCGCCAGTGGATCGAAGGGTTGCTGTACAAGCCCGAATACACCGCCACCCAGACCTGACACCGGCATCCGCGAGCGATGGACCCCACCGTCATCCTCTCCGCCGTCGCGCCGGTCATCTTTGCCTGCGGGCTGGCGCTGTCGGCCTACCCGCTGAAACTCGCTGTCTCGCGCACCGCGCTGCTGGGCGCGCTGGTGTGCATGGTGGTGCAACCGGCGCTGTTCTTTCTGATGATCAAGCTGTGGGGCCTGCACACGCCCATGGCGCTGGCCGCCTTCGTGGCCGCGGCCATGCCGGTGTCGACGCCTTCGGTGCTGTTCGCGCAGCAATACCGCAGCAGCGAGGGCGAGCTGGCCGGGCTGATGCTGCTGACCACCGTCGGCATGGTGGTGGCGCTGCCCATCAGCGTGGTGCTGGCGGGCGCGCTATAATGGAAGGCTTTTCGATCCTCTGCCGGCCGCGGCATTTTTCAAGGGTCAGGGGGCTTTTTCCCTCGGCCTGCCGCCCCTAGCGTAGCGCGCGCACGATCGACAGATGAGGAAACCATGAACCTGATTCAACAGCTCGAACAAGAAGAGATCGAGCGCCTTGGCAAGAACATTCCCGAGTTTGCCCCTGGCGACACGGTGATCGTGAGCGTGAACGTCGTCGAGGGCAGCCGCAAGCGCGTGCAGGCCTACGAAGGCGTGGTGATTGCCAAACGCAACCGCGGCCTGAACAGCGGCTTCACGGTGCGCAAGATCTCCAGCGGCGAAGGCGTGGAGCGCACCTTCCAGACCTACAGCCCGCTGATCGCCGGCATCGAGGTCAAGCGCCGCGGCGACGTGCGCCGCGCCAAGCTCTACTACCTGCGCCAGCGCAGCGGCAAGTCGGCCCGCATCAAGGAAAAGCTGCCCAGCCGCGTGGCCAAGCAGGTGGCCAACGCCGCTTGATGGTGGCGGCTGCCCGGCCCGGCCCGACGGGCCGCGCCAGGGCAGGGCGCTTGTCTTGCCTGCCGCACCCCTAAGAAACCGCCTGCAGTGTGTGACACTCAGGCGGTTTTTTCGTTGGCGCTTTCTTTTCTGGCACCGGCCTGCTGCCTGATTTCTTGCCCATGCCCACACCGCTGCCCCCGTTTCCCGTCGTCGACCCGCGCCAGGTGCCCGTGGCGGGGGTGGATGCGCATTTGCCTGCCGTGCGGCCCGAGCGGCTGACGCCCGCTGCGCTGCGCCAGCGCTTTGGCGCGCCGCCTGCCTGGCAGCCCGAGCTGCGGCGCGAACCGCGCTTTGCGGATCGCCCGCCTGCCGCTGCCGCCGTGCTGATGCCGCTGGTGCAGCGGCCTGCGGGGCTGTCGGTGCTGCTCACTGAGCGCACGCTGCATCTTTCCACCCACTCGGGCCAGGTGGCGTTTCCGGGCGGCAGGGTGGACGCGGGCGATGCCAGCGTGGTGGATGCCGCCTTGCGCGAGGCCGAGGAAGAGGTGGACTTGAAGCGCGGCTTTGTTGACGTGATCGGCCAGTTGCCGGTGTACGTCACGGGCACGCAGTTCATCGTCACGCCCGTGGTGGCGCTGGTGCGTGAGGGCTTCGTGCTGCGGCCCAACCCGGACGAGGTGGCGCAGGCCTTCGAGGTGCCGCTGGCCTGGCTGATGAACCCCGCGCACCACCGCCGCCACCGCTTCGAGTGGCAGGGGCAGATGCGCGAGTGGTTTTCCATGCCTTATATGGAGCCGCTGGAGCCGGTGCCGGCCAGGCGCGCCGCAGGCGAAAGCCCGCCCGCCGCAGGGGTGGAGCGCTACATCTGGGGGGCCACCGCCGGCATGCTGCGCAATTTCTACCGCTTTCTGGCGGCGGACTGAAAAGGCTGACACGCGCATGGTGCTGTTTGCCGTCGTCATGGCCCTGCTGCTGGAGCAGGTGCGGCCGCTGGGGCCCCACAACCCGGTGGCGCTCAGCCTGCACCGGTGGGCGCGCGGCGTGGCGCGCACGGTGGATGCGGGCGATGCGCGGCATGGCTGGCTGGCCTGGCTGCTGGCCGTTTTTTTGCCTGCGCTGGCGGTGGCGGCGGTGCATGGGCTGCTGCTGCGTGTGGGCGGCTGGCCGCTGGCGCTGCTGTGGTCCGTGGCGGTGCTTTACGTGGCGCTGGGCTTTCGCCAGTTCAGCCACCATTTCACCGGCATTCGGGATGCGCTGGAGGCGGGCGACGAAGCGCGCGCGCGGCAGCTGCTGGCGCGCTGGAAGCGGGTGGACGCTGCTGCGCTGCCGCCGGGCGAGGTGGTGCGGCAAGTGATCGAGTATTCGGTGCTGACCGCGCACCGCCATGTGTTTGGCCCGCTGGCGTGGTTCTGCCTGCTGGCGGTGCTGGGGCTGGGGCCGGCGGGCGCGGTGTTTTACCGCAACGCGGATTTCGTCGCGCGCTACTGGCGGCGCAAGGCCTTGGCACCCGAGCAGGTGGTGAGTCCCGCGCTGCGGCAGGTGGCCGAGCAGGCGCGGCGCGTGATCGACTGGCTGCCCGCGCGCATGACGGCGCTGGGCTTTGCCATCACGGGCAGTTTCGAGGACGCCGTCGATGCCTGGCGCCAGCACGCCGCGCGTTTTGCCGAGCGCAACGAAGGCGTGATTCTGGCCGCCACGGCAGGTGCCATCGGGGTGCGGCTGGGCAGCGCATCGGCGAGGTCATCCGCAGGCGGCCAGGCGCTTGATGGCATGCCGGGCGATGCACCCCGCAGCGCCCACTTCGGCCAGGCGGTGGGCCTGGTGTGGCGCACGGTGGCGCTGTGGCTGCTGGTGCTGGTGCTGCTGACGCTGGCGCATGTGATGGGTTGAACAGAGGCGCAGAGATTGAAAAAAAAGTAGCTGCTTGCGTACTTTGAAAGCCATTTTCAGATATAAAGTATTCTGAAAACGTTTTAAAACGTACGCAAGCAGCTACTTTTTTTATGTGGTCATCAGGGGCACACGATCTGCTGAGTGCGCGCTGGTCGGTTGCGCCAATCGGCCAGCTCTCAAGCCCTCACACCGCCCGGTTGCGCGCCAGCGGCGGGTTGGCGGAGAAGTATTTCTGGATGCCGTTGATGAGGGCGTTGGCCAGGTCGTTCTGGTAGGCGCTGGTGCGCAGGCGGCGCTCTTCCTCGGGGTTGCTGATGAAGGCGGTTTCGACCAGCACGCTGGGGATGTCGGGCGCGCGCAGCACGGCGAAGTTGGCGCGCTCCACGTTGCGCTTGTGCAGGCGGCCCACGCTGCCCATTTCGGCCAGCATGGAGCTGCCCAGCATGACGCTGTGGTTGATCTGCGCGGTGGTGCTCATGTCGAGCATGGCGCGCTGCACCAGCTCGTCTTTCACGCCCAGGTTCACGCCGCCGATCTGGTCGGATTCGTTCTGGCTGTTGGCCAGCCAGCGCGCGGCGGCGCTGGAGGCACCGCGTGTGGACAGCGCATAGATGCTGGCGCCGCGCGCTTCGGGCCGGGTGAAGGCGTCGGCGTGGATGCTGATGAACAGGTCGGCCCCCACCGCGCGGGCTTTTTGCACGCGCGTGGCCAGGGGCACGAAGTAGTCGCCGTCGCGCGTCATGAAGGCGCGCATGGGGTTGCCGCCCACGGTGGTGTTGTTGATGCGGTCGCGCAGGCGGCGGGCGATTTGCAGCACCACGTCTTTCTCGCGCGTGCCGCCGGGGCCGATGGCGCCAGGGTCTTCGCCGCCGTGGCCGGGGTCGAGCGCGATGATGATGAGGCGGTCGGTGCGCGCGGGCGCGCGGGTGCGGGCCGGGGGGCGCGGCGCGGGGGCGGGTGCAGGTGCGGGGGAAGGCGCAGGTGAGCGCGCGGGTGGGGGTGGCGCGGTGGCGACGGTGGTGTCGCGCCCGGTCATGGCGTTGGCGCGCTCGATCTGGCGGGCGATGAGGTCGCCCAGCGAGTCGGTGGCGTCGTCGGGCACGCCGGCCACGGTGGTGGGGGGCGCTGCGCCTTGCGGGCCGCCCAGCTCTTTCATGCGCTCGGCGATCAGGCGCTCCAGCGGGTCGGGCGGGTTGGCCGGGTACAGGTCGAACACCAGGCGGTGCTGGTAGGCGGCCACGGGCTTGAGGGTGAAGACCTGCGCGCGGATGTCGTGCTTCAGATCGACCACCAGGCGCACCACCTCGGGCGTGTTCTGGCCCACGCGGATGCCGGCGATGTTGGGGTCGTCCGGGCGCACCTTGGCCACCAGCTCGCGCAGCGTGGGGTCAAGCACCAGGCCGTCGATGTCCACCGCCAGGCGCGGGGGCGAGCCGACCATGCGGTGCGTGGTCTTGAGCTGCGTGTCGGACTCGATGGTCACGCGCGTGTAGTCCTCGGCGGGCCACAGGCGCACCGCGACGATGCCTGCGCCGCGCGCGATGTGGTGCGCGCCCAGCAGCAGCACGAGCGAGCCGCCTTGCAGCACTTGCACCAGCGCGCGCCGGCGCGCGGCGCTGGCGGGCGCTTGGTGCGCCGGGGTCAGGCCGGGGGGCAGGGGAGCGGGCGGGGTCATGCGGGCATCTCCTTGAGCAGTTCCGTCAGCAGCTGTGCACCGAGCGGGGTGTGGGCGCTCAGGTGCGCCAGGCGGGTGTCGTCGGTGCGGGTGTCGTCGGTGGGTGCGTCGATGTGCAGGCGCAGGTCGGGCACGGGCAGCCAGCCGGCGGCCTGGCTTGGCCACTCGGCCAGCTTCAGGCCCGGCGCGGCAAACACGTCGCGCAGGCCGGCGTCTTCCCATTCGCGCGGGTCGCCGAAGCGGTAGAAGTCGAAGTGCGAAATGGCCAGGCCATCGGGCGTTTCGTGCGGCTCCAGCACGGCGTAGGTGGGGCTTTTGATGCGCCCCGTCACGCCCAGTGCGCGCAGCAGGTGGCGCACGAAGGTGGTCTTGCCCGTGCCCAGCTCGCCATGCAGCTCGATGAAGGCGCGGCGCACGCCGGGCAGCGCGGCCAGGCGGCGGGCAAAGGCGGCGGTGTCGTCTTCGGTGATCCAGCGCGTGTGCAAGGGTGGGGGGCTTTCTACAATTTGGCGATGATGCATGGCGCGCCTGAGGTCAATCCTGTCGAATCCGTCGATGCCGGCAAGCTGCTGGCGCAGGTGCGCGGCTGGGCAGCAGAGCTGGGTTTTTCGCATGTGGGCGTGGCGGGGGTGGACTTGTCCAGCGCCGAGCCGGGTCTGATGCAGTGGCTGGCCGCCGGGTTCCACGGGGGCATGGCCTACATGGCGGCACACGGCCTCAAGCGCGCGCGCCCGACCGAGCTGGTGCCCGGCACGGTGAGCGTGATCACCTTGCGCATGGACTACCTGCCGCGCACCACGCCTGACGACTGGCAGCAGGTGGAGTTGGCGCGGCTGGCGCGCCCGCAGGAGGGCATCGTCTCGCTCTATGCCCGTGGGCGCGACTACCACAAGGTGCTGCGCACCCGGCTGCAAAAATTGCAGCAGCGCATGGCCGATGCCATCGGCCCCTTCGGCCACCGCGTGTTCACCGATTCGGCCCCCGTGCTGGAGGCGGAGCTGGCCGCGCGCAGCGGCCAGGGCTGGCGCGGCAAGCACACGCTGGTGCTCGCGCGCGAGGGCGGCTCCATGTTCTTTCTGGGCGAGATCTACGTTGATCTGGCCCTGCCCGCCACCGCGCCTGCGCAAGGCCACTGCGGCAGTTGCAGCGCCTGCATCGGCGTCTGCCCCACGGGGGCCATCGTCGCGCCGCACCGGCTGGACGCGCGCCGCTGCATCTCCTACCTCACCATCGAACACGACGGCCCGATCGACGAGGCGCTGCGCCCGCTCATGGGCAACCGCATCTACGGCTGCGACGACTGCCAGCTCGCCTGCCCGTGGAACAAGTACGCCACGCGCGCCAGCCTGCCCGATTTCGACGTGCGTGACGGGCTGCAAGGCGCGGATCTCGTGGCGCTGTTCGGCTGGAGCGAGCAAGACTTCTTGCAGCGCACCGAAGGCAGCCCCATTCGCCGCATCGGCCACGCGCGCTGGCTGCGCAACCTGGCCGTGGCGCTGGGCAACGCGCTGGCCGCGCTGCCCGCGCACGACGTGCGGCGCGAGCCGCTGCGCGCCGCGCTGCTGGCGCGCGCCAGCCACCCGCATGCGGCGGTGCGCGAGCATGTGCAGTGGGCGCTGGCGTGTTGAGAGCATCGGCAACAGATGTTTTGCTAGTGTTTTAAGGGGGTGAGTTGGCGCGGCATCTTCCATAAACGCTGCCAATTTCATAGCATTTTGCCACATGCGTCAACCCGCCCGGCCCATGCGTTGCGTGTTGGCGTCGCATGTGGCGATGTTGTCTGACAGCCACGATTCTCAAATTGAATAGCATTGCGCCATGGGGCAATGTTGCCTTTCCGGGGGCGGGCACGCAAAAATGCGCCACCTGCCACCACACACATCACCAAGAGGAGAAGCAGTGAGCTACACCCTGCGACAAGTACAGCCCCTGTTGAACAAGGCCGAGATGGAACTGTTCAACGCCAGCCGCGCCGGCGCCGTGAAAGAACTCAACGCGCGCCAGCTCACCGCCAAGATCACCCGCGCACGCGCCTTGCGCGACAAATACCGCGACACCTATCGCCGCCAGACCGTGTCCACCCGCACCGGCCCCGCCGCCGAGCGCGCACACAAGGGCGGCGAAAACGCCCGCACCGAAACCAAGGCCGAGATCATGGCCGAGGTGCTCACCCGCTTCGAAGCGCAAAGCGCCAAGCTGCAAGCCAGACTGGAAAAGCAGGGCGCCACCAAGGCCAAGCCCCGCGTGCCGCGCGCACCCGGCGCACCCGCCACCAAGACCAACCCCAAGGCCGCCCAGCGCAGCCGCCGCACCACCGGCAACGCCGCCCCCGGCGAAGGTGCCGACCTGGCCATGCGCGGCGAAACCACCACGGGCCGCCGCCAGATCCAGCGCAAGGAGCGCGCTGCCGAAGCCCAGGCGCTCGACGTGGTGGCCGCGCGCGGCGCCAAGTCCACCCGCGCCGGCACGGCCAAGCCCGCCGTGAAAGCCCCGGC
>JAUNTQ010000052.1 GCA_030538605.1 Pseudomonadota bacterium
TGCGCGGGCGCATCAGCCAGACGCAGCAAAACCAGCTCAGCGTGCGCATGGAGCTGCAAGCCGACTGCTACGCCGGCATCTGGGCCAACAAGTCGCAGCAGGCGCGCAACTGGCTGGACAAGGGCGACATCGAATCGGCCATGAACGCCGCCGCGCGCATTGGCGACGACGCGCTGCAACGCCAGCAGACCGGCACGGTGCGACCCGACTCGTTCACCCACGGCAGCAGCGCGCAGCGCCAGCGCTGGTTTGCGCAAGGCTTCAAGACCGGCAGCGTGCAGGCTTGCGACACCTTCAACGCGCAGGGCTTGTAACCCCCTGAGCCGCCTTCGGCGTCTTCCCCCCAAGGGAGACAACGCTGGTGGCCGGGGGGACCCCGGCCACGGCGTTCTGGCGCGGCCTGCTCCGCAGCCATTGGGGGGTGGCTTGTTGCGCAGCCGCTCTTTTTGATGTTTTTGGCCGCCATCGCTTTATTTGAAAGCGCAAACAGCTATTGAAACAGAAGCAAATCAAGGGCGTGAAACGGTCAACCACGTTTCTTGCTGCGGTGCGACAATAGCCGGTTAATGACTGAAACCGCTTTGCAACCCTATTCCTCTCTGGCGCTGGCCGAGCCCCTCAAGCGCGCCGTGGCCGACATGGGCTACGAAAACATGACGCCCATCCAGGCGCAGGCCATTCCGGTGGTGCTGGCCGGGCAGGACGTGATGGGCGCGGCCCAGACCGGCACCGGCAAGACCGCCGCGTTCTCGCTGCCCCTGCTGCAGCGCCTGCTCAAGCACGAAACCGCATCCGTCTCGCCCGCGCGCCACCCCGTGCGCGCGCTGGTGCTGCTACCCACGCGCGAGCTGGCCGATCAGGTGGCCGGGCAAATCAAGCAATACGCCAAATACACCCAGCTGCGCAGCGCCGTCGTCTTCGGCGGCATGGACATGAAGCCGCAAATCGAAGAGCTGCGCAAAGGTGTGGAAGTGCTGGTGGCCACGCCCGGGCGCCTGCTCGACCACATCGAAGCCAAGACCGCCGTGCTGAACCAGGTCGAATACGTCGTGCTCGACGAAGCCGACCGCATGCTCGACATCGGCTTTCTGCCCGACCTGCAACGCATCCTGAGCTACCTGCCCAAGAGCGGGCGCACCACACTCCTGTTTTCCGCCACCTTCTCGCCCGAGATCAAGCGCCTGGCCGCCAGCTACCTGCAAGACCCCGTGCTCATCGAAGTGGCCCGCCCCAACGCCACCGCCACCACCGTCGAGCAGCACTTCTACATGCTGCACGACGACGACAAGCGCCGCGCCATCCGTCAGGTGCTGAAAGACAAGGAACTGCGCCAGGCCTTCGTCTTTTGCAACAGCAAGCTCGGCTGCGCGCGCCTGGCCCGCGCGCTGGAGCGCGACGGCCTGAAAACCACCGCCCTGCACGGCGACAAAAGCCAGGACGAGCGCCTCAAATCGCTCGAAGCCTTCAAGCAAGGCGAAGTCGATCTGCTGGTCGCCACCGACGTGGCCGCGCGCGGCCTCGACATCAAGGACGTGCCCGCTGTCTTCAACTACGACGTGCCCTTCAACCCCGAAGACTACGTCCACCGCATCGGCCGCACGGGCCGCGCCGGCGCATCGGGCCTGGCCGTCACCCTCGTCACCCGCAGCGACACGCGCCTGATGGGCGAGCTGGAAAAACTGCTCAAGCAGAAAATCGACGTCGAACACCTCGCCTTTGAAGAAGAGCGCCCCCGTGGCCGCCAGAACGATGGCCGCCGCCACTGGCAAGACCAGGAGACCGGCGACAGCCGCGACCACGCCCGCCGCAAGCGCAACGAGCGCCGCGCCAGCGAACCGCGCCGCCCGCCGCCCGCGCCTGCCGACCCCTTCTTCAACCAGCCCTACGAACCCGCCGCCGCGCAGCCCGAAGAGCTGCCCGCCTGGGAGAAAAGCGCCCGCGCCACCCCCGCGCGCAGCGGCCTGTCGGCCAACATCAAGCCCAAGCGCAAGGTGGCTGCGCTGTTCAAGGCACCTGAATCGACCGGTTGACTCCCTCCGATGCAGACCATCAAGCGGTGGATGCGCCATGGCAGACAAGAAAACCAGACCGCCAACGGGATCGCTGACGCATTCCTCGGCAGCGGAGTACCTCACCTTCATCGCTGCCACGGGTGCGCAGCAAACCAGCGTGGAGATGCGCTACGAAGACGAGAACATCTGGCTGACGCAGAAGATGATGGCCACGCTCTACGACGTGGACGTGCGAACCATCAATGAGCACCTGAAAAGAATCTTCGCCGATGGTGAGCTGGCAGAAGGCGCGCCAGTTATCCGGAATTTCCGGATAACTGCCACCGATGGCAAGAACTACGACACCAAACACTACAACCTGCAAGCCATCGTCGCGGTGGGCTTCAAGGTGAACAATCCGCGTGCGGTGCAGTTCCGCAAGTGGGCGGGGCAGATCGTCAGGGACTACACCATCCAGGGCTGGACGATGGATGTGGAGCGACTGAAAAAAGGTCACCTGTTCACCGACGCGTATTTCGAGCGGCAGCAGGAAGTCATTCGCGAGATCCGCCTGTCGGAGCGCAAGTTCTATCAGAAGATCACGGACCTGTATGCCACCGCCTTCGATTACGACAGCAATGCCAAGGCCACACGCGAGTTCTTTGCGTTGGTGCAAAACAAGCTGCATTGGGCGGTGCACCGGCACACGGCGGCAGAAGTCATCGTGGCACACGGGCCGACGCCCGCCAGGAGCGCATGGGCCTGACCTCGTGGGAAGGTGCGCCAGGCGGCAAGATCGTCAAGTCGGATGTGTCCATCGCCAAGAACTACCTGAGCGCCGATGAGCTGGCTTATCTGGCGCGCATCGTGTCGGTGTATCTGGACTTCGGCGAGCTGCAAGCGGTGCGAAAAATCCCGATGACGATGGCCGACTGGGCAAAGCGCCTGGATGGCTTTCTGGAGTTCAACGGCAACGAAATACTCACCGGCCCCGGCAAGATTTCGCATGAACAGGCCAAGCTGCACGCCGAAACCGAGTTCGAGAAATACCGCATCGTGCAAGACAGGCTGTTCGAGAGCGACTTCGACCGGATGCTGAAACAGGCCGCGCCGCTGCGCCTGGGCACTCCGCCCGAGCAGTGAGCGCGGGCAACCCTGCCAGGGAACCACGCCCATACCGAAGAAGCAGGCAAAAAAAATCCCAACCCGTGCGGGTTGGGATTTTCGGTATTGGTGGTGGTAGGTGGAATTGAACCACCGACCTTGGGGTTATGAATCCCACGCTCTAACCAACTGAGCTATACCACCGGCAACCGCGAATTATAGCGTCGTTTTTCAGCCCGCTCCGGGGCTGCTCACTGGTGCCTGAAGGCTGCGGGGCGCTTGTTCACGAAGGCGTCCATGCCTTCTTTCTGGTCTTGCGTGGCAAACAGGCCGTGGAACAGGCGGCGCTCGAACATCACGCCATCGGCCAGCGTGCCTTCAAAGGCGCGGTTCACACATTCCTTGGCCGCCATCACCGCCAGCCGGCCAAAGCCGCTGATGGTCAGCGCCGCGCCCAGGGCTTCGTCCATGAGCTTGTCCAGCGGCACCACGCGGCTGACCAAGCCTGCTCGCTCGGCTTCTTCCGCGCTCATCATGCGGCCCGTGAGCGCCATGTCCATCGCTTTCGACTTGCCCACGGCGCGCGGCAGGCGCTGCGTGCCGCCCGCGCCGGGGATGACGCCCAGCTTGATCTCGGGCTGGCCGAACCTGGCGTTGTCGGCGGCAATGATGAAGTCGCACATCATCGCCAGTTCGCAGCCGCCGCCCAGCGCAAAGCCGCTGACGGCGGCAATGACCGGCTTGCGGATGCTGCGGATGGTTTCCCAGTCGCGCGTGATGTAGTCATCGCGGTACACGTCGGCAAACGTGTAGGTGGCCATCGCGCCAATGTCGGCACCGGCGGCAAAGGCTTTTTCGCTGCCGGTGATGATGATGCAGCCGATGGCGTCGTCCTGGTCAAAGGCTTTCAGCGCCTGGCCCAGCTCGACCATGAGCTGGCTGTTGAGCGCATTGAGCTGCTTGGGGCGGTTGAGGGTGATGATGCCGACTTTCTCGGCCTCGGTGCGCACTTCGATCAGTTCGTATGCCACGGAACGCTGCTCCTTGTGTTTGTAAAAAGAAGGCAAATGCCGCACACACTATAGCCAAGCGGCATGGCCGCTCACCACCACGCACCATTAGCCGACCAAGCGGTTGGTTAATGTTAAATTGCCCCCCGCAAGAACAGACCTGCAAGGAGACAACCGGCATGGCCGAGCAAGAACCCACTGTCCTCTACACCGAAGACGGCCCCGTCGCCACCCTCACGCTCAACCGCCCGGCGGCGCTCAACAGCTTCACGCGGCAGATGCACCGCGAGCTGTGGGCCGCGCTGGACCAGGTGCAGGCCAACAAGGCCGTTCGCGCGCTGGTGATCACCGGCGCGGGCCGCGCGTTTTGCGCCGGGGCCGATCTGTCGGAGTTCGACTTTCGCGCAGGCGACGACCTGATGCACCGGGCCGACCCCGGCCCCGTGATCGAGCAGGCGTTCAACCCCACCACGCGCCGCCTGATGGCCGTGCGCGTGCCCACGGTATGCGCCGTCAATGGCGTGGCGGCGGGCGCGGGCGCATCGCTGGCGATGGCGTGCGACATCGCCATCGCCGCGCCGGGCGCAAGCTTCATCCAGGCCTTCAGCAAAATCGGCCTGGTGCCCGACTCGGGCGGCACCTGGTTCCTGCCGCAGCGCGTGGGCCTGGCGCGCGCGATGGCGCTGTGCATGACGGGCGACAAGCTGCCCGCCGCCGAAGCCAAGGCGATGGGCATGGTCTGGGACGTGGCCGACGACCCGCTGGCCGCCGCCCGCGCCATGGCCGAGCGCCTGGCCGCCATGCCGACCAAGGCCCTCATCGCCACGCGCCAGCTCCTGCGCGGCGCGCACACGCACAGCCTGGACGAGCAGCTGGATCTTGAGCGCGACGTGCAGTCGCGCCTGGGCTTCACGCACGACTACATCGAAGGCGTGACGGCCTTTCTGCAAAAGCGCCCTGCGCAATTCAAAGGCGAGTGATGAGCGACGACACCCTGCCAGAAGCCGCCGCGCTCGATCTGGCGCGCCGCGTGGGCGATGCCATGCTCGCGAACGACGTGGCATCGCGCGAAACGATGGGCATGGCACTCATCGCCTGCGAACCTGGCCGCGCCGTGATGCGCATGGCGGTGCAGCCGCTGCACCTGAACGGCCACCAGATCTGCCACGGCGGCTTCATCTTCACCCTGGCCGATTCCACCTTCGCCTTTGCCTGCAACAGCCGCAACCACGCCACCGTGGCCGCAGGCTGCTCGATCGAGTTCCTCAAGCCCGCGCACGAGGGCGACGTGCTCACCTGCGAGGGTGTGGAGCAAACGCAAAGCGGCCGCCACGGCGTGTATGACATGCGCGTCCTCAACCAGCACGGCCACGTCATCGCCCTCATGCGCGGCAAAAGCGCGCAGATCAAGGGCACGGTGCTGCCCGAAGCCGACGCGGCTCGTTAACCCGAGGGCAAGCCACTGAAACGCGCCTGCCCGCACCGTCATTGCCGCGCAGGCGGGAATCCGGCCTTGGCGCGGGTGCAAACGCTGGATTCCCGCCTGCGCGGGAATGACAAAGGGCTTTCCCCCGCTTACTTTCAGAGCAAGAAGCCAAAAAGACCGAACAGCCTCGGCCTCCACATATCACCCCCCACGAAAGACACCCCATGACCACCGCCACGTTCCCGCTGGAGCCGATCGAGAAAGCCAGCATCGACGAGCTGCGCGCCCTGCAGCTTGAGCGCCTGAAGAAAACCCTGGCCCACGTCTACGCCAACTCGCCCGTGTACCGCGCCAAGTTCGACGCCGCCGGCGTGCACCCGGACGACTGCCGCACGCTGGCTGACCTGGCCAAATTTCCCTTCACCACCAAGGCCGACCTGCGCGACAACTACCCCTTCGGCATGTTCGCCGTGCCGCGCGAGCAGGTCGTGCGCATTCATGCGTCCAGCGGCACCACGGGCAAGCCCACCGTGGTCGGCTACACGCGCAATGACATCGACATGTGGGCCGGCGTGGTGGCGCGCAGCATGCGCGCGGCCGGCGCACGGCCTGGCGACATCCTGCACAACAGCTACGGCTATGGCCTGTTCACCGGCGGCATGGGCGTGCACTACGGTGCCGAAAAACTCGGCCTCACGGTGGTGCCCTTCGGCGGCGGACAGACCGAGCGGCAGATCCAGCTCATCCAGGACTTCAAGCCCACCCTCATGACCGTCACCCCCAGCTACATGCTGGCCGTGTGCGACGAGGTCGAGCGCATGGGGCTCGACCCGAAGTCGCTGTCCCTGCGCATCGGCATCTTCGGCGCCGAGCCGTGGACCAACGAAATGCGCCGCGCCATCGAGCAGCGCATGGCCATCGACGCGGTCGACATCTACGGCCTGTCCGAAGTCATCGGCCCCGGCGTCGCCAACGAGTGCGTGGAAACCAAGGACGGCCCCACCATCTGGGAAGACCACTTCTACCCCGAAATCATCGACCCCGACACCGGCGACGTGCTGCCCGACGGCAGCGAGGGCGAGCTGGTCTTCACCAGCCTGACGAAAGAAGCGATGCCCATCATCCGCTACCGCACGCGCGACTTGACGCGCCTGTTGCCCGGCACCGCACGCACCATGCGCCGCATGGAAAAAATCACCGGCCGCAGCGACGACATGATGATCATCCGCGGCGTGAACGTGTTCCCCACGCAAATCGAAGAGCTGCTGCTCAAGCGCCCCGAACTCTCGCCCCACTACCAGTGCGTGCTCACGCGCGAAGGGCCGATGGACAACCTGAAAGTGGCCGTCGAATGCGCCCCCGGCGTCAGCCCCGAAGGCATCGAAGCGCGCGCCGCCGCCAAGCTCTTGCAGCACGAAATCAAGATCTACGTGGGCAGCAGCGTGCAGATCGAGCTGAAAAGCGAAGGCGGCATCGAGCGCAGCGTGGGCAAGGCGCGGCGCGTGGTGGACTTGAGGAAGAAATAGCCCGGCTTGCAAGCAGCACTGCAAATAAAAGATAGCTGCTTGCGCACGTTATAAGACATTTTCAGATAGCTTTATACCTGAAAACTTTATAAAACGTGCGCGAGCAGCTCACTTTTTATATCTGACACCCACGCGACAAGCGATCGGGGCAATTCCCGATGCCCATGCACGGCGTGCGCAGCCACCATGGGGCGGCCCCACCACATCAAGGAAAAAGCCCTCCATGAAACCGCCCGTCACACACCCGCCCAACCGCCGCCGCGTGCTCACCACCGGCGCCGCCGCCGCGCTCACCACCTGGCTGCCCGCCTCTGCGCTCGCGCAAGACAGGTTTCCCAGCCGCCCCATCACCCTCATCACCCCCTGGCCCGCAGGCGGCAGCAGCGACGCGGTGATGCGTGCCTTTGGCGAAGCCGCCAGCCGCCAACTCGGCGTGCCCGTGGTCATCGACAACCGCCCCGGCGTGGGCGGCACCCTGGGCGCCACCGCCATGCTGCAAGCCAAGCCCGACGGCTACACCCTCACCCAGTTGCCGCTGGGCATCTACCGCCTGCCGCACATGCAGCGCATGCCGTTTGACCCAGTGAAAGACCTTACCCACATCGTCTGCCTCACCGGCTACACCTTCGGCATCGCCTGCGTACCCGATGCGCCCTTCAAGACCATTCAAGAGATGGTGGCCTACGCCCGCGCGCACCCCGGAGAGCTGGAATACGGCCACACCGGCACCGGCACCACGCCGCACCTGGCCATAGAGGAGTTCAGCCAGAAAGCCGGCATCCGCCTCAACCCGGTGCCCTACAAAGGCTCGGCCGAAATCATGCAGGCCATCATGGGCGGGCACATCCGCATGATGAGCGGCACCACCGAATTCGCCCCGCAGGTGCTCACCGGCAAGCTGCGCCTGCTCGCCACGCTGGGCAGCCAGCGCGCCAAGGGCTTTGCCGACGTGCCCACCGTGAAAGAAAGCGGCTGGGACACCATCACCGAATCGCCCTTCGGCATTGGCGGGCCAGCCGGCATGCCCGCCCCCGTCGTCGCCGCGCTGCACGACGCCTTCAAGAAAACGCTGCAAGACGCGCGCGTGCAGGCCACGCTGGATCAGTTCTACATGCCCAGCATCTACATGAACACCGCTGACTACCAGCAGTACGCCGCGCGCACCTTCGCCGCCGAACGCGCCACCATCGAGCGGCTGGGGCTGGCCAGGAAGGCGTAGCGAGCAGCCCGCGCAAACGACCTGGTAGCGAAAGCGATAATGCTCCGAGTATCCAAGCCGAAGCGTCGGCCTGGCACATAACGACGCCACACTGAAAAATCAGCACATGCTCACCCATCACGCACCCACTTCCCCTCCACGCCTGCCGTACTCTTGCACCCATCTGCTAGGTGCCCTTTGGCTTGGCCTGACGCTACTGGGCTTCGCGCCTCTCGCATCGGCTACGCCGGTCACGGGGGTGTACGGCAGCTTTGGCGGCTTCTGGGCTTCGTCCAGCACCGCCGTCAGCGCTACCAGGCCCAATGACAGCAACCTGCTGCTGGGCTTTACCACAGGCGGCAGCACCTATTCCACGGGCGTGGACGACGCCACCCTCACAGCCAACGGTGTGGTCTTTTCACCCCAGGTGTTCCTGTCCCTTCCCGTCTCTGGCATCGCTTCCGCAAGCAACATCGGCATAGTCCGCAACTGGGGCGGCACCGTGCAGCAAGCCACGGGCGATGTGCCCAGCAACCCAGGCCGTCCCATCGCGTATTACCTGGACGACGGCACGCAAGGGCTGGAGCTGGGCACGGCGCTGTTCAACATTCGCGGCCAAGGTGTCGATGCCGCCACCTCCCCGTATGGTCGCATCGAGATTGCCCTGAACGGTGCCGCCATCGACCCCGCCCACGTCACCGACGCCGTGCCCGACCTCATCGTCACCCAGATGGGAGACCCAGGCAGAGCAGACGTATTCGAGCTGTACGACAGCAACGGCGACCGGGTGGGCAATGCTGTTCCCATCAACTTCTCCTCCGCGAGCGATGCCCCGACGGTCGGGCGCCAGCTATGGACGCTCTACGGCGGCAACCCTGCCAGTCCGGGCACAGGCGGCCGAGAGGAAGACCGCGCTGTGCGCATGGCGGCCTTTCGCTTGTCCGACTTCCTGGACACCCCCGCCGACGCGGCCCGCGTGGTGGGGCTGCGGCAAATTCTCTCGGGCGCGTCAGACCCGGCCTTCATTGCCTACAACGCCGCCAGCGTGCCCGTGGTGCTGCCCGAGTTGACCCTCACCAAAACCGCCACCCCCAGCCCAATGGCCGTGGGCGGCACGGGCACCTACACGCTGACGCTCGCCAACGCCTCCACGCAAGCGGCCACCAGCGGCAGCATTACCGTCACCGACACCCTGCCCACGGGCGTGGTCCCCACTGCCGCGGCAGGCACGGGCTGGACGTGCAGCATTGCCGGACAGGCCGTGGCCTGTACACGCACACTGTCCGTGGCAGCCAGTGCCAGCGCACCCGCCATCACCATCGACGTGAGTGTGGACGCCACCGCCGCCGCCACCGTGACCAACAGCGCCACCGCCAGCGGCGGCGGCGACACGGCCTGTCCCGCTGCTGCGCGCTGCACCGGCAGCGCCACCACGCCAGTCACGGGCGGCATACCTCTGCCGTCCAACCCCGCCGTCGCCGCCATTCCCACACTGGGCCTGCCCGGCCTGCTGCTGATGGGGCTGGGCGTGGGGCTGCTGGGGCTGTGGCGGCGTCGCACTTGAATCACTTGAATGGCCCGACAACCGCGCCCGCCGCAGGCGCTTCGGTAAGCCACGTCAACCACGAACAAATGGGTGTCAATGGGCATATCATTGGTTCGTGTTCCGCATTGACACGCTCCAGATCACCCCGGAAGTCTTGCGCCTGATTGCCGGGATCGACGAGTTCAAAGGCGCTTGGCGCGCCCTGGGGTCGCTGGCACCGGATCGTTTGTCGGCACTGCGGCGCGTGGCCACCATCGAGAGCATTGGCTCGTCCACCCGCATCGAGGGCAGCCAGCTGACTGACCGGCAAGTAGAGCAGCTGCTGTCCAACCTGGCCATCCAGTCTTTCGCCACGCGTGACGAGCAGGAGGTGGCCGGCTACGCCGAGTTGATGGATCTGATGTTTCGCGCCTGGCAGGACATTCCGTTCAACGAAAACCACATCCAGCAGCTCCACCAGATACTGCTGCAGCACAGCCAGAAGGACGAACAGCAGCGGGGCCGCTACAAGACTGGCACCAACAGCGTCGCGGCCTTTGACGAGCATGGCGTGCAGCTCGGCATCGTGTTCGAGACGGCCACGCCTTTCGACACGCCCCGCCTGATGGCCGAGTTGGTGCAGTGGGTCAGCACGGAGCGCGAGAAAGCCTTGCTGCATCCACTGCTGATCGTGGGCATCTTCGTGGTCGTGTTTCTCGAAATCCACCCCTTCCAGGATGGCAATGGCCGGCTGTCGCGCGTGCTGACAACCTGGCTGCTGCTGCAGGCCGGCTATGCCTATGCGCCCTACAGCTCACTGGAGAGCGTGATCGAGGCCAACAAGGAAGCCTACTATCTGGCGCTGCGACAGACGCAAGGCACCATCCGCACCGACACGCCGAACTGGCAGCCGTGGCTGCTGTTCTTTCTGCGCTCACTGACCGAGCAGGTGCGGCGGCTGGAAAAGAAGGTGGAGCGCGAAAAAATCGTGCTGGCGGCGCTGCCTGCGCTGTCGCTGCACATCGTCGAGTTCGCCCGCGAGCATGGGCGCATCACCATGGGCGATGCCATCCAGCTGACCGGCGCGAGCCGCAACACGCTGAAGCAGCATTTGCGCGACCTGGTGGAACGCCAGCACCTGCAGCAGCACGGCAGCGGGCGCGGAGCGTGGTACGGCTTGAGATGAAACACCGCCCCTGAGGCGCTTCGCGCCTCCCACCACACCACGCATCAAACGGCACGCGATGGGCGCGCAGCGCCCCCCACCGCGCGCAGCACGCGCTCGGGCGTGGCGGGCGCGTCCATCTGCACCGGCTGGCCGTCGCCGCGCGCGGCGGCGATGGCGCAGCGCAGCGCCTCCCACACGCTGACGGCCAGCATGAAGGGTGGCTCGCCCACGGCCTTGCTGCGAAACACCGTATCTTCGGCGTTCGGCTCGGGCCACAGGTGCACCTTGAAGTGCGCGGGCACGTCGGCAGCGGTGGGGATCTTGTAGGTGCTGGGCGCCCGGGTGGCGAGCCGGCCCTGATCGTCCCACACCAGCTCTTCGGTGGTCAGCCAGCCCATGCCTTGCACGAAGCCGCCTTCGATCTGCCCCACGTCGATGGCGGGGTTGATGCTGCGGCCCACGTCGTGCAACACGTCCACGGCCAGCACGCGGTATTCGCCCGTGAGCGTGTCGATGGCGACTTCGCTGCACGCGGCGCCGTAGGCGAAGTAGAAGAAGGGGCGGCCGGTGAGCGTGGTCTTGTCGTAATGGATCTTGGGCGTGCGGTAGAAGCCGTCGCTCCACAGCTGGATGCGGTTGGCGTAGGCGGCCTGCACCACGTCGGCAAAGGCGCGCGTGGTTTGGGGGCTGATGACCTGGCCGCCCCTGAATTCCACCGCGCCGGCGCCGCAGCCGTCCAGCCCGCAGACGAAGGCGGCCAGGTTGTCACGCACGGTGCGCGCGGCGGCCTGCGCGGCCTTGCCGTTCAAATCGGTGCCGCTGCTGGCCGCGGTGGCGCTGGCGTTGGGCACCTTGTCGGTGCTGCTCGCGGTGACCAGCACTTGCGCCAGCGGCACGCCCAGTTCGTCGGCCACCACCTGCGCCACCTTGGTGTGCAGGCCCTGGCCCATTTCGGTGCCGCCGTGGTTCACCTGCACGCTGCCGTCGGTGTAGACGTGCACCAGCGCGCCGGCCTGGTTGAACAGCGTGGCGGTGAAGCTGATGCCGAACTTGACGGGGGTGATGGCGATGCCGCGCTGGAGGTGGGTGTGCCGGTCGTTCCAGGCCGAAATGGCTTCTTTTCGCTGCCGGTAGTTCGCAAGCTGCTCCAGTTTCGGAAGCAGTTCGTGCAGGATGTTGTCTTCCACCTGCATCTGGTAATGGGTGGTGCAGCGCTCGGTGGCAGCGCGCGGGCCGTACAGATTGGCCATGCGCACGTCCAGCGCATCGTGGCCCAGGGCGCGGGCGATGTCGCCTAGCACCGTCTCGATGGCGATCACGCCCTGCGGGCCGCCAAAGCCGCGAAAGGCGGTGTGGCTTTGCAGGTTGGTCTTGCAGCGGTAGCTGCGGATGACCACGTCGCCCAGGAAATAAGCGTTGTCGGCGTGGAACACGGCGCGGTCGCACACCGGGCCGCTCAGGTCGGCGCTGAAGCCGCAGTTGGCCATCATGTCGAGCGCCAGGCCGGTGATGCGGCCCGCGTCGTCAAAGCCCACGTCGTAGTCATACGCAAACGGGTGCCGCTTGCCGGTGACGAGAAAGTCGTCGTCGCGGTCCAGCCGCAGTTTCACCGGCGCTTTGGTTTTGCGCGCGGCCAGCGCCGCCCACACGGCCAGGTGGCCGGCCTGCGTCTCCTTACCGCCAAAGCCGCCGCCCATGCGCCGGCATTCCACCGTCACGCGTTGGCTGGGCAGCCCCAGCGCATGCGCCACCCAGTGCTGCACTTCGCCCGGGTGCTGCGTGCTGCTGGTGATGTGCCACTGGCCCTGCTCGCGCGGCTGGGCCAGGGCGATCTGGCCTTCGAGATAGAAGTGCTCTTGCCCGCCCACGGCAAAGCGCCCTTGCAGGCGGTGCGCCGACGCGGCCAGCGCGGCCTGCGCATCGCCGCGCGCGACGGTGACGGTGGGCTGCACGAAGCTCTGCGCGGCCATGGCCTGTTCCATCGTCAGGATGGCGGGCAGCGGTGTGATGTCGAGCTGCACTGCGCGCGCGGCGTGGCGTGCGGCCTGCACCGTGTCGGCCACGATCAGGCCCACCACCTGGCCGACGTGCTGCACCGTGCCGGTGGCGAAGATCGGCTCGTCGTGCGCGAAGGCGGCCAGCAGCGGGTCGCCCGGAATGTCTGCTGCGGCAATGAGCGCGCGCACCCCGGGCAGGGCCAGCGCGGCGGCCGCGTCCATGCCGTTCAACCTGCCGTGCGCCACGGGCGAGAGGATGGGCGCGGCATGCAGCGTGCCGCGCGGCTCGGGCAGGTCGTCCACATAAGGTGCCAGGCCCTGCACCTGCGCGCGGGCGCTTTCGTGCGGGTGCGGCGTGCCGCAGGCGGGAGCGCTCATGGCCCCACCTGCGGCGCCAGATCGGCCAGCGTGGGCGTGCCGGACTGTCGCTGTGCCCAGCCGCGGCGCAGCAGGTTGCCCAGCACGGCGCGGCGATAGGCTTGCGATGCGCGCATGTCGCTCAAGGGGTCGAACTCGGCTTCGAGCACGGCAGCGGCGGCATCGAAAGTGGCTTTCTCGCACGGCTGGCTTTCGAGAGCAGCTTCTGTTTGGATAGCACGCGCGGGCACCGCCGCCACGCCGCCGGCGCCGATGCGGGCGCTGACGATCACGCCATCTTTCACCTGCAAGGCCACCGCCAGGCAGACGGCGGAGATGTCGTCTTCAAAGCGCTTGCTGACCTTGTCGGCGCGCAGCCACTCGCCCGACTCGCCCGGCGCGGGCAGAGGCACGTCGATGCGGGCCAGCACTTCGTCAGGTGCCAGCGCGGTTTTTCGATACGCCAGATAGAAGTCCTCGATGGGCAGCGTGCGCTCGCCGCGCGCACTGGCCAGCACCAGCGTGGTGCCCAGAGCGATCAAGAGCGGCATGCTGTCGCCAATGGGCGAGCCGTTGGCCACGTTGCCGCCCAGCGTGCCGCTTGCGCGCACGGGCAGGCCGGCAAAGCGGTCGAAGAAGGCTTGCAGTTGCGGGCGATCCGCCGCCAGCGCGGCAAAGGCATCGGTCAGGGTCACGGCAGCGCCGATGGACAGCGTGTGCGCCCCGCGCGCGATGCGCCGCAGCTCGGCCACGCGGGTGACGTCGATGACCTGCGCAAAGCGCCGGTGCTGCTTGGTGACCCACAGGCCCACGTCCGTGGTGCCCGCGGCCAGCAGCGCCTGCGGCTGCGCCGCGCGCAGGCGCAGCAGCTCGGCCAGGGTGCGTGGTGTGGCGTAGAAGTTTTGAGCCAAATCGGCCTCTGGCGATTGTCCATCCTGCGCAAGCAGCTCTAATTTTTGAAGAAAATCAGCTTCATCCAGCGGCACATCGGGCCAGTGGTGCATGGTTTGCGCAGCATCCAGAATGGGCCGGTAGCCGGTGCAGCGGCACAGGTTGCCCGACAGCGCGTGCTGCGCCTCATGGCGCGAGACGGCCTGGCCGCCGCGCTGACGGTGCAGCACGAACAGGCTCATCACGAAGCCCGGCGTGCAAAAGCCGCATTGCGAGCCGTGGCACTCGATCAGCGCGCGCTGCGCGGGGTGCAGCTGGCCGCCCTCGCCCGCGATGTCTTCTGCGGTGAACACGGCCATGCCATCGGCGCTGTGCGCCAGGCGAATGCAGCTGTTGATGGCGCGCCAATGCACGCGCCCGTCCACCGCTTCGGCCAGCGCCACGGTGCAGGCACCGCAGTCGCCGCTGGCGCAGCCTTCCTTGACGGCGGTGCAGTGCAGGTCTTCGCGCAGCAGCGCCAGCAGCGTGCGGTCGGGTGCTACATTGCCGACCGTGACGACGCGGCCACGCCGCAGCAGGCGGATCGGCGCAAGGGATGGGGCGGGGGTGGACATGCAGCTCAGTATGGTGCAATTCGCGGCCAGCCAGTGGCCACCAGCGCCTTGCCCGCCCGCTGCCAGCCGCGCGCGATGAACCGCACACGACAACACCCGAAGCCGATGCCGCAAGACTTACCACCGCCCGACACCGGCGCGCCGCGCCTGCAACTGGCGGGCATCACCAAGCGCTACCCCGGCGTGGTGGCCAACGACGCCGTGTCGCTGACCGTGCAGCCGGGCGAGATCCACGCCGTGCTGGGCGAAAACGGCGCGGGCAAAAGCACGCTGATGAAGATCATCTACGGTGCCACCCCGCCCGACGCGGGCGAGGTGCGCTTCGATGGCCAGCCGGCGCACATCGCCAACCCGCAGCAGGCGCGCGCGCTGGGCATCGCCATGGTGTTTCAGCACTTCAACCTGTTCGATACCCTGAGCGTGGCCGAGAACGTGTGGCTGGGGCTGGACAAGTCCTTGTCGCTCGCCGAAGTCACGCGCCGCATCAACGAGACCGCCGCCACCTACGGCCTGGCCATCGACCCCGAGCGGCCCGTGCACAGCTTGAGCGTGGGCGAGATGCAGCGCGTGGAGATCATTCGCGCCCTGTTGGGCAATCCCCGCCTGCTAATCCTGGACGAGCCCACCTCGGTGCTGACGCCGCAGGCGGTCGAGAAGCTCTTCGTCACCCTGCGTCAGCTGGCGGCAGAGGGCTGCGCCATCCTCTACATCAGCCACAAGCTGCACGAGATTCGCGCGCTGTGCAGCGCCTGCACGGTGATGCGCGCAGGCCGCGTGACGGGCACGTGCGACCCACGCACCGAGAGCAACGCCAGCTTGAGCCGCATGATGATCGGCGCAGAGCCGCCCGAGCTGGCCCGCCACGCGCGCGCGCCGGGCGAGGTGGTGCTGTCGGTGGACAAGCTGCATTTGAAGCGCGAATCGCCCTTCGGCACCGACCTGCACGACGTGACCCTGCATGTGCGCGCAGGCGAGGTGGTGGGCATTGCGGGCGTGTCGGGCAATGGCCAGCGCGAGCTGCTTTTTGCGCTGTCTGGTGAAGACCGGCGCGCGCCCAAAGCTTCCATCTCCATCGACAACAAGCCTGCGGGCGCATTGCCGCCCGACCAGCGCCGCGCGCTGGGCCTGCACTTCGTGCCGGAGGAGCGCCTGGGCCGCGGCGCGGTGCCCGATCTGAGCCTGGCGCAGAACCTGCTGCTCACCCGGCGCGAAGCCGTGGGGCGTTTCAGCTGGCTGCACACGAAGCGCCTCGGCGCGCAGGCGGCGGGCATCATGGCGCGCTTTCAGGTCAAGGCACCGGGGCCGGGCGCGGCGGCGCGGTCGCTGTCGGGCGGCAATTTGCAGAAGTTCATCATGGGGCGCGAGATCGACGCGGCCCCCAAGCTGCTCATCGTCTCGCAGCCCACCTGGGGTGTGGACGTGGGCGCGGCGGCGCAGATTCGCGGCGAGATCCTGGCGCTGGCCGACGCGGGCTGCGCGGTGCTGGTGGTGAGCGAGGAGCTGGACGAGCTGTTCGAGGTGTGCGACCGCCTGCACGTGATCGCCAAGGGCCGGCTGTCGCCCTCGGTGGCGCGGCAGGACGCCACGGTGGCGCAGATCGGCGAGTGGATGAGCGGGCTGTGGCATGCCGATGTGCAGCAGCATCTGCAGCAGATGGAGGCCGCCCATGCTGCGGCTTGAACCCCGCCCCGCCCCTTCGCGCGCATGGACCTGGGCCTCGCCCCTGCTGGCGCTGGCGGTCACGGTGGTGATTGGCGTGGTGCTTTTCAGCGTGATGGGCAAAGACCCGGTGCGCGGGCTGCAAGTCTTCTTCTGGGAGCCGATCAAGTCGCCCTATGCGCTGGGCGAGCTGGGCATCAAGGCCACGCCGCTGCTGCTGATTGCGCTGGGACTGGCGGTGTGCTTTCGCTCCAACGTGTGGAACATCGGGGCCGAAGGGCAGTTCGTGATCGGCGCGGTGTTTGCCGGTGGCGTGGCGCTGCTGGCCGACAAGGACACGGGCCGCTGGATCGTGGGGGCGGTGCTGCTGGCGGGCGTGCTGGGCGGCATGCTGTGGGCGGGCATCGTGGCCTTCTTGCGCGACAAGTTCAACGCGGGCGAAATCCTGGTCAGCCTGATGCTGGTGTATGTGGCCGTGCAGGTGCTGGGCTATCTGGTCTACGGGCCGTGGAAAGACCCGGCGGGCTTCAACTTTCCGCAGACGCGCACGTTCGAGCGGGTGACGCAGGTGCCGCGGCTGATGGACGGCTCGCGCGTGAACATGGGCCTGCTGCTGGCGCTGGGCGGCGCGGCGCTGCTGTGGGTGTACCTGTTTCGCACACGCGCGGGCTTTGCGCAGCAGGTGGGCGGGCTGGCCCCGGCGGCGGCGCGCTATGCGGGCTTTTCGTCGCGCCGCGCGCTGTGGGTGGCGCTGCTGATTTCGGGCGGCACGGCGGGGCTGGCGGGCGCGCTGGAGGTGGCGGGGCCGATCGGGCAGCTCACGCCCTACGTGCCGGCGGGCTATGGCTTTGCGGCCATCATCGTGGCCTTCGTCGGGCGGCTGCACCCGCTGGGCATGGTGCTGGCGGCCATCCTGATGAGCATGTTCTACATCGGCGGCGAGCTGGCGCAGTCGCGCCTGGGCCTGCCCAAGTCGATCACCGGGGTGTTCCAGGGGCTGCTTCTGTTTTCGCTGCTGGCGTGCGACACGCTGGTGAATTACCGGGTGCGGAGGGGCAGATGACGGATGACTTCGCTTCGCTCGATGACTGGCGCTGGCGCGCCATGACAAATGACAGAAGTGCTGTGCAGGTGGATGCCTTGAGTCATTTGTCATGCGCTCGCCAGAGCGCAGTCATTCGTCATCGCGCACCGCTGGCGTTTCATGCCATGCGGGTAGTGCGCAGCGCTATGGATAACTGAAATGAAACATGACTTCGCTGCGCTCCATGACTGGCGCTGGCGCGCCATGACAAATGACAAATGCATCGTGCACACCGATGTCGCGAGTCATTTGTCATGCGCTCGCCAGAGCGCAGTCATTCGTCATCGCGCACCGCTGGCGTTTCATGCCATGCGGGTAGTGCGCAGCGCTATGGATAACTGACATGGACTTTCATCTCTGGCTGGCCTACTTTGCCGCTGCGTGGCTGATTGCGCTGTCGCCTGGCTCGGGCGCGGTGCTGTCGATGAGCCACGGGCTGCAATACGGCGTGCGGCAGACCACGGCCACCATCGTGGGCTTGCAGATCGGGCTGGCCACCATCCTGCTGGTGGCGGGCGTGGGGGTGGGCGCGCTGCTGATGGCGTCGAGCACGGCTTTCATGGTGGTCAAGGTGCTGGGCGCGGCCTATCTGGTGTGGCTGGGCGTCAGGCAATGGCGCGCGCCGGTGCACGGCGGGCAGGCGCTCGATGGGCTGGCCCCCGCCGCGCCTTCGCTCTCCGTGCGCCAGCGCGTGGTGATGGGCGCGCTGACCAACGCCACCAACCCCAAGGGCATCGTCTTCATGGTGGCCGTGCTGCCGCAGTTCATCAACCCCGCGCGGCCCCTGGCGTTGCAACTGCTGGTGCTGCTGGTGACCACGCTGGCGGTGGACTGCGTGGTGATGCACGGCTACGCGCTGATTGCCTCGCGCCTGCGTGCGCTGCTGCGCTCGGCCGGTGCGCGGCGGGCGCAAAACCGCGTGTTCGGCGGCGTGCTGATGGCGATGGGGGCGAGCTTGCTGATGGTGGGGCGCGCGGCGCGCAGCGCGCCCTGAGGGGTGTGCGCGGGCTTACCAGGCCCCGCGCCCGTCCACCGGCACCACGGCGTCCACGGTGCCTGTTGGCAGGCCGCCGCGCACCACGATCAGCCAGTCGTGCAGGTTGACGGTGGGGTCGCAGTGGCCGGGGATGAGCCACACGGTTTCGCCCAGGCCGGGCAGCGGGCCGCCCGCAGCGGCGGGGTGCAGGATGCCGTGTTCGTCGCCGCCGTTGGTGAACGCGGGCGCGCTGCGGCCGGGCAGGGGCAGCACGGCGGGCAGGCCGCTGTCGATGGCGTGCGCCTTGTGGCCGGCATCGACCACGGCGCGGTCAGGCCCGGCGCTGATGACTTGCGACTTGACGAACAGCGCCGGCTCGAACTGCGGCTGGGCCACGTCGCGCTCGTTGCGCAGGTAGTCGGCGTCCATGAAGAGAAAGCTGCCGGGCTGGATTTCGCCCCACAGGCCGCTGGCCGCTTCGTGCGCAAAGGTGCCGGTGCCTGCGCCGGTGACGAGCGGGGGCGGCAGACTGGCGGCGGCGAGCGCGTCGCGCGCGGCCTTCAGCCGTGCTGCGGCCTGGAGGATGGCGGCGCGCCGCTCGGCCACGGTGCGCAGGTGTTGTGCGCCGCCGTGGTAGGCGTGCAGACCGGCGTAGCGCAGGCTGGCCGAGCCGCGCGTGAGCAGCTGCGCCAGTTGCACGGCGGCTTCGGGCGTGGGTGCGCCGCAGCGGCCCTGGCCCACGTCCAGCTCGATGAACACGTCGATGACGGCGTGGGTGAGCTGCATGGCGTGGCTCAGCTGCTCGACGCCCTCGAAGCTGTCCACCGCGATGGCGAGCTGCCCGCCGCGGCCCTTGAGCTGGTGCGCGAGCGCGGCCACGCGGCGCAGCTTGGGCACGGCCAGCACCTGGTTGCTGATGAAGATGTCGTTGATGCCGCCGGCGGCCATCGCCTCGGCCTCGCCCACGGTTTGCACGCACACGCCCACGGCACCGGCTTGCAGTTGCAGGTGGGCAAAGCGCGCGCTCTTGTGCATCTTGGCGTGCGGGCGCAGGCGCAGGTGGTGCTTGGCGGCGAACTCGGCCATGCGCTGCATGTTGCGGTTGGCGGCGTCCAGATCGACCACGAGGGCGGGGGTGTCGATGGCCTGAACGCCTTCGCCCAGCAGGGCGCGCAGGTGGTCGGGCAGGGGGTCAGGCGGCGGTTTCATCACGGGTTTCGTCCTCCAGGTGGCTGGTGTCTGCCCAGCCGATCAAAGTCAGGCCGCTCTCGGGTGTCCAGAGCAGGCGGTTGATGGCGGCGTTGCCGATGTGCCAGGTGCGCGCGTCTTGCAGGCCCAGGCCGGTGGCGGCGCGGTAAAGCACGTCGAGCACGCCGCCGTGGGTGAACAGGGCGATGTGCCGGCCCAGGTGCGCGCTGGCCAGCGTGTGCATGGCGTCGGCCACGCGCGCCTGAAACACCCGCAGCGATTCGCCCCCGCCGGGCGGTGCCCAGTCGGGTTCGCGCTTGCGCCAGCGCTCGGCCTCGGCGGGCAGGCGGGTGCTGATCTCGTGGAAGGTGTGGCCTTCCAGCGCGCCAAAGCCGCGTTCGCGCAGGCCGGTGTGGGTGGTCAGCGGCGCGCCGGTGGCGCTGGCGACGGCGCGGGCGGTGTCGAGCGCGCGGCTGAGGTCGCTGCTGATGAGGGCGTCGAGCGGCTCGCGCGCGGCCAGCGCCTGCGCCAGCCGGGCGGCCTGGCGGCGGCCCGTGTCGTTGAGCGCAATGTCGAGATGGCCTTGCAGGCGCGTGTCCACGTTCCAGGCGGTTTCGCCGTGGCGGATGGCAAGAATGCGCGTGGCCTGCTGCATGCGGACGATCATGCCATGCGGGTGGCCAGGCAAGCGGATGATATTAAAAAGGTGAGCTGTTTGCGTACGCAATAAGCCATTTTCATATACAAAACATACTGAAAATGTTTTAAATCGTACGCAAGCAGCTACTATAAGTTTTGTTCTTGAAGAGGTGCCCCTGCGTGCATCAGCGCACGGGCGTGACCTGCGTGGTGGGCGCGTGGCCCACGGGCGGGGCGGCACCAGCGGGCGCGTCTGCGGGCGGTGGCGTGGCGGCTTTCGGCGCGGCAGGCAGCAGCGGCACGCCCACCTGGCGCACGGTCTGCGCCGGGGCGGGGTAGCCCTCCAGCGCGGCCACGAAGAGGGCGGCCAGCACGTTGTCGGTGTCGCGCCAGGTGCCGTCGTGGCGCGCGCGCGTGTCGTAGACGATCTGGCCGGTCTGCACATCGCGCATGAGCAGGCTCACCTCGCTGGCCTGCACGGCCACGGCGGGGCTGGCCATCGGCATGCCCACGCCAAAGCCCACGCCGCCGCCGCGCCAGCCGCGCCCGAAGCCCAGCCCGAGCGACACGCGCGGGTTGCTCCAGCCGCCGTAGGGCGCGCCCCATTCGTCCATCCAGTAGGTGTTGACCCAGGCGCTGGCCTGCACGCTGACGCGCGCGCGGGTGTCGTCGCGCACCGCGCCCACGCGCGCCAGTGCGGCTTCGGCCATGGCTTGCACCTGCGCGGGTGGCAGCTGGCCGGGCGGCGCGGGTTCGAAGCGGTAGCGCGCGCCTTGCAGCACCGCGTTGCCGGGCGGCTGCGCGGCGCTGGTGCGCACGTCGGCGTTCACGGTGCGCGGGCCAGTGGCGCAGCCGGTGAGCACGGCGGCGGTCAAGACAAGTGCTGCTCGCATAAGCCACATGGCGCTGTTTCCCTTTTTTTGGATTGAAGAATCAGGCGCTGACCAGCGGCACGCCTGCAAAGGGTTGACCGGCGGGGTCGGGAAAAGATTCCGTGTCGAAGGCTTTGTCACCCGCTTCGTCGGGCACGCCCGTGGCTTGCAGGTGCTTGAAGTCGTGCAGGCGCGCGTCCATCAAGTGCGAGGGCACCACGTTTTGCAGCGCGGTGAACATGTTCTCGATGCGGCCGGGGTGCTTTTTCTGCCACTCGCGCAGCATGTCGCCAATCACCTGGCGTTGCAGGTTGTCCTGGCTGCCGCAGAGGTTGCAGGGGATGATGGGGAACTGGCGATGCTCGGCCCAGCGGATCAGGTCTTTTTCGGCCACATAGGCCAGCGGGCGGATGACGATGAATTCGCCGTTGTCGCTGGTGAGCTTCGGCGGCATGCCCTTCAGCTTGCCGCCGAAGAACATGTTGAGGAAGAAGGTTTGCAGCATGTCGTCGCGGT
>JAUNTQ010000202.1 GCA_030538605.1 Pseudomonadota bacterium
TCATCGACGCCGAAAGCCGCGTCATGCTCGAAGGCGTGCTGCGCCTGGCCGACATGAGCGCCGGCGACGCCATGGTGGCCGCCCCGCGCATGGACTGGCTGGACATCGACGCGCCCTACGAAGAGCTGCTGCGCCAGGTCATCACCACCGCGCACTCGCGCTTTCCGGTGTATCAGGGCGAGCGCGAAAACATCATTGGCATCCTGCTGGCCAAGGATTTGCTCAAGCTGCAACGCGCCCCTGAGCTGAACCTGCGCACCCTGGTGCGCCCCGCGCTCTTCGTGCCCGAAAGCAAGGGCCTGAACGACCTGCTGCGCGCCTTCCGCATCAACCGCAACCACCTGGCCATCGTGGTGGACGAGTTTGGCCGCACGGCGGGGCTCATCACCATCGAAGACATCCTGGAGCAGATCGTCGGCGAGATCGAGGACGAGTTCGACATCGACGCCGACGAGGGCGACATCTTCGCCCTGGCCGACGACACCTGGCGCGTGGCCGGCGACACACCGCTTGAGCGCGTCAACGAATCCTTCGACGTGCAACTGGGCGAGCCCACCGACAGCGACCTGGAGGTTGACTTCGACACCATCGGCGGCCTCATCGCCCACGAAATGGGCCACGTGCCCAAGCGCGGCGAGCACTTCACGCTGGGCGGGCTGCACTTTCAGGTGCTGCACACCAAGGGCGGGGCGGTGCGCTGGTTCAAGGTGTCGCGCTCCCCCTGAGCTGCCTTCGGCGTCATCCCTCGGAGGGGGGACGCCGCTGGTCGCCGGGGAGACCCCGGCTCGGGCGACCTGGAACGGGCTGCTTCGCAGCCTTGGTCTGTTGGCTCCTTCCCCCGCTGGGGGAGGGCTGGGATGGGGGTTGACCACCTTGGCACATTCACCGCCCTTGGCTAATCCTTCCCGCCCCAAGCGTTCGACGGCTCACGACATGCGCACCATGACCCCACCCACCCCCCGCCTGCTCTGGCCCTCGCTCATCGCCCTGCTGGCCGGCGGCGCGCAGGCGCTGGCGCTGGCCGATCCGTGGACGGGGGCAGCACATCCCTGGTTGCAGGTGCTCAGTCTGGCGGTGCTGGCGTGGCTGCTGCTGCCGCCCGGCCATGCGCATGCGGGCTTTGGGCGCGCCCGCGTGCCGTGGCGGCGCGGGGCGTGGCTGGGGTGGCTGTTTGCGCTGGGCTGGCTGGCGGGCACGTTCTGGTGGCTGTTCATCTCCATGCACGTCTATGGCGGGCTGGCCGCGCCGCTGGCGGTGGCGGCCGTGGCGGCGCTGGCGGGTTTTCTGGCGCTTTACTACGCGCTGGCGGGCGGGCTGCTGGTGTGGCTGGCAGGCGCTGGCACCACGCAGACCGTGTCGCAAGCGCTGGCGCGCGCGGGCCTGTTTGCCGCGCTGTGGACGCTGGCCGAGCTGCTGCGCGGCACGCTGCTGACGGGCTTTCCGTGGGGCGCGGGCGGCTATGCGCATGTGGACGGGCCGCTGTCGGTGCTGCCGCGCTACGTGGGCGTGTATGGCGCCGGCTTCGTGGCCGCATGGCTGGCCGCCTTGCTGGCGCAGGCGCCGCACCTGCCCTGGCGGCGCGCGCGCACCTGGGTTGCATCGGCCTTCGTGGCGGTGCTGGTGGGGGCGCTGGGCGCGGGCCTGTGGGTGGCGCGCACCTGCGACATATACCCCTGCCACACCCCCGCGCCCGGCCCGCGCCCGCTGGAGATGGCCGTGGCGCTGATGCAGGGCAACATCCCGCAGGACGAGAAGTTCGTGCCCGGCACCGGCGTGCTGGACTCGCTCACCTGGTACGGCGAGCAGCTGCACGCCAATACCGCACCGCTCATCGTCGGCCCCGAGACGGCGCTGCCCCTGCTGCCTTATCAATTGCCCGAAGGCTATTGGGACGCGCTGCTGGCGCGCTATGCGGGCGGCGATCAGGCCGCGCTGCTGGGCGTGCCGCTGGGCGACTTCGACGTGGGCTATACCAACTCCGTCATCGGCCTGAAGGGCGGGCAGCCCGCGCCCTACGGCTACGACAAGCACCACCTGGTGCCTTTTGGCGAATTCATTCCGCCGCTGTTCCGCTGGTTCGTCGCCATGATGAACATCCCGCTGGGCGACTTTACGCGCGGCGGCGTGGGCCAGCCCTCGTTCGAGTGGCAAGGCCAGCGCCTGGCCCCCAACATCTGCTACGAAGACCTGTTCGGCGAAGAGCTGGCCGCGCGCTTTGCCCATGCGGCCAGCGCGCCCACGGCCTTCGTCAACGTCAGCAACATCGCCTGGTTTGGCGACACCGTGGCCATCGACCAGCACCTGCACATCAGCCGCATGCGCGCGCTGGAGTTCGAGCGCCCCATGCTGCGCGCCACCAACACCGGGGCCACGGCCATCATCAACCACCGCGGCGAGGTCACGCACCTGCTGCCGCGTCTGACACGCGGCGTGCTGCACGGCACGTTCGAGGGGCGCACGCACCTCACGCCGTTTGCGCGCTGGGCGTCGGCGTTCGGGCTGTGGCCGCTGTGGCTGCTGTGCGGCGTGTGGGTGCTGGCCTTTGCGCTGCTGGGGCGGCGCGGGCGCTTCAGGGACGGCCTCCAGGCACGGCATCAAGGCACAATTGCGCGATGGCTGATTCCTTCGATTACGACCAACTCATTGCCTCCGGCGAGGGCCGCTTGTTCAACCCCGACAGCGGGCGCCTGCCGCTGCCGCCCATGCTCATGTTCGACCGCATCACGCACATCGACGAGGACGGCGGCGCGCACGGCCTGGGCCGCATCGAGGCCGAGCTGGACATCAAACCCGACCTGTGGTTCTTCGCCTGCCACTTTCAGGGCGACCCCGTCATGCCCGGCTGCCTGGGGCTGGACGCCATGTGGCAGCTCATCGGCTTTTACC
>JAUNTQ010000203.1 GCA_030538605.1 Pseudomonadota bacterium
GGCGGCGCAAAAGAAAGTGACTGCGCTGCCGGGCGCACATCCCGGCCAGCGACGCATCCATCACCCCAACGTAGAAAACAAACGCAGCGCTGGCGGAATCCCTTCGGGGTTCCGCCCTACGGGGCTACAAAAGGCCGCAGAGCAGACCATGCCAGGCCGCCCGAGCCGGGGTTCCCCCGGCGACCAGCGGCGTCCCCTGGGGGGAAGGCGACTCAGGGGGGCTTCCTGTACTTGGCCGTGATGTCCAGCTCCCCGCTGCGCATGGCCAGCAGCAGGGTGTAGCCCTCCCGCTCGGCGGGCTTGAGCTTCTGGTCGGCCTGGTGCTGCTGGGCGTAGTCTTGCGCCACGCGTTGCAGGCGCTCCAGAAACGAAGGGGCCAGCGCGCGGCTGATGCTGCCGTGCACCAGCATCAGCCCCTCGGCCGCGCCGCCGAAGCTGCCACCGAAATAGTCCAGCACCACGTGCTCGCGAAAGTGCTGCATCACCGGGCCGTGCGGCCGCCAGCGAAAGGTCTTGGCCACTTTCAGCCGGTAGCGGTTGCCGGGCTTGAGCTCGATGATGCCGATGCGGTCCAGCTGCACCAGGTGCTTGACGACCTCGGCCTCGGTCAGGCGGTAGGTGTCGGTCATCTGCTCCAGCGTCCACTGCGACATCACGTTGGTGGCCACCAGCAGCAGCTTCTCGTCGGCCACCACGGCGCGCTCCTGCTCGGCCGTCAGCTCGGCCAGCATCGGCTGCGCATCGGCCACGCGCTGGGCCAGCTCGGCAAAGTCCATGCGCAGCGCGCGGCAGATGGCGTCGATGCGCGACAGCGGCATGTCGCCCTTGGCCAGCATGCGCTTGACGCTGGACTCGGCCAGCCCCAGCTCGCGCGCCAGCGCCGCATAGGTCATCTGCGAGGCCTTCAGCTCTTTCTTCAAAATGGCAACGAGGTCGGCGGTGGTGCTCATGCGCCTGAGCTTAAGACAAGGCGGCATCTGCCTTGCTTACCGCCTTCAGAAAAATCAAAATACATAGCTGTTTGCGCATCATTTAAATAATTTTCAATTTTATTCAATATAAAAATTATGTATAACCTACGCAAACAGCTATCATTTTATTAAGCCCTTGCAAGGAGACACCCATGCCCACACCCCCTGCCGCTGCCCTGGCTGGCGTGCGCGTGATCGAGATGGGCCAGCTGATTGCCGGGCCGTTCGCGGGCAAGACGCTGGGCGAGTTTGGTGCCGACGTGGTCAAGATCGAGCCGCCCGGCGCGGGCGACCCGCTGCGCAACTGGCGGCTGATGCAGCGCGGCACTTCCGTCTGGTGGCAGGTGCAGTCGCGCAACAAGCGCTCGGTGGCGCTGGACTTGCGCCAGCCCGACGCGCAGCAGCTCGCGCGCCAGCTGATCGCCGAAGCCGACGTGCTGATCGAGAACTTCCGCCCCGGCACGCTGGAAGGCTGGGGCCTGTCGCCCGATGCGCTGCACGCACTCAACCCCGGCCTGGTCATCCTGCGCATCTCCGGCTACGGGCAGACCGGGCCTTACCGCGACCTGCCGGGCTTTGGCGTGATTGGCGAGGCGATGGGCGGGCTGCGCCATTTGACCGCCGAGCCGGGCCGCGTGCCGGTGCGCGTGGGCGTGTCGATTGGCGACACGCTGGCCGCGCTGCACGGCGTGATCGGCGTGATGATGGCGCTGCGCCACCGCGAGGTGAACGGCGGTGCAGGCCAGGTGATCGACGTGGCGCTGCACGAAGCCGTGTTCAACGTGATGGAAAGCCTGCTGCCCGAGTACAGCGCCTTCGGCACCGTGCGCGAAGCCGCCGGCAGCGCGCTGCCCGGCATTGCACCCAGCAACGCCTATGCCTGCGCCGATGGCTGGGTGCTGGTGGCAGGCAATGGCGACAGCATCTTCAAGCGGCTGATGCACACCATTGGCCGTGATGACTTAGGACAAGCGCCTGATCTCGCCGACAACGCGGGCCGCGTGGCGCGCGTGGCCGAGATCGACGCGGCCATCGGCGCGTGGACGCAAGCGCGCACCGTGCAACAGGTGATGGATGCGCTGGCCGCCGCGCGCGTGCCCGCAGGCAAGGTCTACACCGCGCGCGACATCGCCGAAGACCCGCACTATCGCGCCCGCGACATGATCCTCACGCAAACCACGCGGGGCGGCGACAAAATAGAAGTGCCCGGCATCGTGCCCAAGCTCTCGGCCACCCCCGGCACCGTGCGCACCAGCGCGCCGCACGTGGGCGACGACACCGACGCCGTGCTGCGCGACATGGGCCTGAGCGCCGAGCAAATCGCCGCGCTGCGCGCGCGGGGCATCGTGCAGTGAAGCCCCATCCCAGCCCACGAAAACGTGTGCATGCACAAGGCACTTATTGATTCGAAAGCGATTGACTTGGACGCACTTGCCTGCACCGTCATTCCCGCGCAGGCGGGAATCCAGCCGCCGCGCTGATGCAGATGCTGGATTCCCGCCTGCGCGGGAATGACGCATTTTTCAAGTCGTTTGTATTCGGCGTAACAACCAGGAGACACCGCCATGACACCCACCACCCGCCGCCGCTTTGCCCTGGCCACGCTGGCCGCCACCAGCGCGCTGGCCCTGCCCCTGGCCGCGCAAGAACGCTACCCCGCGCGCCCCATCACCCTGGTCGTGCCGCAGGCCGCCGGCGGCGCCAACGACACCATTGCCCGCGTGGTGGGCCAGCGCCTGTCGCAGCAAATGGGCGTGCCCGTGGTGATTGAAAACCGCCCCGGCGCGGGCGGCAACATCGGCACCGCCCACACGGCCAAGGCCCGGCCCGACGGCTACACCCTGCTGGTGCAGGCCGACAGCGCGCAGGTCATCAACCCCTGGCTGTAC
>JAUNTQ010000204.1 GCA_030538605.1 Pseudomonadota bacterium
CCGGCGGCAATGGCCACATCGGCCACTTCGTCGCGGCCCGTGGCGGGGTCGATCACGCGGCCTTGTTCGATGAGGATTTTCATGGTCTATGGATCAAATGACGAATGACCGCGCTCTGGCGAGCGCATGACAAATGACGAACCCCATCAGCTCGCATGGCTGTTTGGTCATTTGTCATGGCGCGCCAGCGCCGGTCATCGAGCGAAGCGAAGTCATCTTTCATTTCAGGGGGACGTCACGCTCCGGCCACGATGCTGAGCACGGCCATGCGCACGGCGATGCCGAAAGTGACCTGCGGCAGGATGACGCTTTGCGCACCGTCGACCACGTCGGAGTCGATCTCCACGCCACGGTTGATGGGGCCGGGGTGCATGACGATGGCGTCGGGCCTGGCCCAGCGCAGCTTGTCGGGGGTGAGGCCGTAGCTTTGAAAGAACTCCTGGCTGCTGGGCAGCAGCGCACCGGCCATGCGCTCGTTTTGCAGACGCAGCATGATGACCACGTCGGCATCCTTGATGCCTTCTTCGAGCGTGTGGCACACGCGCACGCCCATCGGGGCCATGTCGCCGGGCACCAGCGTGCGCGGGCCGACCACGCGCACTTCGGCGGCGCCCAGGGTGGTGAGCGCGTGGATGTCGCTGCGCGCCACGCGCGAGTGCAGCACATCGCCCACGATGGCCACCACAAGGCTTGAAAAATCCTTCTTGTAGTGGCGGATGGTGTACATGTCGAGCAGCGCCTGCGTGGGGTGCGCGTGCCGCCCGTCGCCTGCGTTGACGACGTGTACGTGCGGTGCCACGTGCTGCGCCAGCAGGTAGGGCGCGCCGCTTTCGCCGTGGCGCACGACGAAGATGTCGGCGGCCATCGCGCTCAGGTTGGCCACGGTGTCGAGCAGGCTTTCGCCCTTGCTGGCAGATGAGCGGGCAATGTCGAGCGTGTACACATCGGCCGACAGGCGTGTGGCGGCAATGTCGAAGGTGGTGCGCGTGCGCGTGCTGTTCTCGAAGAACAGGTTGAACACGCTTTTGCCGCGCAAAAGAGGCACCTTCTTGACCTCGCGCTCGCTCACGCCGACGAACTGCGCGGCAGTGTCGAGGATGTGGGTGAGGATCTCGCGCGAAAGCCCTTCGGTGCTGAGCAGGTGGGTCAGCTCGCCGTGGGCGTTGAGTTGCGGGTTGTGGCGGGCGAGCATGGGTCAGCTCCGTGTCTGGACGTGGAAGCTGAACTGCCCATCATCGGCGCGCGCCAGCCGCAGCGACTGCGCCGCAGGCAGGCTGACGCGGGCAGCGGCCACGTCAGCCGCCACGGGTAGCTGCCGCCCACCGCGATCGACCAGCACGGCCATGCGCACGCGGGCGGGGCGGCCATAGTCGAACAGCTCGTTGAGCACGGCGCGCACGGTGCGGCCGGTGTGCAGCACGTCGTCGAGCAGCAGCACGTCGGCCCCATCGACTTCGAATGGCAGCGCTGTCTGCGCGGCGGCGGCCAGGCCCCGCTTGGCGAAGTCGTCGCGGTGCATGGCCGAGGAGATGGCACCGGGCGCGCCGGGCAGGGCCAGGTCGGCGTGCAGGCGCTCGGCCAGCCATTGGCCGCCGGACACAATGCCGACCAAGCGCGTACCAGGGGCGATCAGGGGGCGAATGCCTTGTGTGAGTTCGGCGTACAGCGCCTCGGCGTCGAGCGCGAGTGCGCCCACGGGTGCGGGTGCGGGTGCGGGTGCGGTCATGAAAGAGTCCTCAAAAACTGCGCCAGGATGATGGCGGCCGCCGCCGCATCAGCATCGCGTGCGCCCTGCGCGTGCGCCTCGGTGGTGCTGTAGCGCTCGTCCACCTCGAACACGGGCAGGCCAAAGCGCCCGCGCAACTGGCGCGCGAACTTGCGCGCGCGGGCGGTGTTCTCGTGCGCCGCGCCGTCGGGGTGAAAGGGCACGCCCACCACCAGCGCATCGGGCTGCCACTCGGCAATGCGCGCGGCCACCAGCGGCCAGCGGGCGTCGCCCTCGGCGCGGATGGTGGCCTGCGGCGTGGCAGCTTGCAGCAGGCGGTTGCCCACGGCCACGCCGGTGCGCTTGAGGCCGTAGTCGAAGGCCAGGAAGGTGGCGAGCGCGGGGGCGACGGCGGGGGCTTGATCCGCTGTCTCGTGCAGGCGCGGCTCAGCCATGGCCCACGTCGGGCGAGAGCATCCAGGCCTGCAAGCCGAGCAGGCCAAGCGCGCGGTCGTAACGCTGGTCGACGGGGGCGTCGAAGATGACGCTGCTGTCGGCATCGACGGTGAGCCAGCTGTTGCGCGCCAGCTCCGATTCGAGCTGGCCCTCGCCCCAGGACGCATAGCCCAGCGTGACCAGCACGCGGCGCGGGCCGCCGCCGCTGGACATGGCTTCGAGCACGTCCTTGCTGGTGGTCATCTCCAGGCCGCCAGGCACGGTAAGAGTGGAGGCGAAGAGCGATTCCTCGGGCGCAAGCCCTTCGGCGATGACCGGCTCGTGCAGCACGAAGCCGCGCTCGGTCTGCAAGGGGCCGCCGTGAAAGACGGGCTGTGCGCTGAATTCGGGGCGGGTGAGCGGCAAGTCGACGCGCTCGAACAGGTCTGCCAGGCTGATGTCGCCGGGCTTGTTGATGATCAGGCCCAGGGCGCCGCGCGCACTGTGTTCGCACACGTAGACGACGCTGCGGGAGAAGGTGTCGTCCTCCATGCCGGGCATGGCGATGAGAAAGTGGTTGGTGAGGTTGACGGACTGCGCTTCATCGGCCATGCGAACGATTCTAGCCACCCTCGCCCGTGTGCTGCCGCGTGTGAGCCCCAAGTCGTAATGTCCCCATAGCCCCAGATAGAAGTGTCCCCTTTT
>JAUNTQ010000053.1 GCA_030538605.1 Pseudomonadota bacterium
AGTTTTTCCAGCACTTCTTCGTCGGTGCTGGGTTTGCCGGTGGCGGTTTTCTTGACGATGGGCAAGCTGAGTTTGCCGAAGAAGATTTCACCGATTTGTTTGGGTGACCCTAGGTTGAACGGCTGGCCGGCCAGCTCGTGCGCTTCTTGCTCCAGTTGCAGGATGCGCTGGCCGAGGGCGTGGCTTTGCGCGGCCAGTTCGCCCGCGTCGATGAGCACGCCGTGGCGCTCGATGGCGAACAGCACTTCGCTGGTGGCAACTTCCAGTTCATAGGTGTGCAGCAGGCCCGCGTCGGCCTGCACGCGCGGCCACAGTGCGCGGTGGACGTCGAGGGTCTGGTCGGCGTCTTCGCAGGCGTAGTGGGCGGCTTTTTCAACGGGCACTTGCGCAAACGGGATCTGGTGCGCGCCCTTGCCGCACAGGTCTTCGTAGCTGGTGCCGCTGCGGCCCAGGTGGCGCTCGGCCAGGCTTTGCAGGCCGTGGGGGCGGTGTGGCTCCAGCACGTAGCTTTGCAGCATGGTGTCGTGTGCGTAGCCTGCTACGTGGATGCCGTGGTTGGCGAAGACGTGGCGGTCGTACTTGAGGTGCTGGCCGAGCTTTTTTCTGGCCGGGTTTTCCAGCCAGGGCTTGAGACGCGCGAGCACTTCATCCAGCGGCAGTTGCGCGGGCGCGTCGGGGCCTTCGTGTGCGAGCGGGATGTAGGCGGCTTCGCCCGGCTGCACGCTGAGCGAGATGCCGACGATGCGCGCGGCCATTTCGTCGAGCGAGGTGGTTTCGGTGTCGAGCGCGGTCAGCTCGGCGGCTTCGATTTTGGCCAGCCAGGTATCGAACGTGGGCCAGTCGAGCACGGTGTCGTAGCGCAAATCGGTCACGGCCGATGCGGCAGCGGGCGCGTCGTCAAACAAGTCGCCCGTGGGCTGCGCGGCGGCGGGTGCGGATGCGGATGCAGGGGCTTTGCCGGACTTGAGCGCTTTCGACAAGGTGCGAAAGCCGTGCTGCTCATAAAAATCGGCCAATGCGCTCGTCTGCTGCTCGCCAACAGCTATTGAATCAAGCGCAGGCAGGCTGTCCACATGCCCTGCCAGATCGCAATCGGTGCGGATGGTGAGCAGCTCGCGGCCCGTGGGCAGCCAGTCCTGTGCCTTGCGCAGGTTGGCCCCGGCTGCGCCCTTGACTTCGTCGGCGCGCGCCAGCAGCGCATCCAGCGTGCCGTATTCGGCCAGCCACTTGGCCGCCGTCTTGGGGCCGACCTTGTCCACGCCGGGCACGTTGTCCACGGCGTCGCCCACCAGGGTCTGGTAGTCGATCATCTGCGCGGGCCGCACGCCAAACTCGGCCAGCACGCCCGCTTCGTCGCGGCGCTTGCCGGTCATGGTGTCGATGATGCTCACGCGCGGGGTGACCAGCTGCGTCAAATCCTTGTCGCCGCTGGAGATGACCACCTGCATGCCTTGGCGCTCGCCCGCGCGCGCCAGCGTGCCGATCACGTCATCGGCCTCCACCCCCGGCACGGCCAGCACGGGCCAGCCCAGCAGGCGCACCACTTCGTGGATGGGCGCAATCTGGCTGCGCAGCGCATCGGGCATGGGGCTGCGGTTGGCCTTGTAGTCGGGGTAGATGTCGTCACGAAAGGTGGGGCCGCTGGCGTCGAACACGCAGGCGATGTAGGGCGCGTCGGGGTAGTCGCGGCGCAGGCTGCCCAGCATGTTGACCATGCCGCGAATGGCCCCGGTGGGCTGGCTGGTGGGGTCTGCCGGGTCGGCGCGCAAGTCGGGCATGGCGTGAAACGCGCGGTAAAGATAGCTGCTGCCATCGACCAGCAGCAGCGTGGGGGCGGGGGTGGTGCTCATGGCGGCGATTGTGCCCGGCGGGGGATCAGGCAGGGCGTGGGCCAAACCATGCGCCGCCTACAATCCGCCGCATGAACACCCTGCGCCTCATCGCCCCCGCCGCGCTGCTGGCAGCCGCCTTCAGCGTGCATGCACAGACCCCTCCTGCCACGGGTGCCGCGCCCGCTGCGCCGGGCACCGAAGGCGCGCCGCTGCGCGACGAAACCGCGCTTGACCGCCGCACGCAGCGCGTGGAAAACATCACCCACGAAGACGCTGGCAGCCGCGTGGACGAGGTGCGCGCAGGCGGCGAAACCAGGAGCATCACCGTGCAGCCCAAGGCCCCCGTGCCCGCCTACGACGTGCTGCCCGCCAACCCCGGCGGCCCCGCCCAGCGCGAAGGCGGCCCCGGCAGCACCGGCCCCAGGGTGTGGAAGATTCCGTTCTGAGCCGCTGGCCAGCCTTGCTTTTTTTGATAGCTGCTTGCGCATGAGCTTCATGCGCAAATCGCGTTTTTTATCCAAACCATCTCATGGCGGTTTACACCGAAGTTGCCCCCGATAAGGCCCGCGCGCTGCTGCAATCCCTCGGCCTGGGCGAGCTGACCGGCCTGCGCGGCATCGAAGGCGGCATCGAGAACACCAACTACTTCGCCACCACGCAAGGCGATGACGGCCAGACGCGCGAATGGGTGCTCACCCTTTTCGAGCGCCTGACGCACGCGCAACTGCCCTTCTATCTGCACCTGATGAAGCACCTGGCGCGCTGCGGCGTGCCCGTGCCCGAGCCGCAGGCCAAGGCCGAAGGCGCGCGCATCGGCCCCGGCGAAGACGCCCTCTTGCACACGCTGCACGGCAAACCCGCGGCGGTGGTCAACCGCCTGCGCGGCCAGAGCGAGCTGGCCCCCGGCCCCGCGCACTGCGCCGCCGTGGGCGACATGCTGGCGCGCGCGCACCTGGCCTCGCGCAGCTACGACCGCCACCAGCCCAACCTGCGCGGCCTGCCCTGGTGGAACGACACCGTGCCCGTGGTGCTGCCCCATCTGGAGGCAGCGCAGGCCGCCCTCATCACCGCCGAGCTGGCCTATCAGAACCACGTGGCCGCCAGCAGCGCCTATGCCGCGCTACCGCGCGGGGCGGTGCACGCCGACCTGTTTCGCGACAACGTGATGTTTGAAGGCACGCGCGAGCAGCCCGTGCTCTCGGGCTTTTTCGACTTCTATTTCGCCGGCGTCGACACCTGGCTTTACGACCTGGCCGTGACGCTCAACGACTGGGCCATCGACCACCCCACGGGCCGCGCCGCGCCCGAGCGCGCCGCCGCCCTGCTGAACGCCTACCAGACCGTGCGCCCCCTGACCGACGCCGAGCGCCGCCTGCTGCCTGCCATGCTGCGCGCAGGCGCGCTGCGCTTTTGGCTCTCGCGCCTGTGGGACTTTCACCTGCCGCGCGCAGCCAGCATGCTCACCGCCCACGACCCCACGCACTTCGAGCGCGTGCTGCGGGAGCGGCTGCTTGCGCTGGGGGAGTGAAAACCGGAAGCCCAACAGCCGGAAAGTTTGGTTTTCTCTTTTGCGTTCTCTGCGTCCGACTGCTTATGGCTGAACCCAAAAACAATCAAACGTCTCTTGCTCCCTCCCCCGCTGGGGGAGGGTTGGGGTGGGGGCCAACCACGGTAGATTCATCCAAGGTGGTCAGTCCCCCATCCCAGCCTTCCCCCAACGGGGGAAGGGGCCAACAGCCAAAACGCCTATCGGCTTGTTTATGCGGTTGGCTATAAAAAAAACATAGCTTATTGCGTAAGGTATACATCAAATTTAAAACAAAATCATCTAAAAACATTTGAAATCGTACGCAAGCAGCTATCTTTTTAAATCATTCACCCTTTTCTTCCGTGATGCATCCCACCCCAACCGACGTAACACCATGAAGCTCAACATCGTTCCAGCCCGCACGGGCGCGCAATGGGTGCGCGAAGGCGTGGGCCTGTTCATGCGCCAGCCGCTGGCCTTTGCGGGCATCTTCCTGCTGCTCGTGGTGGTCACCAGCTTGCTGTCGCTGGTGCCGCTCGTGGGCGATGCGCTGGCTTTGCTGGTGGTGCCTGCGGGCACCGTGGGCCTGATGGCTGCGGCGCGCGAGGCGCTGGGCGGGCGCTTTCCCATGCCCTCCATCCTGGCCATCGGGCTGCGCCACTCGCCGGCCAAGACGCGCGCCATGCTCGTGCTGGGCGCGATGTACGCGGTGGCCGTGCTGGCCATCATCGCACTGGGCGCTTCGATGGACGACGGGCAGCTCACCGGCCTCATTCAGGCCAACGGCGGGCGCATCACCCCCGAGCTGATGGCCGACCCCGCCATGCAGCAAGCCGTGCGCGGCTCGGCCACGCGCATGCTGCTGGTCACCCTGCTTTACCTGCCCGTGACGGTGCTCTTCTGGCACGCGCCCGCGCTGGTCTTCTGGCACGACGTGTCGCCGGGCAAGGCGCTGTTTTTCAGCGCCGTGGGCGTGCTGCGCAACACCGGTGCCTACCTCATCTACGGCATGGGCTGGGTCACGCTGGCCATGATCGGCTGGATGGGCCTGCTCATTCTTGCGGGCCTGCTGGGCAGCCTGCGCGTGGCCGTCAGCGGCATCATGCCGGTGAGCCTGCTCATCGCCGCCATGCTCTCGGCCTCGCTATGGGCCACCTTCCGCGACAGCTTCCGCGCCGACACCCCGCCGGACGACACCCCACCGGCCACCTGACATCCGCCATGCCCCACGCCTGGACCCACGAAGCCATCCGCCGCATCGAGCGCGACTTCCAGCGCTCGGCCGACACGCACCTGATCGCCATCGATCTGCCCGCGCTCGGCAGCGTGCGCCTCTATCTGAAAGACGAAGCCACCCACCCCACCGGCAGCCTCAAGCACCGGCTGGCGCGCTCGCTGTTTCTCTACGGTCTGTGCAACGGCTGGATCCGCGAGGGCATGAGCATCATCGAAGCATCGTCGGGCAGCACCGCCGTGTCAGAGGCTTACTTTGCGCGCCTTTTGGGCCTGCGCTTTGTGGCCGTCATGCCGCGCAGCACCTCGGCGGCCAAGGTCGCGCAAATCGCCTTCTACGGCGGTGAAAGCCACTTCGTCGATGCGGCCGACCAGGTCTATGCCGAAGCCACGCGCCTGGCGCGCGAATGCGGCGGCCACTACATGGACCAGTTCACCCACGCCGAGCGCGCCACCGACTGGCGCGGCAACAACAACATCGCGCAATCCATCTTCCAGCAGATGAGCACCGAGCCGCACCCCGTGCCCGCATGGGTCGTGGTGGGCGCTGGCACCGGCGGCACCTCGGCCACCATTGGCCGCTACCTGCGCTACCAGGGCCACGCCACGCGCCTGTGCGTGGTCGATCCCGAGCACTCGGTCTTCACCGACTATTTTGACAACCGCGCCAACCCGCACGTCACCAGCGCGTGCGGCTCGCGCATCGAAGGCATTGGCCGCCCGCGCGTGGAGCCATCGTTTCAGCCAAGCGTCATCGACCGCATGATCCGCGTGCCCGACGCCGCCAGCTTTGCCGCCATGCGCGTGTTGGAGCGCCTGGTGGGCAAGCGCTACGGCGGCTCCACCGGCACCGACTTCTACGGCGCGCTGCAACTGGCCTGCGAAATGCACGCGCGCGGCGAAGCGGGCAGCATCGTCACCCTTGCCTGCGACGGCGGCGAGCGCTACCTCGACACCTACTACAACGACGACTGGCTGCGCGAGCAGGGCCACGACATCGCCCCCTGGCAAGCGCGCATCAAAGCCGCCTGCGCCAGCGGCCAGTGGGCAGCAGGCTGAAGGCAGGCGCGCACCGCCGTCGGTCACGCGGCGGTCACACCCGCGTCACACACAGGCGCAAGCATGGGCAGGTTTCACCACCACTTCCCCTGCCCCGCCATGACAACACGTCTTCGCCTCAAGCCCGTTCACGCCCTCTTTGCCATCGGCATCGCCGGTGCCCTTGCCCTCAGCGCCTGCGGCGGCAGCAGCAGCAGCAACGACGACACCCCCAGCGTCCAGCCCCTGTCGCTGACCATTGCGCACATCAACGACCACCACTCCAACCTCGCCCCCTTCGCCAACCAGGTGATGCAAATCGGCGGCGTGGACACCCAGGTCGAGCTTGGCGGCTTTGCCCGCGTCACCCAAGCCTTCAAGGCCTATGAGGGCCGCGACGATGTGCTCAAGCTGCACGCGGGCGATGCGCAAACCGGCACCCTCTACTACACCCTGTTCAAGGGCCGGGCCGACGCCGACATGATGAACACCGTCTGCTTCGACGCCTTCGTGCCCGGCAACCACGAATTCGACGACGGCGACGCGCAACTGAAATCCTTCATCGACCACCTGCACGCCGGCGCCTGCCAGACCCCCGTGCTGGCCGCCAACATCCACCCGCAAGTCGGCACCCCGCTGGCCCCGCGCGCCGCAGACGACTACCTCAAGCCCTACACCCTCAAGACCGTCAAGGGCGTGCAAGTCGGCATCATCGGCCTCACCGTCAAGGGCAAGACGCAAAACTCCTCCAGCCCCCTGCCCACCACCGTGTTCGACGACGAAGCCGCCGCCGCGCAACGCACCATCGACCAGCTCAAGACCCAGGGCGTGCGCCACATCGTGCTGCTCACCCACATGGGCTACAGCGCCGACAAGGAACTGGCCGCCAAACTCACCGATGTAGACGTCATCATCGGCGGCGACTCGCACACCCTGCTGGGCGACTTCAGCGCCCTCGGCAGCAGCTACCGCGCCACCGGCCCCTACCCCACCCAGGCCGTGAACAAGGACGGCAAGCCCGTCTGCATCGGCCAGGCATGGGAATACAGCAAGGCCATCGGCGAAATGCACGTCGAATTCAACGCCCAGGGCGAAGTCACCCGCTGCGGCGGCCAGGCATCGCTGCTGATTGGCGACAGCTTCCGCCGCCGCGACAGCGAAAACGCATGGGTGGCCGTGGACGCCGCCACGCAGGCAAGCATCGCCAGCGCCGTGGCCGCCATGCCCGCGCTGAAGATGCTCGCCCCCGAAGCCGGTGCCGCCACCGTGCTGAGCGCCTACGCCAGCCAGGTGGACGAGCTGAAAAAGCAGCAAATCGGCGCCACCACCGAAGCCCTCTGCCTGGTGCGCACGCCGGGCGAAAGCACCAACCGCAGCGCTGGCGTAGCCGGTTGCGAAAGCGCCAACCAGCTCGCACGCGGCAGCGACATCGCGCAAGTGGTCGCCCAGTCCTTCCTCAGCGCCAGCCTGCGCGCCGACGTCGCCATCCAGAACGCAGGCGGCGTGCGCGTGCCCGTGGCCGCTGGCCCCATCACCATGGGTGACGCCTTCACCGTGCTGCCCTTCAGCAACGTGCTGGTCGAAATGCCGCTCACCGGCGCGCAAGTTGCCGCCGTGCTCGAAGACGCCGTGGCCAACTACCTGGACGCAGGCCAGCCCAACGGCGGCGGCCACCCCTATGCGGCGGGCCTGCGCTGGCACCTGGACATGAGCCAGGCCAAAGGCCAGCGCTTCACGCAGATCGAGGTCAAGCACCGCACCACCGGCAACTGGAGCGCCATCGACCCCGCCGCCACCTACATCGTCGCCACCAACGACTTCATCGCCCGCGGCCAGGACGGCTACGCCACCTTCAAGCCCATCTTCGACAGCGGCAACTACGTCAACAACTACCTGCTCTACACGCAAACCTTCGTTGACTACATCGTCGCCCAGCAAACCATCGCCCGCCCCGCCGCAGCCGACTATTCGCACCAGTCGGTCATCACCGCAGCGGGGGTGAAGCTGCCCTGACGTGTGCTGAGGCACCCTCCAGGTGCCGAATGAAAAACGCCCGCTTCGCAGCGGGCGTTTTTTTGGCAGTGGGCCGGGCGCTACTTGATGAAGCGCACCTGCTGGTTGATGCGCTCCAGAATGGGCTTTTTCTTTTCGTTGAACACCTTCTTGTTCTCCTCGATCAGGTTGCGGCCCTTGGTGTCGATGGAGATGATGAGCGGGCCGAACTCGCGCACGCGGTTGATCCACAGGGTTTCAGGCATGCCTAAGTCTTTCCACTCGGCACCTTCGATCTTCTCGACCTTGGTGGCCGCCAGCACGGCGCAGCCGCCGGGGAAGATGGCGTGCACGGCCTTGTTCTCCACACAGCCCTCTTGCGTATCGGCACCCATGCCGCCCTTGCCGACGATGAGCTTCACGCCGGTTTGCTTGATGAAGTCTTTCTCGAACTTCTCCATGCGCATGCTGGTGGTGGGGCCGATGGAAACCATCTCGTACTCGCCGTCGTCTTTCTGCCGCACGATGGGGCCAGCGTGGAAGATGGCACCGCCTTTGAGGTCAACCGGCAATTCGCGCCCCTGCTCGATCAAACGGCGGTGCGCCACGTCGCGGCAGGTGACCAGCGTGCCGGTGAGGTAGACCACGTCGCCCGCGTTCAGCGTTTCGAGGTCTTCGTCCTTGATGGGTGTGGTGAGGATGACTTTTTTCACAGCGTGAACCCCTTGTGCGAGATGACTTCCCAGGACATATCGGCGTTGATCCTGATGCGCCCGCGCCGGTGCGCCCAGCAGCCGGTGGACACCGCCACGCCAATGGTGGATGGGTGGCGTGCAGATGATTCGATGTTGACTCCCATCACGCTGTTGTTGCCGGTCAGGCCCTGCGGGCCCAGGCCCAGCTCGTTCAGCCCATCGGCCAGCAGCTCTTCCATCAGCGCGGCGTTTTCGTTGGGGTGGCGCGTGTCCACCGGGCGCAGGATGGCTTTCTTGGACAGGCGCGCCGCTGTCTCGGCCGAGGTCGACACGCCCACGCCCACCAGCAGCGGCGGGCAGGCGTTGACGCCGCGCGAGGTGACCACGTCGAACACGAATTCGGCCACGCCCTCGTAGCCCTGCCCCGGCATCAGCACCGTCGCCTTGCCGGGCAGCGTGCAACCGCCCCCAGCCATGTAGACGTCGATGGTCACGCTGTCGCTGCCGGGCACGATCTCCCAGTCGAGCCACGGAATCTTCGAGCCGGTGTTGGTGCCGGTGTTCTTCTCGACAAAAGTCTCCACCGCGTTGTGGCGCAGCGGGCCTTCGCGCGTGGCACCGGCGGTGGCTTCTTCCAGAATCCCTTCCAGCTCGCCCAGCAGCGGGAATTGGGCACCGGCGGTCAAAAAGTACTGGATCACGCCCGTGTCCTGGCAGCTCGGGCGATCGAGCTTGTCGGCGGCCTCCTGGTTCTGGCGCATGGACTCATACACCTCTTTCGCGAGGAAGTTGACCTCCTTCTCGCGCAGCTCACCCAGCTTGGCGCTCACGTCGGTGGGCAGGCGCTTGCCAATGTAGGCAGTGAATTTGGACAGCAGGCGCGTCAGCTCGGCGGTGGCAGCGTCTTTGTCCAGTGCGGATGCGTTCATGGCGGATCTCCTTGTGTTCAGTCGATGGACACCTTGGCGCTCTTGACGAGCTGGGCGAACTTGGCGGTCTCGTCCTTTATCTGGCGGGCCATCTCCTCCGGCGAGTTGCCCACCGGCTCGGCACCGATGTCCTGCATCTGCTTGCCGAACTCGGGCGAGTGGACGATCTTCACGATCTCGGCGTTCAGCCGCTGCACCACGGCAGGCGGTGTCCTGGCCGGGGCCAGCAGACCGAACCAGGTGCCGATGGCCACGTCCTTCACGCCTGCTTCGGCCAGCGTAGGCACATCGGGCAGCGCCGACGAGCGCTTGGCCGTGGTCACCGCCAGTGGCTTGAGGCGGCCTTCCTTGATGAAGGGCAGCACCGGCGTGATGGTGTCGAACGAGAGCTGCACCTGCCCGCCCAGCAGGTCGGTGGTCAGCGGTGCACTGCCGCGGTAGGGCACGTGCAGCACCTGCGTGCCGGTGGATTGCTGAAACTGCGTGCCGATCATGTGCTGCGCCGTGCCGTTGCCGTTGGAGCCGTAGGCGAGCTTGTCCGGCCTGGCCCGTGCGTCAGCCACCAGATCGGCCACGGTTTTGTAAGCTGCCTTGGCATCGACGACCAGCACATTGGGCACCATCGCCACGGTGGTGATGGGCGCGAAGTCTTTCTCGAAGCTGTAGGGCAGCTTGCCGTACACACTGGTGGCGATGGTGTGGTGCACCGCGCCCATCAGCAGCGTGTGGCCGTCGGGCGCGGCCTTGGCCACCTGCGCGGCACCGAGCGTGGCACCTGCACCGGGGCGGTTGTCCACCACCACGGGCTGGCCCAGCACGCCAGACAGCCGGGTGGACACGGCGCGCGCCAGCACATCGGTGGTGCCGCCTGCCGGAAACGGCACGACGATGGTCACGGGCTTGGCGGGAAAAGTCTGCGCCTGCGCCGCACCCATGCCGGTGGCACAGGCAATGGCAGCGAGCGTGAGCTGGATGGTGTGGCGGGGCATGCGCTTGTCTCCTTCAGGTCGCGGGGTTTCAAAAGAGGCGGTTCGGTGCCGCCATGTGCTTGACTGTAGGCAGCACGTGGCGTGAAATTCAGCGAAAAAATCAAAGCATCCTTAACCTGATCGCAACAATGAAAAACCAACTTCAGCCCACCGACCTGGACTTTTTTGCCACCCTGGTGCGAGCGGGCAGCCTGAGCGCTGCCGGGCGCGAGCTGGGTGTGAGCACCGCCGCCGTCAGCCGACACCTGGCGCAGATGGAGCAGCGCGTGGGCCTGGCCCTGCTCAACCGCACCACGCGCCGCATGAGCCCCACGCCCGAGGGCGAGCTGGTGGCCGAGCGCGCACGCCGCGTGCGCGCCGAACTGGACGAGTTGCAGCAGGCACTGGGCGGTGCGCGCGCCGAGCCTCAGGGCCTGCTGCGCGTGAACGCCACGCTGGGTTTTGGCCGCAGCCACATCGCACCGCTGGTGTCGCGCTTTTGCCGCCAACACCCCAAGGTGGACGTGCAGTTGCACCTGTCGGTCGACCCACCACCCATGAGCGACGATGCGTTTGATCTGTGCTTTCGCTTCGGCCCGCCGCCGGAAAGCCGCGCCATTGCCCGCTTCATCGCGCCCAACCGGCGCATCGTGGTGGCCACGCCTGCCTATTTGAAAAAATGCGGCACGCCGCTGCGTCCTGCTGATCTGGCGCGACACGCCTGCATCGGCATCCGTCAGGGCGATGACGCCTTCGGCACCTGGCGCTTTTCACCCGCTTCGCCCGGGCGCGGACGCGGCGCGGGCAGCACCAGCGTCAAGGTGCGCGGGCCGCTCACCACCAACGACGGCGGCGTGGCCGTGGGCTGGGCGCTGGAGGGCCACGGCCTGCTGCTGCGCGCCGAATGGGACGTGGCGCGCTACCTGCAGTCAGGCCGACTGCGCCAGGTGCTCACCGACTGGCACAGCCCCGATGCCGACATCTACGCCGTCTACCCCGAGCGGCACCGCGCATCGGTGCGCGTGAAGGCGCTGGCCGACTTCGCCGCGCAGGCCATGCAGGCGCAGGCGAGCCGCTGAACGCGCAGCCATCAGCGACGCACGCTTTCGCCAGATCGTGCTGAGCCTGCTGACGACATCGGGGCTGGCGCTGCTGGCTTCATCGCTGCCGCGATTGCTGGGCTGAGTTCAAAAAAAAGAGCGGATTGCAAGTTCACAGGTGACGCTATGCGCTGGGTAAAGCGCAAAGCAAGCCCAGCGCTTTCGCGAGCCGGTTTGATGGGTTTCACCTGCGGCTTTACCCAACCTGCGCGCATGCGATGACATAAAAACATGAGCTTTTTGCGTGTGTTTTACATGATTTTCATATATAAAACCATGTAAATATGACGCATATCATGCGCAAGCAGCTCACTTAATATTCTTTGCCCAGATACCACTCGGATGTCACTGTCTGCGCATCGAACACTTGCCCGAGCACCGGCGTGAGCGGGTTGACGCCCAGCGCACGTATGGCGGGCACGCTTTGGCGCACGGGTTCGTCCCAGGGGTGGTAGGCCATGCTGTAGGCACCCCAGTGCACGGGCATGACGCGGCGCGCCCGCACGGTGGCGGCGGCTTGGGCGGTTTGCGCGGGCGTCAGGTGGCTGTCGGGCCAGCGGCGGTCGTACTGGCCGCTTTCGATGAAGGCGATGCCGATGCCGGGAGTAAGTCGTGAAAATAAAGCTGCTTCCCCAAACAACCCGACACCCGTGTCGCGTCAAGCCTCGGATGCCGATGTCCGCACTGCTTTCGGCACGCTGCTGGCGTCAGCTTTTTTTCAAGGACAGCAGCTCGTTGGCTTGCACGATGGCGGCGGCAACACCCTCAATTGAGCTGCGCTTGTTCATGGCTTGCTCGCGCAGCAGGTCATAGGCTTGGCGCTCGCTGACCTGGTGGGTGCGCATCAGGATGGCCTTGGCCTCGGTGACGTGCCGCTGCCCGAGCAGTTTGGTTTGCAGCTTGGCGATGTGCTGCTGCTGCTGGCTCAGTTGTTTGTGGGTCTTGCGCGCCAGCACCAGGGTCGACAGCAGGCCAAACGAGCGCACAGGCGATGGCAGGATGGCCTGGGCTTCCAATTCCAGCACGGCGGAGACGATGGTGGGGTTTTCGTAGTTGACCACCGCAATCAACGTGGGCGTGCGCGTGCCGCGCGCCCAACCGGTGCGCAGTTGCCGGTACAGGTGCAGATAGTCGGGACGAACGACCATGAACACCACATCGGCGTCGCCGGGCAGGCTTTGCACCGGTGGCCACAGGGGCTGCACCTGGCAGCCGATGCGCTGCAACTGCTGGGTGAGCAACTGCCCATCGGCATCGTCGGGGTGGATGACGACGATCTTGAGTTGCCGAAGATCTTTCAGTTGCTGAGGTGTGGCGTACAGCATGGGCCGCTTGCTTGGCGCGCCTGTTACGCCTGGGGCGGGTGGCGCGGCGCGCGGGTCTGGGGGCTGATCCACGCTCACGCCTGCGGCTCCTCGGGCTTGGCCGTCCAGTCGCCCAGCGAGTGCGTCACGAGGTAGGGGTCGGGCGAGACGGCCCGCATGGCCTGGCGCACCAGGGTGAAGCCGCCTTTGGCGTTGGCGCGGCCCACGCGCGGGTACAGCCAGGTGTGGTGGTTGGCCGGGTCTACCCGCACCCGGCCTTGCGGCGCGTCGAATTCACTGCCCAGCAAATGGGGCAGCAGTTCGCTGATGCTGTCACTACCCGCACGGCGAAAGGCGTTGGCAAACAGGTGCATCTGGAAATAGGCCGATTCCCAGCAAAGATTGGGGGCGCAGTGGTCGCCAAAGCGCTTGCTCAACTGCGTGAGGCAACGCTGGTTGGCCGGTGTCTCGATGGACTGAAAGTAAGGCGCTGCGGTGAAGTGGCCCTGCGCAACGTCGTGGCCCATTTGCGCGATTTCTGCCTCAGAGGTGGTGAGGCTGGCAATCGGCATCGCCTTGGGGTTGAAGCCTGCATCGGCATAGGCGCGGTACAGGCTGGCGGTGGAGTCGCCCACGACGGTGGAGAAGATGAATGCAGGCTGCTTGCTGCGTATGTCTTCCATGATCGCGCGGTAGTCGCTCTCGGCGGCATCGATGGGCAGGTAGCGCTCACCCAGAATGGCGCTGTCGGGGTGCTGGAGCACCAACTCGCGCATGATGCGGTTGGACTCGTAGGGGTAGATGTAGTTGGAGCCGATGAGGTAGACCTGCGCGCCGAAGTTGCTGGTCATGAAGTCGGCCAACTGCACGCTGTTCTGGTTGGGCGCAGCGCCGGTGTAGATGACGTTGCCGGAGAACTCGAAACCTTCGTACAGCGTGGGGTAGAACAGCAGCTTGTTCCACTTTTCCACCACAGGAATCACGGCCTTGCGGCTGCTGGACATGTAGCAGCCGAAGATAACGTTGATGCCCTCGCGCACGATGAGCTGCTCGGCTAGCTCGGCATAGCGCGTGGGCGTGGATGCCGGGTCGTGGCGCACGGCCACCAACTCGCGCCCCAGGATGCCGCCGCTTTCGTTAATCTCGTCAACGGCCAGCGATGCGCCTTGCCACTGCGACTGGCCGATGGTGGAGGTGGCACCGGTTTCCGAGTAAAGAATGCCTATGCGGATCGGGCTGTTGTGCATGAAAGGGTTGTCTCCGGGTCAACGGCCTGCCGCCAGCCTGGCGCTCATGTGCGCCAGACGCTGAGGCAGGTGCTGGGCGTTGTCGGCAATGCCGAAGTTGCGCCAGCCGAATATATGCCGCACGTACTCATCCGCGTGCGCGTCCACGGCCAGGCAGCCCATGCGCACGCCCGCCTTGCGCGCGTGTAGAACAGCGTGGCGTGCGTCTTCGATGAGGTAACGGCTGTCGTGTACGTCCACATCCGAGGGCGCGCCGTCGGTGATGACGAGCATGTTGCGCTGGCCGTCAGGCTCTGATTGCAGCAGCTCACTGGCGTGGCGCAAGGCCGCGCCCATGCGCGTCGAATAGCGGCCCGTGAGCGCGCCCACAGCGTCGATAACGGCGGGCGTGCAGGGCTGGCCGAAGTCGAGCAGGCGGTAGTAGTTGACCTCATGCCGTGTGTTGGACGAAAAGCCATGAATGGCCAAGCGATCTACGCCGTTCATGGCCGACTGCGCCAGCAGCAGCGCCGCCTGCTTTTCAAGCGCAAGCAGGCTCACGCCGCTGTCACCTGGGTCGTTCACGGATTCGGACACATCCAGCAGCACCAGCAGGCTGGTGGGCTTGGGGCCGCGCCCCGAGCGCAGAAACAGGCGCGGCTCGGGGCGCAGGTTCAAGCGTCGGCTGATTTGCACGTCGATGGCGGCGTTAAGGTCCACCTCTTCGCCTTCCCACTGCCTGCGCAGGCGATGGCGGCGGTCGAGCTGGCGCGCATGCGGCAAGCGCATGCCGCCCAGCTTGGACGCGGCGGGTGGCGCAAGGCGCTGCGCAGCAGCGCCTTGGCCCTGCCAGCCGGGCAGTTTCTCGATCACGGTACACCAGTCCGCCTTGAGGCGCTCTGTCTTGCGATCCCACTCGGGATAGGTGTAGCGCGCCTGCTCGGGTACCTGGGTGGGCGGCGCTTCGGTGCTCTGCGCTGTGGCACGCGGGGCCGCAGGCGGCGGCGGTGCGGCGCTCTGGTGGACGGACAGCGGCTCGTCTTCGGCCTGATCCGATGCGGGGTGCTGCCACAGGTAGCTGTTGTCGTCCCGGTAGGTCGTGGGCACGCTGTAGTGCTGCGGGTCCATGCGCACCCGCATCTGGCCCAAGTCATTGGCCAGCACGGAGGCCACGCGCCTGAAGCCCGCATAGTCTTCAAGCCCGTGCTGGCGCACGGCCTGCTCGAACAGCTCGCGCGCCTTGTTTACCCAGTGGTTGTCACTTTGGCTGTCGGGCAGCAGCAGCACGCGGTCAAGCCGCGCCATGAAGGCGCGAAAGCCGAGATCGCCCGCAGGCGGCGCGGCGCACACATGGGCCTCGAACCAGCTTCGCACGCCGGGGTAGTCCTGCATCAGCAGGCGCTCGACACGCGCGTCCTCAATGGCCGACACCACCGTCTGGCCAAGGGGCTTGAGGCTGCTGCTGGGCTGGCTGGCCGGTGAATGGCGCAGATGCGCCGCAGCGTGAGCCACCATTGCGGCCCAGAGGCCGGGCGCTGCGCCATCCGTCATGCCCGGCACCAGCAGGCTGGGCGCGGCCGCCTGACTGTCACCCGATGGCGGTGCCAACACGGCGCGCGTGGCAGGCGGCCTTGCCGCACCGAATGGCGAGGCAGGTGCAGGCGGCACCACCAGTGGCTGCACGCCGACAGGCTTGAGCGCCAGGCCGCTGGCCAGCATGGTCAGCCCGTGCCACACATGTGTGTGGTCATCCATCATGCCCATGTGCGCCGCCCTTTCACTCGCCGAACTGCGCCTGCGCGAGCTGGCGCAGCGCCTGGGCGGTGTCGGGGTCGTCAGTCAGCGCGCGAATGATGGTCATCTCGCAACTGTCCTGCGCCGACACGCCGTTGCACATCAGTAGGCCAGCGTAGATCAGCATGCGCGTGGAAGCGCCTTCATCCAGCCCCCGGTTGCGCAGCTCGCGCGTGCTGCGCGCCAGCGCCACAAGCTTGCGCGCGCGCACCGGATCGACGCCGGATTCGTGGGCCACGATGTCCGCCTCAACGTCGGCCTTCGGGTAGTCGAACTCCAGCGCTGCAAACCGCTGGCGCGTGGACGGCTTCATGTCCTTGGCGCTGCTCTGGTAGCCGGGGTTGTAGGACACCACCAGTTGAAAGTCGGGGTGTGCGTGCACCACTTCGCCCTTTTTGTCGAGCGGCAGGGTGCGGCGCGCGTCGGTGAGCGGGTGGATCACCACCGTGGTGTCCTGGCGCGCTTCCACCACCTCATCCAGGTAGCAGATGCCGCCGTAGCGCACAGCCATGGTCAGCGGGCCGTCGTGCCAGGCGGTGCCATCGGCGTCCAGCAGATAGCGGCCCACCAGGTCGGAGGCGGTCATGTCCTCGTTGCAGGCCAGCGTAATCAGCGGGCGCTTGAGTGCCCAGGCCATGTGCTCGACAAACCGGGTCTTGCCGCAGCCCGTGGGGCCTTTGAGCATGAGGGGCATGCGGTGGCGGTAGGCCTGCTCGTATAGGGCCTGCTCGTTGCGGGTGGGCAGGTAGTACGGCTCGGCCTCGATGCGGTAGGTGGCGAGCGGATCCGTCTGCGGTGCGTTTTCTTGCGTCAAGCTCTTCATTACCATCTCCCCGTCAACATCAAAAGCCCCGGCACCCAACACGTGACCACGGCCAGCACCACGGTGTACGCAGGCAAAAACGGCAGCGATTTGCCCAGACCCAGCGCCAGAAAAAAGAAAAACCACAAGCTGGCCCACAAAAGCCACATGGCGATAACCCGCATGTCGCCAGCGGAGGCCGCAAACACAAGCGCACTCAAGGCCACGAACAAGCAATACCAGCCCAGCCCCACGCCCTTGAGGCCCCACCACTGCACCACGGCCAGGTACAAATAAGTGAACGCAAACAGCAGACCACCGGCCACGCCGAAAAACTCCGCCGTTTCGCTGGCGCGGTAAAGTCCCAGACCATTGATGAAAAGCGCGAGCAGACCGACCAGAAAATTGAACGGTGCGGTGTCTCGGCCCTCAATACGGCCCGTAAGGCCCACACCGTTGACCAACAATACCGCGCCAATAAAAAACAGTGCCACGCCCAGCATGATGAATGCCCTTTCCATAAATTTGGACTTACGCAATTCAGCCAGATTTGACCCCCTTCTGCATCTTGAGATGTCAGTGGGCAAGTCCTTTTTGCGCAAGTCGTGTAAATGAAGAAAGGGCAGCGGCGAACCGATGTTTCCGCTGCCCCGCAGCCTTCTCAACGGTGCTTGGGCGCTTCGTTGGGAATACCTTCCATCGGGCATTCAGGCGTACCCACAGTGGTGCGGGTGAATGACTCCACCATCTCTCGCGCGGCCTCTGGGTCGTTGACCCACTGGCTATAAAAGCTGTAGGGGCAGGCGGCCACGCCCTTGTCGCCGTCGCCGGAATTGATGGTTCCGGTGTAGCCGCGATGTACCAGCTTGAACAGGTGGTTTTGCGACTGGCCGTTCTTGCGGGCATCGCGAATCAAGTGCTTGGACAGTTCGGCATATTGAATACCCATTTCTTCCTCGCCCGTTTCGCCCAGCGTGCGCCCGTCAAATCCGATAATGGCGGAGTGTCCAAAATAGGAATACACACCGTCAAAACCGGCGGCGTTGGCCACGGCTACGTAGGAGTTGTTCATGAAAGCCATCGCCTTGGACACCATGATCTGCTGCTCCTTGGCCGGGTACATGTAGCCTTGGCAGCGAATAATCAGCTCGGCTCCGCGCATGGCGCAGTCGCGCCAGATTTCGGGGTAGTTGCCGTCGTCGCAGATGATAAGGCTGATTTTCAGCCCCTTCGGCCCCTCGCTGACGTAAGTGCAGTCGCCGGGGTACCAGCCTTCGATGGGCACCCAGGGCATGATCTTGCGATATTTCTGCACGATCTCGCCTTGGTTGTTCATCAGGATCAGTGTGTTGTACGGTGCCTTGTTGGGGTGCTCCTCGTGCCGCTCGCCGGTCAATGAGAAAACACCCCACACATTCGCCTTTCGGCAGGCGGCAGAGAAAATTTCGGTTTCTTCACCCGGTATGGCCGAAGCGGTGTCGTACATCTCTTTTGAGTCGTACATGATGCCGTGCGTGGAGTATTCGGGGAAAATCACCAGATCCATGCCGGGCAAGCCCTGCTTCATGCCCACCATCATGTCGGCGATTTTTCGGCAGTTGTCCAAAACCTCTGCCTTGGTGTGCAGCCGGGGCATTTTGTAATTAACGACTGCCACGCCGACGCAATCGTTGCTGCTGGAAATGTCTCCGTGTCTCATGGAATGCTCCTGTGGAATGAAAAATGGACAAAACCCGACTCGGCGCCACATCACAAACACCCTGATTCCATTGCGCAGGCAAAGCTGCGCCTGCAGACGCCAATGCGTCCGTCTGGAAAAGCCGGGCGGTCGAGGCAGGCAAAAAAAAGCCCGAACCGGTTCGGGGGCGAACCGGTTCGGGCTTTATTGCCCGACATCTGCGCTGGCAACCTTGGCAGCGGATGTCGTGATACAGCGTTGAAACAGGACGGCGGGTGACCGCCGTGGGCGAATGATGGCTATTTGAATATTTCTTTCAAACAGGTCATTTACCGATTGCACTCATGGTTTTTTTGTGCCACGCGCGTGACCCTCGGCGTGCGTCAGCGCGGTGGTTCACTTGCGCATTCGGTGGCCAACCACCGGGCGTACTCGGGCGTGACCTCGTGCGCGTGCAGCGTGATGAGGGCAGGCAACTCGCAAGGGGTGGGGCGCGGCTCAGGGCGCCGATGAGGGCGGGGTGGCGCTGGGCGGTGTTTTTCAGCAGCAGGCGGTGCTCGGCCTCGCACTGCACATGGCCCTGCCAACGGTGGGCGGCTTTGCGGGCGCGCTGCCCACGCTGTGGTGCATCTTGCGCGGCTACGAGCGCCATACGCAGCGCGCCATCGTGCAGAACTTCAATCTCGCCGTGCTGGCGGTGGCCATGTCGAGCTATGTGGCTGCGGGCATCGTCACGCGCGAGATGCTGCCCATGTTCGCCATCGTCGCGCCCGCCATGCTGGTGCCCACGCTGCTGGGCACGCGGGTGTACATCGGCATCAGCGACGCACGCTTTCGCCAGATCGTGCTGAGCCTGCTGACGACATGAGGGCGGGCGCTGCTGGCTTCATCGCTGCCTCGGCTGCTGGGTTGATTTCAATAAAAATGAGCGGCTTGCGAAGTGCAGGTGACGCGGCAGGCTGGATAGAGCACAAGCGAAACCCAGCGCCTTCGCGAGCCGGTTTGCTGGGCTTGGCCTGCGGCTTTACCCAGCCTGCGCGCGTGCGGTGACATAAAACCACGACTTACGCAAAAAGGACTTCCCCACTGGCATCTCAAGATGCAGAAGGGGGTCAAATCTGGCTGAGTTGTGCAGTCCTTAAAAATATGAGCTGTTTGCGCATGTTATATCTAGTTTTTAGACTTAAAACCATCTGAAAGTTAGGCATATCACGCGCAAGAAGCTCACTTAATATTCTTTGCCGAGATACCACTCGGGCGTCACTGTCTGCGCATCGAACACTTGCCCGAGCAGCGGCGTGAGCGGGTTGACGCCCAGCGCACGCATGGCGGGCACGCTTTGGCGCACGGGTTCGTCCCAGGGGTGGTAGGCCATGCTGTAGGCACCCCAGTGCACGGGCATGACGCGGCGGGCCTGCACGGCGGCGGCGGCTTGCGCGGTTTGCGCGGGCGTCAGGTGGCTGTCGGGCCAGCGGCGGTCGTACTGGCCGTTTTCGATGAAGGCGATGCCGATGTCGGGAAAGCGCCGGGCGATGTCGGCAAAGTGCGTGCCCCAGGCGGTGTCGCCGCTGTAGTAGATCGTCTCGGCTGCGTGCTGGATGACGAAGCCGCCCCAGAAGCTCTTGTTGCCGTCGGCCAAGCCCCGGCCCGAGTTGTGCAGCGCGGGCACCAGGGTGTAGCGCACGCCGCGCAGCTCGTGCGCCTGCCACCAGTCCAGCTCGGTGATGGCCGCATCGGCCACGCCCAGCGGCTTCAGGTAAGCGCCCAGGCCCAGCGGCACGATGAAGTGCGCGGGGGTCTGGGCCAGCGCGCGCAGCGTGGCTTCTTCAAAGTGGTCGTAGTGGTTGTGCGAGATCAGCACCACGTCAGGCTGCGGCCAGTCGGCCAGCGGTGCCACGGGCGGCTGAAAGCGGCGCATGTTGAGCCTGAGCGGCGAGACGGATTCGCCCAGCACCGGGTCGATGGTCACGGTTTGCCCGCCCACGCGCATGAGCAGCGTGGCGTGGCCGAACCACACGAAGCGCGGTGTGCCGTCGTCTGTCAGAAACAGCGGCCAGTGAGGCTGCACGGTGGGCAGCGGCGTGCGCGGGCCATAGCGCGCATCGCCTTGCAGCATCTTGGCCAGGCCCGTCACGCCGTCGATGAAGCTGACGCCGCGCAGCGGCTCGGGGTTGTCGAACACCTGCCGCGTGCTGTCGTAGTGCGGGCTGTGCGGGTAGGCGGTGTGGCTGCGCTGGGTGAACGCGGCACAAGCGCCCACCGCCAGCACGGCCAGCAGCAGCGCAAACCAAAGCGCGCGGCGCAGCAAGCGGCTCATGCGCGGCCCAGCATGGCCAGCGACACCGTCCACAGGCGCTGTGCCAGCAGCGGGTCGATGGCCCAGTGGGCCACCAGCGACATTTCGTCGTAGCGGTTGCCCTCGGTGCGGGTGATGGGCAGTGCCTCGTTGCAGTCGGCAAAGTAGCGGCCCGTGACGCCATCGAGCAGGGGCGAGGCTGCCGCCAGCACGGAGGTGGCCGCGCCTTGTGCGGGCGTTTTCCAGTAATCGTCGGACGACTTCAGCTCGCCGGTGTGGCGCTGCAAGTTGGTGCGGATGGCACCGGGCATGACGGCGTTGGCCGTGATGCCGTCTGCTGCCCAGCGGCGCGCGGCCTCGACGGCGAACAGCGCGTTGGCGCTTTTGGATTGGCCGTAGGCGGTCCAGGCGTCGTAGGGGCGGATGTCGAAGTGGATGTCCTCGAACACCACCGGCCCCATGTGGTGGCCGCTGGAGCTGAGCGAGACGATGCGCGCGCCCTCGCGCTTCATGGCCGGGTGCAGGCCCAGCGTGAGCGCGAAGTGGCCGAGGTGGTTGGTGGCGAACTGGCTTTCCCAGCCCTCAGGGGTGCGTGCCAGCGGGTTGGCCATCACGCCCGCGTTGTTGACAAGCATGTGCAGCGGCCCCTGCCAGGCGGCGGTGAGTGCGTCGATGCTGCGGCGATCGGCCAGATCGAGCGGCAGCACGCGCAGCCGGTCGTTGCCGGTGGCCTGCGCAATGTCGGCGGCCACCTTCTGGCCAACTTCGACATTGCGCACGGCCAGCGTGACTTCGGCGCCCGCCGATGCCAGCACACGGG
>JAUNTQ010000205.1 GCA_030538605.1 Pseudomonadota bacterium
AACAGGTGTTCCTTGATGGCCTTGCCCAGCGCCAGCCCCAGCACCACGGCGGGCATGAAGGCGATGAGCACGTTGGCAGTGAAGCGCTGCGCCTGCCGCTGCGTGGGCAGGGCCACCACGGTGTCGCGGATCTTCTGCCAGTACACGATGATGACGGCGAGGATGGCACCGGTCTGGATGGCGATGTCGAACACCTTGGCCTTGGTGTCGGTAAAGCCCAGCAGGCTGCCGGCCAGGATGAGGTGGCCGGTGGAGGAGACGGGAAGAAATTCGGTCAGGCCCTCCACGATGCCCATGATCGCGGCCTTGACCAGCAAGACGGTGTCCACTGCGATAAAACCTTTGCATGCGCTACACCATCGGTAGCGAATGGCGGCGATTCTATGGCGAGGCGCGCGCGCTGGCGGCCTCACCCGGCCGATAACATGCGCGGCATGAGCGCACCCGGCACTGCCGTCGCATACAAGATCCAGGCCAGTTGCATGGCCGCTGGCCCGTATAGGCACACGTCTTGCCGCCCGCCCTCCGGTTTTGCTCCCTCTGCCGCTGGGTTAGCGCATGCACACATCTTTGTAGGCTGGGTAGAGCGCAGCGAAACCCAGCAACCCGGCTCGCGAAAACGCTGGGTTTCGCCTTCGGCTCTACCCAGCCTACAAGACAATGGCCTATTCACCGGTGCCGGAAAAATCGCGCCTGCACCCAAAAGGAAGATGTGTGCATACACAAGCCTCGGCATGCCTGCACTCACCCACAGCAACGCAGGTGCCGCACGCTCCAGCGGCCCGCATCACTGAGGGCATCCGCCGCCATGCCGCCGGCCATTGACGCCGTGCCGCTGGCATCACCGCTGCTCGAACCCGCCCACGCGGGCGAGCTGGTCTTCGTGCTGGGCCTGCTGGCGTATCTGGGGGTGCGCGTGGTGTACCTGCGCCGCCGCGCGGGCGTGCAGCCCATCGTGCGCAAGTCGCCGCTGCGCCAGCGGCAGCTGGTGCTGCTGGCGGTCGTCGGGCAAATCGCCGCGCCGCTGGTGCGGGTGTTCACGCCCTGGCTTGACGCGGCCAACTGCCCCGCATCCGCCACCACCGGCTGGCTGCTGGCACTGGGCACGGCGGTCATGCTGGCCAGCGTGGCGCTGTTCTGGGCCGCGCACCACGCGTTGGGCCGCCATTGGTCAGGCGTGCTGGCGCTGCACCGCACGCACGAGCTGGTGACGCACGGGGTGTACCGCCATGCCAGGCACCCCATGTACGCCGCCTTCCTTCTGCTCGCCATCAGCCAGACGCTGCTGCTGCGCAACGGCCTCACCGCGGCGCTGGCGCTGCTGGCGCTGCTGGCGGCCACGGCCTTGTACCTGCTGCGCGCCCGGGAAGAAGAAGCCATGCTGCTTGCGCACTTCGGCCCCCGCTACCGCGCCTACCAGCGCCGCACCGGCGCGCTGCTGCCGCGCCTGTGGCGGCGGGCTGCGTGAATGCGCGTTGCATGAAAAGCCCGCCGCCTCAGCGCCCGCCCGCCGCGCGCAGCAGCGCCGCCACCTCGCGCTGGCCCAGGCGCTGGGCATGCGCCAGCGGCGTGACGCCCTCGCGGTCGGCCAGGTTCACCGCCGCGCCGCGCGCCAGCAGCAGGCGCACGATCTCCTGGTGCGCCGCGCCGCCCTCGCCCAGGATCACCGCCTCCAGCAGCGCCGTCCAGCCCAGCTTGTTGACCTGATCGACGTCGATGGGCGTGGTCAACAGCAGGCGCACCGTCTCCACATGGCCATAGTGGCAAGCCGGAATCAGCGCCGTGCCGCCAAAGCGGTTGAGGCTGGCCAGATCAGCCCCCGCGCCCAGCGTGGCGCGCACGATCTCGGTGTAGCCGCGCGCCCCAGCCAGCAAAAACGCGCTGTTGCGCAGCGCGTCCTGCGCGTTCACGTCCGCCCCGCGCGCGATCAGCAGGCGCACCACGGGCAGGTGCTTGCCGTAGGTGGCGGCCACGATGGGCGTGCGTCCCTCGCCGTCGCACGCCTCGATGGGCGCGCCCGCATCCAGCGCGCGCCGCACGCCGACCACGTCGCCATGGGCCGCCGCGCGCAGCAGGTCGGCAGCGTCATCAGCCTGCGCCAGCACCGGCACGCATGACGCCAGCGCCATGCACAGCAGGTGGCGACGGTGAGGGTGGCGGTGGATCAGGGCGTGGCGGTTCATGCCGGTCATTCTAGAAACCAGAAACGGCGCGGGCAGCGTGTCCCCCGGCATGGCGCAAGCAGGCAAACGGCTGGCCCCTGCCCGCAGCCGCGTGCCCGCGCAGGCATACTCAAGGCCGATGAACGCGCCCGACACCCGCAGCCCCGCCAGCACCTTGCGCCAAAGCACCTTGGCGCTGCTGGCCTTCTGGCTGCTGTTGGGCGGCGCGCTGTGGGCCGGTTTCAGTTGGTGGGAAGTGCGCCAGCGCGCCGGGCTGGCCCCCTACACGCAGGCCAGCGGCGAGCTGGTCATCCCGCGCAGCCGCGACGGGCATTTCTACGTGCGCGGCGAAATCAACCACCAGCCCGTGACCTTCATGGTGGACACCGGCGCCAGCAGCGTCGCCATCAGCACCCACACCGCACGCGCAGCGGGCCTGCCCGAAGGCCGCGCCATCACCGTGCGCACCGCCAACGGCGAACGCCCGGCGCAGCTGGTGCATGGCGTGCCCGTCAAGGCCGGGCCACTGGTACACAACAACACCAGCGTGACCACCGGGCTGAACATGGGCGACGCCGACGCGGCGCTGCTGGGCCAGTCCTTCCTGCGCCATTTCGACGTGCGCATGGAAAGCGACCGCATGGTGCTG
>JAUNTQ010000206.1 GCA_030538605.1 Pseudomonadota bacterium
GATTCATCCAAGGTGGTCAGCCCCCATCCCAGCCTTCCCCCAGCGGGGGAAGGAGCCAACAGCCCAAACGCATGTCGTCTGATTTATGGGATATACCATAAAAAAAGGAGCTGCTTGCGCACGTTATAAAAGGGTTTCATGTGCTTTTGTATATGAAATCCTTATATATCAAGCGCAGGCAGATATGAAATTCATGGCGTCGCCCCGCCGCCCACTTTGCAAGAAAGCACCCTCATGTCCCGCCTGCCCCCCGTGTTGCAAAAACTCAAATTCCCCGTCATCGGCTCGCCCCTGTTCATCATCAGCAACCCCAAGCTCGTCATTGCGCAATGCACCTCCGGCGTCGTCGGCTCCATGCCCGCGCTCAACGCCCGCCCGGCGAGCCAGCTCGATGAATGGCTGGCCGAGATCACCGAAGCCCTCGCCGCCTGGGACAAAGCCCACCCGGGCAACCCCGCCGCCCCCTTCGCCATCAACCAGATCGTGCACAAGAGCAACGACCGGCTGGAGCACGACATGCAGTTGTGCGCCAAATACAAGGTGCCCATCGTCATCACATCCCTGGGCGCGCGCGAAGACGTCAACCAGGCCGTCCACGCCTGGGGCGGCGTGGTGCTGCACGACGTCATCAACAACGTCTTTGCCCACAAGGCCATCGAAAAAGGTGCCGACGGCCTCATCCCCGTCGCCGCCGGTGCCGGCGGCCACGCCAGCGCCAAGAGCCCGTTCGCCATGGTGCAGGAAATCCGCCAGTGGTTCGACGGCCCCGTCGCCCTGTCCGGCGCCATCGCCTCGGGCGGCGCCATCCTGGCTGCGCAGGCGTGCGGCGCCGACTTCGCCTACATCGGCTCGGCCTTCATCGCCACGCACGAAGCGCGCGCGGTGGACGCCTACAAACAGATGATTGTCGACAGCGACTCCGACGACATCGTCTACAGCAACTTCTACACCGGCATCCTCGGCAACTACCTCAAAGGCAGCATCCGCAACGCCGGCATGGACCCCGACCACCTGCCGCAAAGCGACCCCAGCAAGATGAACTTCGGCACCGAAGGTGGCGACGCCCGCGCCGCCAAGGCGTGGAAAGACATCTGGGGCTGCGGGCAGGGCATCGGCGCCATCCGCGAAGTCACCAGCACCGCCGAGCTGGTGGCGCGCCTCAAGCGGGAATACGCCGAGGCACGCCAGCGGATGGCGCTGTGAGGGTACGCCTGACCTCACCGTGATGACCACCACCTGACGCCTGCGGGCGTTCGTGGTTTCCACACCAAAAAAACCTGCCGCGTACGGCAGGTTTTTTTTTGGCCACCGCCTCCGCGCATGTGCCGTCGCAGTGAGATGCAGGAACGCCGGTGGTTGAGAAGGCACCGGGTACATGCACGCTGCATGGGCCGGGCGACTCCCGGAAAACACGCATGGCACATGAAGGCGTTTTGAGTACGCTGTGCGGGGTCGTTTTTTCACGGCGCTGGCGCGCCACCCGCAGCCGGTGACACAGGCGCAGACAAAAGGTCGCGGAGCAGACCATGTCAGTTATCCATAGCGCTGCGCACTACCCGCATGGCATGAAACGCCAGCGGTGCGCGATGACGAATGACTGCGCTCTGGCGAGCGCATGACAAATGACTCGCGACATCGGTGTGCACGATGCATTTGTCATTTGTCATGGCGCGCCAGCGCCAGTCATGGCGCGCAGCGAAGTCATGTTTCATTTCAGGGCACCCATGGCCGGGGTCTCCCCGGACATCGGGTGCGTCCCCCTCACGCAGCAAGAGGGGGACGACGCGAAGCGGCTCAGGGGGTGCTTTGTTTCAGTTCAAGGGAGGCTTCATGCAAGGTGATGTGGTTTCAGGCGTTTTGCTGCCGCTGATTCTGGGTTTCATCATGTTTTCGCTCGGGCTGGGGCTGGTGGCGGACGATTTCAAGCGCATTTTTGGCCAGCCCAGGGCATTGGTCGTGGGGGCCGTCTGCCACTTCATCCTGCTGCCGCTGGTGTGCCTGGCCATGCTCAAGCTCTGGGGCGTGGGCGGCGCGCTGGCGGTGGGCTTCATGATTCTGGCGGCGTGCCCGACCGGTGCCACGTCCAACCTCATCACCTATCTGGCGCGCGGCGACGTGGCGCTGGCCGTCAGCTTCACGGCGGTGGCCAGCGTGGCCACGGTGTTCACGCTGCCCGTCATCGTGTCGTGGTCGCTCGGGCATTTTCTGGGTGAGCAGCGCGCGGTGGATGTGCCGGTGGGGCAGATGATGGGGCAGGTGGCCATGGTGCTGGCCGTGCCGGTGGGCCTGGGCATGCTGGTGCGCCGCCAGCTGCCGCGGTTGGCCGCGCGCTTCGAGCCCAGGGCCACCAAAGCCGCCACCGTGCTGTTCGTTCTGATCGTCGTGCTGGCCATCATGAAGAACTGGACGGTGTTGACGAGCAACGTGGCTTCGCTCGCGCCCGTGGCCTTGCTGCTGAACCTGGTCATGCTGGCCATCGGCTTTGCCGCTGCCCGCATGGCACGCCTGGGGCTGCGTCAGGCCATCACTCTGGCCATTGAAAGCGGCGTGCAGAACGCCGCGCTGGCGCTGGTGATTGCCAGCAGCGTGCTGAAGAACGACGTAATGGCCATTCCCGGCGCGCTCTACGGCGTGATGATGTACGTGGGCGGCCTGCTGTTCGCGGCGCTGATGCGGCGCACGGTGATGGCCGACAAGGCGCCATAGGGCGCAGCGCCATGGACAACTGAAATGAAACATGACTTCGCTGCGCTCCATGACTGGCGCTGGCGCGCCATG
>JAUNTQ010000054.1 GCA_030538605.1 Pseudomonadota bacterium
TGTTCAAGAAGTTCTCGGGCATCGACGTGTTCGACATCGAGATCAACGAAAAAGACCCCGACAAGCTGGTCGAGATCATCGCCGCGCTGGAGCCGACGTTTGGCGGCATCAACCTGGAAGACATCAAGGCACCCGAGTGCTTCATCGTCGAGCGCAAGCTGCGCGAGCGCATGAAGATCCCCGTCTTCCACGACGACCAGCACGGCACCGCCATCGTCGTGGGCGCGGCGGTGGTCAACGGCCTGAAGGTGGTGGGCAAGAAGATCGAGGAGGTCAAGCTGGTGGCCTCCGGCGCGGGCGCGGCGGCGCTGGCCTGCATCGGCCTGCTGGTCAAGCTCGGGCTGCGCCGCGAGAACATCTGGGTCACCGACATCAAGGGCCTGGTCTACGAAGGCCGCACCGAGCTGATGGACCCCGACAAGGCCCAATACGCCCAGCCCACCGACAAGCGCACGCTGGCCGAAGTCATCGACGGGGCCGACGTGTTTTTGGGCCTGTCGGCTGGCGGCGTGCTGAAAGCCGACATGGTCGCGCGCATGGCTGCGCGCCCGCTCATCCTCGCGCTGGCCAACCCCCACCCCGAAATCCTGCCCGAAGACGTGCACGCCGTGCGCGACGACGCCATCATGGCCACGGGCCGCACCGACTACCCCAACCAGGTCAACAACGTCCTGTGTTTCCCCTACATCTTCCGCGGTGCGCTCGACTGCGGCGCGACCACCATCACCGACGAGATGGAAGTCGCCGCCGTGCACGCCATCGCCGATCTCGCGCAGGCCGAGCAAAGCGAAGTCGTCGCCCGCGCCTACGTGGGCGAGCAGCTGCGCTTCGGCCCTGAATACCTCATCCCCAAGCCGTTCGACCCGCGGCTGATGATGAAAATCGCCCCCGCCGTGGCCGCCGCCGCCGCCGCCAGCGGCGTGGCCCAGCGCCCCATCGCCGACCTGGACGCCTACCGCGAAAAGCTCCAAACCTTCGTCTACGCCTCCGGCACCACGATGAAGCCCATCATCGCCGCCGCGCGCGCCGCCACCCAAAAGCGCGTGGCCTACGCCGAAGGCGAGGAAGAGCGCGTGCTGCGCGCCGCGCAAATCGTGGTGGACGAAGGCATTGCCCGCCCCACCCTCATCGGCCGCCCTGCCATCATTGCCCAGCGCATCGAGAAATTCGGCCTGCGCCTGGCGCAGGGGCGGGACTACGACGTGGTCAACGTCGAGCAGGACGGGCGCTACCGCGAGCTGTGGCAGGACTATTACGCGCTCACCAAGCGCCGCGGCATCACCGTGCCCATCGCCAAGATCGAGATGCGCCGGCGCCTGTCGCTCATCGGTGCCATGCTGCTGCGCCGGGGCGACGTCGACGGCCTCATCTGCGGCACATGGGGCACCAACGCCATGCACCTGGACTACATCGACCAGGTCATTGGCAAGAAACCCGGCGCGGCCACCTACGCCGCCATGAACGGCCTCATGCTGCCCGGCCGCCAGGTCTTTCTGGTGGACACCCACATCAACTACGACCCCAGCGCCGAGCAGCTGGCCGAGATCACCGTCATGGCCGCCGAGGAAATGATCCGCTTCGGCTTCAACCCCAAGGCCGCGCTGCTGTCGCACTCCAGCTTCGGTTCGTCCAGCCAGCCCAGCGCCGTCAAGATGCGCGAAGTGCTGGCCCTGCTCCAGGCGCAGGCCCCCTGGCTCATGGTGGACGGCGAGATGCACGGCGACGTCGCGCTCGACGCCCAGCAGCGCCACGCCCTCATGCCCGACAGCCCGCTGGCGGGGGACGCCAACCTGCTCGTGCTGCCCAACCTGGACGCCGCCAACATCGCCTACAACCTGCTCAAGGTCGCCGCCGGCGGCGGCATCGCCATCGGCCCCGTGCTGCTGGGCGCGGCCATGCCCGTGCACGTGCTCACGGCCAGTACCACGGTGCGCCGCATCGTCAACATGACGGCCCTCACCGTCGCCAACGCCAACGCGAAAAAACAAGAAAAAACGCCCGCATGACATGCAGTGAGCGCCCACTGACAAACGGGCTCGGACCCCTGCGCGGCTGCTTATTCCGTAAGCAGCCGCTTGCTTTTTCGTGACGCTTGCGTCACACTAGCGCCCTTGGAATTTTCGGGTTAACCCGAGGGTCTCCGAAAGGTGTATTCAGGGGTGACTTGCGCGAAAAAGGGTGTTGCAAAGGCTTGTCCACAGGGCAAAGCCGGGCGTTTTGACCCTCGCGGCGCAAGCCACCCCGTGTTGCGAACAGCGGCATCGCATGCTGCCCGGTCGCTCTTGGCGGTGTCGCTGTGGGTTGTGGCCACGTCCTTCGCGGATGTGGCGCACGCGCGGGGGCCATCCTGGGGCTTCACCGACGACGCCACCATCGCGGTGACGGACATGCCCCGGCAAGGTCAGCGCACCTACGCGCTGATTCTGCGAGGCGGCCCGTTTCCCTACGAGAAGGATGGCACGGTGTTCGGCAACCGCGAACGCCTGCTGCCGCGCGAGCGGCGCGGCTACTACCGCGAATACACCGTCGTGACCCCCGGCGCGCGTGACCGAGGCGCACGCCGCATCGTCTGCGGCGGCCAGCGGCCCGTGCAACCCGACGCCTGTTACTACACCAGCGATCACTATTCAAGCTTCAGGAAGATCGTGCCATGAAAGCCCTTGAGCAGTTTCAGCCCGCGCCCGCCTTGCAGGCCGCGCCAGCCCCCCGGTTATTCACTTCAGAGAAAGCAGCGGAGATGGAGCCAACCCAACGCCCGCCCCAGGACATGCCACTCAAGGCTGTGCGCACCAACATCGTCCAGTCCATCCGCGCCTTTCGCGTGCACGATCTGGAAGCCGCTGCGGTGCAGCTTGGCCAGCACTTTCTGTACGCCAACCTGGGCAGCGCGCAAACCAAGCAGGACGTGCTGGAGATGATTGCGCAGCAGTTCACCTTCCCGCCGCATTTCGGCAAGAACTTCGACGCGCTCTACGACAGCATGACCGACCCGCTGCACAAGAGCGGCCCGCAGCCGGGCTTCATCGTGGTGCTGGAGCAGATTCCGGCCACGGCGAAGTTCGACAAGGAAGCGCGCGAGCAGCTGCTCGACATCTTCCGCGACGCGGCCGACTACTGGAACGACCGCAAGATAGCCTTCCGGTGCTTCTATTCTTTTCGGTAGCCCGTTCTGCACACACCAGCCAAGCAGAACGGGCGAACGAGGCTCAAGGCGACGCCGCACACGGCAACGCCATCATCGCCGAGGACATCGGCGAGAAAATGCCCACCGACAAGCTCGTGGACATCACCCCGCAGGCGCTGCGCATGAGCAGCCCCTTCAACGCCGGTTACTGGCTCAGCGCGGCCTGACCCGCACGCGCGCTGTCCAGCCCAGCAAAAAGCCCGCCACCCTGGCGGGCTTTTTGCTGGGCGAGACGACGACACTAACGATCGCCAGCCGCCGGCATGACGGGTGCCGTGGCTTCAGGCACGGGCGTCGGGCGCGGCGGCGGCGCCGGGCGGCGCGGCAAGCGGGCGGAAGGCACGGCCAGGGCCTGGCGCTCGCACGCGCGCTGGGCGGCATGGCGCGCGGCCTGCCCGCTGGTGCCTTGCGCCTGCCGCCGGCACTGGCGCTCGATCACGCCCTCGCCTTCCAGCCGCCGCGACAGGCAGGCGCGCATCAGGCGTTGGCGGTCGGCCTGGTCGGTCTGCACCTCGCGCTGGCACAGCTGCATGCGCGTGGGCATGTGCTCGCCGGGGTACACCAGCACCGGCTCGGTCGTCTGGGCCCACGCCGCGCTGCTGGCGGCGCACAGCACGGCGTGCGCGGCCCAGTGCTTCATGGGGGTGGAAGGGATGGACATGTGCTTGTTTGGCTGCTGATGTCGGCTTGAGAAGTGCCGCTCTGACGTGCATTGTGAAGGCGGCTGCCTGCACGAACATGACGGCGCAGGCGATGGCCTATAGTCACCGGCCCACCTTCCAAGCAGGCGCCCGCCATGCCCCACGCCACCGACGCCACGCCCGCCGCAGCCATGGATGCACTCTCTTTTGAGGAGCTGCAATCGAAAGTGGTGGCAGCGCTTTCCAACATACTCCCCCCTGAAAGCCTGCTCTGGCGGGCCGAGCGCACCACGCCTTACGAGTGCGACGGCCTGACCGCCTACCGCCAGCGGCCGCTGGCCGTGGCGCTGCCCGAGCGTTACGAACAGATTCAACAAGTGTTGAAAGCCTGCCACACGCTGGGCGTGCCGGTGGTGGCGCGCGGCGCGGGCACGGGCCTGTCGGGCGGGGCCATGCCGCATGCGCGCGGCGTGACGCTTTCGCTCGCCCGGTTCAATCAGGTCATCGGCATCGACCCGCTGGCGCGCACGGCGCAGGTGCAGTGCGGCGTGCGCAACCTGGCCATCAGCGAAGCCGCCGCCGCGCACGGCCTGTACTACGCGCCCGACCCCAGCAGCCAGATCGCCTGCACCATCGGCGGCAACGTGGCCGAAAACGCCGGCGGCGTGCACTGCCTCAAATACGGCCTGACGCTGCACAACGTGCTGCGCGTGAAAGGCTTCACCATCGAGGGCGACCCCGTCGAGTTCGGCAGCGCCGCGCTGGACGCGCCGGGTTACGACCTGCTGGCGCTGGTCACCGGCAGCGAAGGCATGCTGGCCGTCATCACCGAAGTCACCGTCAAGCTCCTGCCCAAACCGCAGCTGGCGCGCTGCATCCTGGCCAGCTTTGCCGACGTGCGGCAGGCGGGCGAGGCGGTGGCGGCGGTGATTGCAGAGGGCATCATTCCCGCCGGGCTGGAGATGATGGACCAACCCATGACGGCGGCGGTGGAAGCCTTCGTGCACGCCGGCTACGACCTGGATGCGGCGGCCATCCTGCTGTGCGAAAGCGATGGCACGCCGCACGAGGTGGCCGAGGAAATCGAGCGCATGGTGCAGGTGCTGACGGCGGCGGGCGCGACCAGAATTGCCGTTAGCGCATCCGAAGCCGAGCGCCTGAAATTCTGGAGCGGGCGCAAGAACGCCTTTCCCGCCAGCGGGCGCATCAGCCCCGACTACATGTGCATGGATTCGACCATTCCGCGCAAGCGCCTGGCCGACATATTGCTATCGATTCAGGAGATGGAGCGGAAGTACGGCCTGCGCTGCTGCAACGTGTTCCACGCGGGCGACGGCAACCTGCACCCGCTCATCCTGTTCGACGCCAGCGACCCCGAGCAGCTGCACCGCGCCGAGCTGTTCGGTGCCGACATTCTGGAAACCAGCGTCGCCATGGGCGGCACCATCACGGGCGAGCACGGCGTGGGCGTGGAAAAGCTCGGCAGCATGTGCGTGCAGTTCAGCGCCGAGGAAAACGCGCAGATGCTGGGCATCAAGCACGCGTTCGACCCGCCCGGCCTGCTCAACCCCGGCAAGGCCATTCCCACGCTGGCGCGGTGTGCCGAGTTCGGCAAGGTGCTGGTGCGCGGCGGCGTGCTGCCGCACCCGGCGCTGGAACGGTTCTGAGCGGCCCGCTGGCCCTCAAGCCGCGCGCACGCCCATGCTGTCCAGCGCGTCGCGCAGCTGGCCCACGCTGCGCGGCACGTCGGCCCATTTGTCCAGGCCGAACAGACCCAGGCGGAAGCTGCGGAAGTCGGCAGGTTCGTCGCACATCAAGGGCACGCCGGCGGCGCTTTGCACGCCCTGGGCGATGAAGGCCTTGCCGCTGTGGATGTCGGGGTCGGTGGTGTAGCTGACGACCACGCCGGGGGCCTGAAAGCCCGGCGCGGCCACGCTGGGAAAGCCGCGCGCTTCGAGCAGGGCGCGCACCTGCTGGCCCAGCGCCTGCTGCTGCTCGCGCACCGTATCCAGCCCGCGCGCCATGGTTTCGCGCATGGCGCCTTGCAGCTCGACCAGCGCGGTGGTGGGCATGGTGGCGTGGTAGGCGTGGCTGCCGTTTTCATACGCCAGCATGATCTGGTGCCACTTCTTCAGGTCGGCGGCGAAGCTGCTGCTGGTGGTGCCGTCCATCACCTTCAGGGCGCGCGCCGACAGGCACACCATCGCGCCGCAGGGCGAGCTGCTCCAGCCTTTTTGCGGGGCGCTGATGAGCACGTCGACGCCGATGGCCTGCATGTCCACCCACATCGCGCCGCTGGCGATGCAGTCGAGCACGAACAGCCCGCCCGCCGCATGCACGGCCTTGGCCACTTGCTGCATGTAGCCATCGGGCAGCATCAGGCCGCTGGCGGTTTCCACGTGGGGGGCGAAGACGACGGCCGGCTTTTCGCGCGCGATGGCGGCCACCACCTCGTCGATGGGCGCGGGTGCCCAGGGGGCCTGGGGCTGCCCGGCGGTGCGGCGGGCTTTCAGCACGGTGATGTTCGCGGGCGCGGTGATGCGGCCCATCTCCAGGATCTGGCTCCAGCGGTAGCTGAAAAAGCCGTTGCGGATGATGAGCACGCGCGCATCGTTTGCAAACTGCCGCGCCACCGCCTCCATGCCGAAGCTGCCGCTGCCGGGCACGATGGCAACGGCTTCGGCGCGGTAGACCTCTTTGAGCATCGCGCCGATGTCGGTCATCACATGCTGGAATTTCTTCGACATGTGATTGAGCGCGCGGTCGGTGTAGACGACGGAGAACTCGAGCAGGCCGTCCGGATCGACGTGGGGCAGCAGTGCGGGCATGGCGGGGGTTTCCTTTCGGGAGGTGGTCGGCAGGTGGAACAGCAGTGGCGGCGCAGTTTAGCGAGGTGCGCCTGCGCTACATTTCGCGCCCATGGAACTGACGAGCTTGCTGGCCGCTTTCAGCAAAAGCCTGTTGCTGGCGGTGGCGACGATTTTGCCCATCATGAACCCGCCGGCGATGGCCCCCACCTTTCTGGCGCTGACGCCCGGTGCCACGCAGGCCACACGCGCGGTGCTGGCGCGGCGCATCGGGCGCAACGCGGCGCTGATGGTGATGGCGGCCATGCTGGTGGGCTCGTTCGTGCTGGACTTTTTCGGCATCTCGCTGCCCATCGTGCGGGTGGCGGGCGGGATGATCGTGGCCTCCACCGCGTGGCGGCTGCTGTCGGCCTCGGCCACCAGCACCGACAGCCGCAGCGAGCTGGCCGACACCTACACCGCCGAGCACGTGCGCACCACGGCGTTTTATCCGATGACGTTTCCGCTCACCTGCGGCCCCGGCTCGATCGCGGCGGCCATCACGGTGGGGGCCACGCTGTATGACCCGCACCTGCCGGTGACGCTGGCGCGGCTGGGCGGCGGCGTGGTGGGCGCGGTGCTGGTGGGCGCGGCGGTGTACCTGACCTACCGCTTCGCGCGCCGCCTGTTGCAGCCGCTGGGCGAGACGGGCACGGTGGTGTTTTTGCGCCTGTCGGCCTTCATCCTGCTGTGCGTGGGCGTGCAGATCGTGTGGGACGGGGCGAGCGAGCTGCTGGGCACGGTGTCGTTGAGGACGGTTTGAATGTTTTGGTAGCTGCTTGCGTAAGGTTTAAAAAGTTTTAAGATTGTTTTATATATGAAAACGTTTTAAACCGTACGCAAGCAGCTATGATTATTTTCAATCCCGGACACCCACGCCTGCGTCGTGCAGCGCATCGACGAGGGCGTCGCTGACGTAGTGCGGGCCGTCGAACAGGTAGGTGGGCCAGCCCTGACAGGCGTCGATCTGGGGCAGCAGCTCGGCCACGGTGGCGGGGCGAAAGCCGCCGCCTGCGGCGGGGCGAAAGGCTTCGGCGATGGCGCGCACGCGCGGGTGGCTCAGGCGCTGGCTCAGGTGCTGCAGGTAGGCGCGGGCGGTGGCGGGCGCGCGGGCGTGCACGCCCACGCCGTCCTGGAAGAACACGCCGACGTCGGGCGGCAGCCAGCGCGCCAGCCAGTCGGCCAGGGGCTGGGGGCCGAGGTTGGCGCTGTCGTGTGCGCTCAGCCACAGGGGGCGGGGCAGCAGGCGCAGGGCGTCGGCCCAGTCGGCGGGGGGCGTCCAGGTGGGGTCGATTTCGACGGGGAAGTACCAGCCGCTGACGCGCAGCGGCAGGGGGGCGGCGGCCAGCACCAGTGCGCGTGACTGGGCGGCGAGCACGCGGGCGTTGGCGCGGGCGGCGGCTTCGTCGTGCAGGCCGGCCATGCCCAGCACGATGTCGCGCGCCCAGGGTTCGCGCGCGATGCGCTGCCAGTCGGGCAGTTCGGGGCCGATGGGGGGCAGGCCGGCGTCAGCGAAAAAGCTTTGGCCATCCACCGCTGCCCATTGCAGCAGCAGGTGCCGCGCGCCCAGGCGCTGCCACTGGCCGTGCGGGCGCAGGGTCTGGCGGCTGGGCTGCCAGACGATGCCGTCGATGTGGCGCGCGGGCGGGGCGGCGGCCGCGGCGCCTGCGCAGGCCAGCGCCGCGGCCAGCACGGCGCGCGGCGTGGGCGGCTTCAGCGCGGGGCGTTCAGGCGGCTGGGGGAGGTCCATGTGTAGCCCATGGCCTGCAGGCCTTCGACGATCTGCTGCAGGTCGTGCAGGCCGCGGCCATGGGCCTGCGCGCCGGCGAGGAAGGGGTGGAAGAAAAAGGAGCCGAAGCCGTCGCGCACGGCGCGGGCGTAGCGGGCGTATTCGAGCACTTCGCGCGCGGTGATCTCGTGCTCGGCGCCGAAGGCGTGGTATTGCAGGTTGCCCAGGTTTTCGGGCAGCACGCGCAGGCCGTAGATGTCGCGCTCGATCAGGTAGGGGAAGAACTGCCCTATCTCGAAGTCGGCACCGGGGCCGGGGGTGAGGTCGGGGGTGTCGGAGGTGTAGTAGGTGTGGCGCTGGTAGGCGCTCTGGAAGACCTGCGAGACGGCGCGCAGCACGGAGGGCGAGCCGATGTAGTGCGGGGTTTCCCAGGCCACGGGGGCAAAGCCCTGGTCGAGCAGGGCGCGCAGGCCGGCGTTCACGCGCGCGAGCGCCCAGGCGGGCGAGTCGCCGGGCAGGGGGGCGTTGCGCGGCACGTCCCAGAACTCGTAGTCGAAGCCGCTGGCACCGTTGCCGGGCTGGCCGTTGCGGTAGTGGTCGGACTGGTGGGTGTAGCCGTGTTGCAGGATTTCGCCGCCGCGCGCGAGCGCGTAGTCCAGCGCCATGCGCAGCATGGTGGCCTGGGCCAGGGGGATGTCGGTGGGCACGCCGTTGTTCTGCGTGCCGTAGGGGTCGCGGTAGTGCGGGATGACGGCCAGGGAAAAGGGCACGCCTTGCGCGTGCAGGTAGTCCACGACGGGCTTGAAGTTTCCGGGCACGACTTTGGCGTCGATGTCTTCCAGCCGCACCATGGCCTGGTGCGACGCGGGGTGGTCGATGCCGAGCATGTCGTGCAGCAGGTCGGCGAAGACGAGGTAGCGGTCGGTCGGCGAGGTGTAGTGCAGCGGCAGATCGGCCACGTGCCAGAAGGTGCCCGATTGCAGCACGTAGGGCGCGGTGGCACCGGTGGCGGGGTTGGCGATGACGGCGTGTACGCGGTTGCGGTGCGCTTGCGTGACTTCGGTGAGCGCCACATGGGGGTCGGCCGAGACCGCGCCCTGGTAGATCGTGGCCGTTTTCTTGAAGGCCAGGTGCTTGTAGTGGACGGTGCTGTAGAAGCCGGGGATGTGGGTGGCGGGCGCGTCCGGTTCGGTGTCGAAAAAGCGGCTGCCACGGGGCTCGAAGCCCCAGCGCGCGGCGGTGGAAAAGCCGGGCAGCTGGTTGAGCTGCTCCAGGTTGCCGCGCAGCCAGATGAGGCGCTCGCCCGAGAAGGCCGCGTCGTGCAGGAAGGCGGCGGGTATCTCCAGGCCGGTGGTCCAGGCGATGTAGAAGGTGGCGTGGTAGCCGCGCATGTCGCCGTTGGCGTATCGCGCCACCGGCATGGCCTGCACGTCGGCGTCGAAGTGGCCGAGCAGGTTTTGCAGCGCGATGGCGTAGCTCTTGCCCAGCCGGGCGTAGGGGTTGGCCTCTGGCTCGTCGTAGAGCACCAGCACGCGCGGGCCGGCGGGCGGCTGGCGCACGGGCGCGGGCAGCGCGGCAATGGGCGCGCGCGCGATGGGCGCGCTGGCACCGAAGGGGCTGGCGGGCGCGGGCGGCGGGGTGGGTGCCTGGTAGAAGGGGTCGCTGCCGCCGCCGCAGGCGAGCAGCAAGGTGGCCAGCGCCAGCCCGATGGCGGGGCGCACAAGGAAAAGGTTGAATAAAGATAGCTTCTCGCGTACGTTTTCAAAGGTTTTCATATGCTTTTCATTCAAAAATGATGTATCACTTAAGCAAGAAGCTATGTTTTTTGTGAGTCCGATGTTCAATACACCACGGACGCGCGCAGGAACCAGCCCTTGCCGCGTTCGTCGCCGGCCAGACGCCAGCGGTGTTGCAGCGAGAGGTCGAGGTAGGCGCGCGGGGCGTGGTGCGCGTCTTCGCGAAACCAGTGGCGCACGCCCAGCCCCAGGCCCAGGCCGGCGGCGCCGTTGTAGCCGGCGGGCGTGCGCGGCGTGCTGTAGTCGACCCCGAGCACGGCGTGCGGAAAGAGCACCCAGCGCCCGCTGCCGGCGGCGCTGCCGCCGTCCAGCCGCCAGCTGCGGCCGGCCTGCGCCTCGAAGGTGAGGTAGTCGCGTTTGGCGCGCAGGAAGCGCCCGGCTTCGGCGAACAGGTGCACGGTGGGCCAGTCGGGCACGTCCACCCGCAGGTCGGTGCCGGTGCCGCCCGAGTAGCCGGCGCGCAGCAGCCAGTCGTTGGCCGAGAGCGAGCCGATGCGCACGCGCCGCTCTGCCGAGAGCACCAGGTTGTGCGCGCGCAGCGGCTTCACGCGCAGGCCCAGCGCGCCCTGCGTGGTGGCGCTGCCGGTGGCACCGCCACGTTTGCTGTAGAGGGTCTGGGCCAGGCCGCCGTAAAGCTCCCAGAAGCTGCCGTCGCGGTAGCCCTGCGGACGCCAGTAGGCCTCGCCCACGAGCTGGGCCACGTCGCCGTAGCCGGTGGCGGCCGCGCCCAAGCCGGGCGAGATGCCGCGGTAGCCGAGCAGGGCGTTGACGCCCCAGGTGCGCGCCCGGTCGGCGATTTCGCGGCGGGTTTCGAAGTGGCGGCGCGGGGTGAGCGCCAGGCGGCCGTCGGCGGCGGCGTCGATGGCTTGCCGGAAGTAGCCGAGCGCGGTGTCGTTGTCGGCCAGGCGGCTGGCGGTGTAGGCGGCGTCCTGCCACGAGGTGACGGGCAGCGCGCCCTGCGCGTGGGCGCGGTTGAACACGGCCAGGCCGGTGGCGTCGTCGCCCACGCGGGTGGCGAGGTAGGCCAGGTCGGGGTCGGCGCTGGCTTGCAGCGCGGGCGCCTGCATGGCCTGCGCGAACCGCGCGGCGGCCTCGCTGGCATGGTCTTCCTGCAGCAGCAGATCCACCTCGCTGGACAGCGACAGCCCGCCGGCGGCGAGCGCGGCGCGCGCGTCCTGTGCGGCGAGCGTGGTCTGGCCCAGCTGCTGGTGCAGGCGGCTGCGCAGGGCCAGCAGCTCGGCGGCGCCGGGGGCAGCGGGCTGGGCGTGCAGGTGCTGGCCGGCTTCGTCGATGGCCTGGGCCACGCGCCCGTCGGCGGCCAGTGCCTGCAGGCGCAGCAGGCGGTAAGGCAGGTGGGCGGGGTTGGCGTTGGTGGCTTGCAGGGCGTGCTCGGCCGCGTCGGCGTAGCGGCGCGCGGTGTAGGCGGCGTAGGCGCGCTGGGCGGCGTCCTGACCGGCGTCGGGCGTGTCCTGGCCGGGCCAGACCTCGCAAGCGGCCCCGGCCGGCGTGCCAAAGCAGCGCACCAGCGGCAGGCGCATGGCGGGTGTGCGCAGACTGGCGGGGGTGATGTGCGGCTGCTGCGCGGCCTGCGCCTCGGCCAGGCGGCCGGCGCTGTCGGGGCCGGGGGGCAGGGGCGCGAGCAGCGCTTCGGCGCGCGCGGCATCGCGTGCGGCCAGGGCGGCATCGGCGGCGATGAGCCGCGCGTTGCGGCGTGCCGCCTCGGTCTGGCCGGGCAGGGCCAGGGCGGCGTCGAAGTCGCGCGTGGCCTGCGCCGCATCGCCTTGCGCCTGCCACGCAGCGCCGCGCAGCAGGTGCAGGGCGGGGTGCTCGGCCAGGGCCAGGCCGTCGGTGGCCACTTGCACGGCCTGGGCGTGCTGACCCGCTTGCAGCAGCAGCCCGAGCCATTGCAGGCGCAGCGGCAGGGCGCTGGGCGTGCGGGCGGTGGCTTCGCTGGCCAGCCGCAGGGCGGTGGCCGCATCGCCTTGTTCGGCGGCCTGCTTGACGTGCAGGAAGTCGGCCACGGCACGGCGCTGGCGGACGGTGTCGCGCAAGGCCTGCGCCTGGGCCTGCTGCGCGAAGGGGGCCATGGCTTGCAGGCGCGCGGCTTCGGCGTCGGCCTCGTCGATGTGGCTGGCATCGCGCAGGGCGCGCTCCAGCAATCGGCGGCGGTCGAGGTCGGCCTCCTCGGTGTGGCCCGCTTCGAGCAGGGCGTGCACGAGCAGGCGGCGGTAGTCGAGACGTTCGGGTGCCAGACGCACGGCGGTGCGCGCTTCGGCCAGCGCGGCAGCGTGCGCGCGCTGCGCGCTGGCGGCGTAGGCGCGTGTGGCGGCGGCATGGGCCTGCTGGGCGGGCGTGTCGGGCGGGGCTGTGGGTGCGGGGGCGCGGCGCGGGGCGGGTGTTGGCGCGGGGCGTGGCGAAGGTGTGGCGAGCGGGCCGCGCGCAGCGGGGTCTGCGGTGGGGGCAGGTGCTGCTGTCGCGGGTGCGGGTGCGGGGGCGGGGGCCGGCGCCGCAACGGGTGCGGCAGGTGCCTGGGCCACGGCGGGCGGCGCGGCCGGGCTGGGCAGCTCGGCCAGCGCCTGGGCCAGCCCGGTGTGGCCGGGGTTGCGCTGCAGCTGGGTGGTCAGCACGGCGCGTGCGCGCTCGGGCTGGCCGGCCAGGCGCCAGGCGTTGGCCAGGTGCAGCGCCACCACGGGGCTGTTCGGGCCGAGGCGGTGGGCCTGCTCGAACGCGCGCACGGCCCGGGCGTGGTCGCCGCGGGCCAGAGCCTGCAGGCCTTTGTCCAGGTGGGGGTAGACCTGAAAGCGTTGCAGCGAGGTCAGGCCGGGGCCCAGATCGACTTTTTGCGCCATGGCAGCCAGGGGCAGCGCGGCGCAGGCCAGCGCCAGTGCCAGCGACCGGGGGTGAAGGGCGGGTTTCATGGGGTTTGACATTTCCGCATCAGCTCAGGCCGGATGGGGTGGTGTGGAGGCCAGCAGCTCGGCCATGGAAACCTGCAACTGCTGCTGCAAGGCCAGCGCTTCGTCCAGCGCGGCCTGCGTGATCACGCCCTCGGCCACGAGAAACCCGCCCAGGCTGCCGGGGGTTTTTTCCTGGCGCAGCAGCAGCGCGCCAAGGGCGGCATGGTCGATGCGGCCAATGGCCTGCAGCACGTCGCCCAGCAGCAGCTGGCGCGAGACGTAGTGCCGCCACAGCGCCGGCGCCTGCTCGGGCGGCACGCGGCCGGCGTGCACGGCGTTGTCGAGCAGGGTGCGGGCGGGTTCGGTGGGGTGGTGCGCGTACAGCCGGCGCAGCTCCACGGTGGCCTGGCCCTTGGGCACGATGACGTAGCGCACGGTGCGCCCGAGCTTGCGCCGGATGGCGGCGAGCGAAACCGGGTCGATCACGGATTCGCTGCCCAGCACCAGGGCGCCGCCCTCTTCCCGCAGCGGCACCACGCCGTAGCGCAGCGCCATGTGGGCGGGCAACTGGGCGATGAGGGCCTCGTCGGTGATCGGCTGCACCAGGCTTTCGCACGGCACGCCGGCCTGGTCGGCCACGGCGGTGGCCAGCTGTGTGTGGTCGATCACGCCCTGGTGCACCAGCGCGCTGCCCAGGCGCAGGCCGCGCATGGGGTTTTGCAAGGCGGCGGCCAGCTGGGCCTCGGTGAGTGCGCCCTGCTCCACCAGCACGTGCCCCAGCGGCCGGCGCTGGCGGGGCGCTTCGCCCAGCAGGGGGAATTCGTGGTCGGTCTTGACCCAGGCCATGCGGCGGATGTCCTTGGCGCGCAGCGCCTGCGACACGGCGCGCCAGTTGGCCAGAAAGTTGACCAGGTTGCCCCAGACCAGCCGGGGCACGGCCACCAGGCCCTGCACGATGCCGTAGTAGCTGGTGACGAAGTAGATGCGCTGCACGATGCGGTTGAGCATGAGAAACAGGTTGGCCACCAGCAGCGCGGCCAGCCACCAGTCGCCCTCGAAGATGGACAGAAACCGGTAGCTGTCGGGCACCAGCTGCTGGTACACCCAGATGGCGATGAGCTGCAGCGCGATGAGCGTGGCCAGAAAGCTGGCGAAGTTGGTGATGGCGCCTTTGCGGTCGCGCCACAGGAAGTAGTTGAGCGGGGCGCTCTTGGTCCAGCGCAGGGTGCGAAAGCCCTGGATGACGATGCCGGTGATCCAGCGCGACTTCTGCCGCACCGCCGCCGAGAGGGTGTTGGGAAAGTACTCGCGCACCGAGATCACGCTGGCTTCGCGCGCGCTGCGCCCGCGCCGCGCCAGGGTGTTGGGCGCGGCGTTGGCCGGGGGCACCGGAAAGCGCACGAAGATCTCGCGCATGCCCAGCTGCTTGAGGCGAAAGCCGATGTCGTAGTCCTCCGTCAGGCTTTGCGTGTCGAAGGCGATGCCGTCGCCCTGCTCCAGCAGCGCGGTGATGGCGCGGCGGCTGAAGCAGGTGCCCACCCCGGCGCTGGGCACCTGGCCCACCAGCGCCTCGCGCACCACGATGTCCTTGGCGTGCAGCTCGGCGAATTCGTCCAGGTAGTGGCCGCCGGTGAACTCGCGCAAGGGGCGCTCCAGCGGGTACACGGGCAGCTGGATCAGGTCTTTGCGGTCGATCAGGTAGTTGAACAGGCGCAGCTCCATGGGGGAGAGCACGTCTTCCGAGTCGTGCAGGATGAAGCCCGCAAACTGCACGCCCGAGCGCTGCTCGAATTGCAGCATGGCGTCGAGCACGTTGTTCAGGCAGTCGGCCTTGCTGGTGGGGCCGGGGCGTGCGCACACCACGTTGTGCACGTTGGGAAAGCGCGTGCGCACCTGCTCCACGTCGGCGTGGGTCTGGGGGTCGTTGGGGTAGGTGCCCACGAAGATGTGGTAGTTCTCGTAGTCGAGCGTGGTGGCCGCCAGCTCGGCCATGCGCCCGATCACGCCGTGCTCCTGCCAGGCCGGCACCATGATGGCCAGCGGCTTTTCCTCGATGGCGTGCAGGGCATGGGGGTCCATGCGCTTGTGGCGGCTGTAGACGGTGAGCGCGCGCCACACGCGGCGCACCCAGTAGGTGATGTCGATGAACAGGTCGTCCAGGCCACTGATCAGGATGACGGCCGCCACCACGATCGCCACGGCCTTCAGGCCGTAGAGGTAGAGGGTGAAGACATCAAGCCACCACATGCGGCGCTCCGCCCGGCGCGCGTGCGCCCAGCATGTGTTGCAGCCGGGCGCTGATCTGTTGCGCCGCCGTGCCGTCGCCAATGGCGCCGCAGGCCTGCTCGATGTCGTCGCCCCAGTTCTCGCGCCGGTGCATGGTCACCAGCAGGTGGCCGCGCCCGCTGGCGTGGCGCGCGATGCCGTGGCGCTCGCACACCCAGCGCTGCGCGTCCACCACGGTGTTGCCGGTGACGGCGATGCGCGCAGGCGGCACGCCTTCGCCGCGCAGCGCCGTCGCCGCGCGGGGCGTGGGCGCCATGTGCAGCGACGCGATGCGGCCAATCATCTGCGCAGCGCGTGGTACACGGGCGCCATCTTGATGACCTCGGGCCGGGGGCCCGACACCAGCAGGATGGGCGCGCGACCGTCGCCACCAGACGTGGCCTGGCTGCCGGTGTGGGGATGCAGGGCCGTGTCCATGTCAATCATCCAGGCCAGGCGCGGCGCGCGGCGCGCGGCGTCGGCCGGAGAACGAGGCGCGCCGCTTCCCGTGCGGGCGGCGCAGCGGGCGGGCTTGGCGGGCATCACAGCGCGCCGTAGTCGGTCCATTGCGAGGACGGGCCGGCATCGTCGCTGGAGGGCGGGAGATCCAGGTCCACCACGAACACGACTTCGCCGCCGAAGCGGCCCACGCCCAGGGACTTCATGAGCGCCTGCTCCTGTTCGGGTGTTTGCAGGCGCAGAAAGCAGATGGCCTGCTGGCGCCCTTCGTGCACGGAAGTCAGGATGTCCAGCCGCTTGACGGGTCCAAAGCGTGCGCCGGCTTCGCGCACCGCGGCTTTCAGTGTGGCGACGTCGGCGCAGCGCCGAAGCTCGTCAATGGTGGTCATGCAGCGCTCCCTTGGGCCAGGTGAAATCCCGGCATGTGATGCCAGGCATCGTAATGGGATGGGCCAGCCGTGTTGGCGGGAACGTGCCTGCCGTAAAAAAAGTTTTTGCGCACGGTTCGCTGGATGCGGGGAAAACCCAACGCACGCGCCCGTTCGTGCCAGAAGTGACACGTTGCAGCCAGGTGGGGCTGGCCGCAGGGTGTCGGACGTGGCGGTGATCGGTCATGATCGGCGAATGGCATCGCCTTTCCCGCTTTCGATCGCCGCCCATGACCATGGCGGGTTCGCGCCCTTCGGCACGGTGCCTTTCGCACGCGATGGCCGGCTTGACCGGCTGGCGCGCCTGGCGGCCTCGCTCACGGGACAGGACGCGGCGCTGGCCTGGTTCTTGTCGCCGGGCGCGCCGCTGGGCCGCTGGGGCGGGCATGGCGTGCCCGATGCGTGGCCGGCGGCGCTGGCCTTGATCAGGCGGCTGCAAGCGCCGCCGGGCGGCGCATGGGTGCCGGCCACGTCGCCCGTGCCGCTCGATGCCGACCGCGCGGCGGATGCCCAGGTGCACCACGCCTTGCTCATGCCGCTGCCGCAAGGGCCGGACAAGGGCGCGGTGCTGGTGCTGGGGCTGCGCGCCGATGTCCCTGCGCCCACGCCGTCGCAGCAGGCCTGCCTGCCGCCGCTGGCGGCGCAGCTGCCCGACTGGCTGGCCGACACGGCCCCTGCGCCGGGGCGCGGCGCCAGCGAGCGGCGTGCGCCCAGCGTGCTGGAGCTGCGCCTGCGCGGCGCCATGCGTGCCATGCAGATGGGCAGCTGGGTGTATGACGTGGGCGCGCGCCGCCTGCTGCCCAGCGCCGACGCGGCGGCCATTCTGGGCGTGTCCGATGTGCCCACGCAGCTCGACACGCTGCTGCAGACCTTCAACGAACAGTCGGCCCAGCAGCTGCGCCGCGCCTTCGTGGCCTGCATCCGCGACGGGCGGCCCATCGACGAGGAGGTGCAACTGCAAAGCGTGCAAAGCGGCGAAGAGCCGCAGCCCCGCTGGGTGCGCTTCATCGGCGAAGCGGCCATTGGCGTGCAGGGCGCGGCCGACGAGATCCACGGCGCGGTGCAGGACGTGAGCTCGCGCAAGCTCGCGCAGGAGGAAACCCTGCGCCTGGCCATGCGGCTGACCACCACGCTGGCCAGCATTACCGAGGCCTTCGTCACGCTCGACCGCGAGGGCCGCTTCATGTACGTCAACCACGAGAGCGAGGCGCTGCTGGGCCAGCGCACCGCCAAGCTGCTGGGCGAGCCCATCTGGCGCTGGCTGCACGGCGCGCAGGCAGGCGGGCTCCAGGCGCGGCTGCGCGAATCGCTGCGCCAGGACCGGCGCGTGGAGTTCGAGGACTTCTACCCCGCGCTGGACAAATGGCTGGAAGTGCGCGCCTACCCCTATGCCGAGGGCCTGGCGGTGTACTTTCGCGACATCTCCGAGCGCAAGGCGGCCGAGACCAAGATTCATCGCCTGGCCTTTTTCGATGCCCTCACCGGTCTGCCCAACCGGCAGCTGCTCATCGAGCGGCTGGAGACCGCGCTCACCGCCAGCGAGCGCACGGGGCAGGCGGGTGCGCTGATGTTCATCGACCTGGACAACTTCAAGGTGCTCAACGACACCATGGGCCACCACAAGGGCGATCTGCTCTTGCAGCGCGTGGCCGAGCGCCTGGGCCGCTGCGTGCGCCGCAGCGACACGGTGGCGCGCCTGGGCGGCGACGAGTTCGTGGTGATGCTGCAAGACCTGGGCACCGACGCCGAGGCCGCTGCGCGCAAGGCGAACGCCGTGGCCAGCAAGGTGCTGGCGCGCATGACCGAGCCGTTCGAGCTGGGCGGCTACCAGCACTACTGCACCATCAGCATCGGCGTGACGCTTTTTGCCGCGCCGCATGACGGCGTGGCCGAGCTGCTCAAGCAGGCCGATCTCGCCATGTACCAGGCCAAGAGCATGGGGCGCAACACCGTTGCCTTCTTCGACCCTGCCATGCAGGCGGCCATCAGCGCCAGCGCTGCGCTTTCGGCCGATCTGCGCACGGCCCTGCAGGGCCAGGGGCAGTTCACCGTGCATTACCAGCCGCAGTTCGACCAGGCCAGCCGCGTCGTCGGCATGGAGGCGCTGCTGCGCTGGCACCACCCCGAGCGCGGCCCCGTCAGCCCGGCCGAGTTCATTCCCATTGCCGAAGACACCGGCCTCATCCTGCCGCTGGGCGCCTGGGTGCTGGAGCAGGCCTGCGCGCAGCTGGTGGCCTGGGCCGCGCGGCCCGAGACGGCGCAACTGAGCATCTCGGTCAACGTCAGCGTGCGGCAGTTTCGCCACCCCGAGTTCGTGGACATGGTGATGGGCGCCATCGACAAATACGGCGTCGAGCCGCGCCTGCTGAAGCTGGAGCTGACCGAAAGCCTGCTGGCCGAACGCATGGAAGTCACGCTGGCCAAGATGGACGTGCTCAAGCAGCTGGGCGTGACCCTGTCGCTGGACGACTTCGGCACCGGCTACTCGTCGCTGGGCTACCTCAAGCGCCTGCCGCTCGATCAGCTCAAGATCGACCAGAGCTTCGTGGCCGACGTGCTCACCGACCCGAGCGACGCCGCCATCGCGCGCGCCATCATCGAGCTGGCGCACAGCCTGGAGCTGAAAGTGCTGGCCGAAGGGGTGGAAACCGAGGCACAGCGCGCCTTTCTGGCCGAACGCGGGTGCGACTTCTTCCAGGGTTTCCTGCTGGCAAGGCCCATGCCGCTGCAGGACGTGGACGCCCTGATGGCCCGCATCGGCCAGGATTGAACGGCCGATGGGGTCAGGCGGATAACTTGTTTTTATAGCGGCTTGCGAAGCTTTTATGTCATTTTAAAGACAAAAGTATATGAAAATGGCTTATAGCATATGCAAGCAGCTATTGTTTTCTAGTTGATTGGGTGCAGCCCTGGCGTTCGTAAATGCCCCAGGCCAGGCGCTCGTTGCGCGCCAGCAGGGCGGCGCTGGTGTAAAGCGACACCTGCATCTGGCAAGGCTGCTCGGGCACGGGGCCCAGGCGCAGATGGGTCACGGCATCGGCATCCAGGCGACAGGCGGCGCTGTCCGCCAGCGCCACCAGCACCTGCCCACGGGGCGCGCTTGCCGTGTCCCCATCGGGCAGCTGAAAAGGCCAGTCGCCACCACCGCAGATCGACCAGCGCAGCTGGTGCGCACCCAGCGTGAGCGCGCCCAGGCCTTGCAAGGCCGCGCTGACGGGTGCCCATTCGCCTTGCAGCGCGGGCGGCAAGCCGGCAGAGGCGCGCAGGGCTGCGGGCGTTGCTGTGGGCGTGTGGGCGGCGGCGGCAGGCTTGGGTGCCGCATCGCAACCCAGGGCAAGCCAGCAGGCCAGCAGCAGCGCCGGCAGGCAGGGGGCGCGGCTCATGGGAACACGGCAGGCGGCGCGTGGTGGGTGGCGGCCCAGCCTTCCCAGGCCACGTCGGTGGGGCCGACGGCGATGTCCACCACGCGCCACTGCACGCCCTCGCGGCGCAGCAGCGCGGCGCACAGGTCGGAGACGGCGCCGGCCTGGGCCGCTTCGTGCAGCTCGGTGCCGGCGTAGTCGAAGCGCGCGCCGGCGGGCGTTTGCACGCGGGCGGTGAGAAAGGCCCAGTTGCCCTCGTGCCGCAGCTGCTCGGGCACCAGGCGCAGCGTGCCCGCCGGCAGCTTGAGCTGCGCGTGCGCGGCGGCGGTGGTCGCAGCGGTGAGCGCGTCGCGCTCGGCCAGGGTGACACCGGCTGCGACAGCAGGGGGCAGAACGGCGCAGCTCAGGTGCAGGCCGAGCAGGGCGGTGATGAGTTTCAAGGCGTGTGTCCTCGGCAAGAAAAAGCGGCGGGGTGCCATTGAAGCACCAAACGCCGCGCCGCCTGCAACGAGATGCAGGCGGCACGGCGCGGGGCGCGGGCGCGGGTCAGCGCGGCGGCGTCAGGATGGCGCTGACCTTGCTGTGCCACCAGGGGCCGGGGTCGTAGGTGATGCGCTGGCTGCCGTCGGCGTTGCGGTTGTTGGAGCCGATCAGGGTGACACGGCCGTTTTCGTTTTTGGCCACGATCTCGGTGTGCGAGACGCCCCCGCGCTGCATGATGACCACGTCGCCGGGCTTGGCATTGGCCATGTTGACGGGCTGCCAGCCCTTGTTGCGCAGGGTGATGTCGAGCTGGCGCACGGCGTTGGTGTGCTCGCGCGCGGTCATCAGCCCGTTTTTCCGCAGCACGGCGGAGACGAAGTTGGCGCAGCACAGGTTGCTGGGCACGCTGGGGTCCATGGGCAGCTGGCCGCTGCGCTTGAGCTCGGACGCGTTGCGGTTCAGGAAGCTCTCGGCGATCTGCACCGTGCGCGCGCCGCTGGCGTTGCCGGTCGGGGTGCTGCCGCGCGGGGGCGTGGCACCGGGTGTGGCACCTGGCGCGGCGCCGCCTGCGGGGATGTTCAGCGTTTGCCCCGGCTGGATCAGGTGGGGGTTGCGGATCTGCGGGTTGGCGCCGATCAATGCTTGCAAAGACACGCCACGC
>JAUNTQ010000055.1 GCA_030538605.1 Pseudomonadota bacterium
CGCGCGCCTGCTGGCCACGCTGTCGCCCGCGCTGGCCGACATTCGCCGCGCCGTGGGCGAGGCGGTCGAGGCCGCGCACACGCCGCAGGGGCAGATTCGTCTGACGGCGCCGCGCGCGGCGGCCCAGCTGGTGCTGATGCCGCTCATCGCGCGCTTTCTGGCCGAGCACCCGCGCATGGCGGTGGAGCTGAGTTGCGACGAGGCGCTGGTGGACATCGTGGCCGCCGGTTTTGACGCCGGCCTGCGCTTTGGCGAAAGCTTGCAGGCCGACATGGTGGCGCTGCCGGTGGGCGCGCCGCAGGGCTTTGCGGTGGTGGCGTCGCCGGCTTACCTGGCCCGCCACGGCGCGCCGGCCGATCCGGCGCAGCTGGCGGCGCATGCGTGCATCAACTTGCGCTTTCCGGGCGGGCGCTTGTTTGCGTGGCAGTTTGTGCGCGGTGGGCGCGGGTTCGAGGTGCAGGTGCCAGGCGCTTTGACGGCCAACGACCAGGCAGCGTTGCTGCAGGCGGCCGAGGCGGGTCTGGGCCTAGCCTATGTGTACGGCGACCAGGCCGCGCCGCCGTTGGCCGAGGGGCGGCTGACCGCCGTGCTGCAAGACTGGCTGCCGCCCGCCGAGCCGCTGTATCTGTATTACCCCAGCCGGCGCTTGCAGCCGGCGGGCTTTCAGGCGTTTTTGCAGCTTGTCAAGAATGCAAGCTAAAAACGGATTCAGCGCTTGTCTGGCAAGCGCTGACAGCTATCAAAAACATGGTGGCGGCACGCGCGCCACCTGGTCGGCTGGGTAGCGCGTCAGCGAAGGCCGGCTGTTCCGCCGGCGCCGCCTGCTGGGTTTCGCATGCGCTCTACCCAGCCTACTTGGCCTCCGTCGGCGGGTTTTCAGGCGTTCCTGCAAGGGGTCGGAAATACAAGAAAAAAATGGCTCTAACGCTTGTATGGCAATCGCTGGAAGCTATCAAAAAATTGCGTCGCCCCCTTCAAAGGTGCGCTCAATGGCCCAGCACCACACCTTCTCGCCGCGGGTCGGCGCCGCCGGCCCAGGCGGGCAGGCCGCCCTGCTGCACGCGGATGATGGTGGCGATGCCGCTGCTTTGCGCGTTGACCGAGACGGTGTGGCCCAGCGCGCGCAGGCCCTGTACCAGCGGCTCGTCCGCGCCGCTGTCGGCGGCGTTGATGGCGGGGTGTTCGCCGCCGACGTTGGTGGTGGGGCTGTTGGCGGCGCCAAAGTCGACCATCGAGGTGGCCTGCTGCGCGTTCAGCCCCCAGTCGAGCGCGGCCACCAGCGTCTTGGTGACGTACTGGATGATGGTGGTGCCGCCGGGCGAGCCGGTGGCCATGCGGAAGTCGCCCGCGCGGCCATCGGCCCCCAGATCGAACACCAGCGTGGGTGCCATCGAGCTGCGCGGGCGCTTGCCCGGCTGCACGCGGTTGGCCACGGGCACGCCGTCCACCTCGGGCGTGGCGGCGAAGTCGGTGAGCTGGTTGTTCAGCACGAAGCCCTGCGTGACGCGGTAGGCACCCAGGCTGGCTTCCACCGTGGTGGTCATCGACACGGCGTTGCCCGCGCCATCGACGATGGTGACGTGCGAGGTGCCCGCCTCGTTGATGGGCACCGACGCGGGCCTGACGTTGCCGAAGGTGCCCGGCGCGGCGCGGCCCATGCTGGCCGTGGGGCTGATGAGGGCGGCGCGCGCGGCCAGGTAGGGCTTGTTCAGCAGCGTGTGCCAGCTGCCGCCGGGCAGGGGCACGAAGTCGGTGTCGGCGATGTAGGCGTCGCGGTCGGCATAGGCCAGGCGCAGCGCCTCGCTGACCAGGTGCGCGGCCATCACGCTGGGCTTGCCGCCTTCCAGCGCCACGTCGGTGGGCGGGTGGGCGGCGAGGTCGAAGTGCTCCAGCACGCCCATGGCCGCCGCCACGGTGATGCCGCCCGACGAGGGCGGCGGCATGCCGCAGACCATGTAGCGCATGCGGTAGGTGGTGCACACGGCGGCGCGGCGCTTGGCCTCGTAGCCGGCCAGGTCGGCCAGCGTGGTGACGCCGGGGGTGATGGCGCTGCCGTCGGCCGCGCTCGCCGTCTGGCCGATCTTGTCCACGATGCCTTGCGCGATGGTGCCGGTGTAGAGCGCGTCCGGGCCTTGCGCGGCCAGCGTGCCCAGCGTGGCGGCGTAGGCGGGGTTGGTGAAGGTACTGCCCAGCGCGCGGGCGCTGCCGTCGGCGTTCAGGTACAGGGCGGCGGCATCGGCATCGCGTGCCAGCGCACTGGCGGCGGCGTTCAGCGCGGCGGCCATGCGGCCGCTGACGGGAAAGCCGTCTTGCGCCAGGGTGATGCCCGGCTGCATCAGCTCGCCCCAGGGCTTGCGGCCATGGTCGCCATGGGCCATGCCCAGCATGCGCACCGCGCCGGGCGTGCCAATGGCGCGGCCACTGGCGCGCGCGCTGGGCTGGGGCGTGCCGCTGTCCGCGCTGTCGCTCACCCAGCGCAGGTAGTTTTCGGTGGCGGCGGCGGGGGCGGTTTCGCGGCCGTCGTAGGCGGTCACGGCCTTGGTGGCCGCGTCGTAATGCAGCATGAACGCACCGCCCCCAATGCCGCTGGACTGCGGCTCCACCAGCCCCAGCACCATCTGCACGGCCACGGCGGCGTCCACCGCGTTGCCGCCGGCTTTCAGCACTTCGCAGCCGGCCTTGCTGGCCAGCGGGTTGGCGGTGCTGACCATGAACTGCTTGGCATGCACCACCTGCTTGCCGGTGCGAAAGCCCGACGACGGCTCGGGCGCGGCCGGGTCGCCCGGCAGGCCGGAACCGATCACCACCGCTTGCCCGTCGCTGCCGGTGACGGTGCAGGCGCTGGCCAGTGCCGTGTCGTCGTCGCGGCTGCTGCCACTGCCGCCGCAGCCAGCCAGCACCAGCGCGGCGGCTGCCGCCAGCAGCGACAGGTGGGTGAAAACGGGTGAGGAAATGGGTTCAGCGGTGGGCATGGCGCGTCCTTTTTTCGTGAAATTTGTCACATGACGAAAAGACGATGCCACGGCATCGCGCCTGCGCCCACCGGGATGACCCTGAAGACGGCGATTGCGCAGCTGTTTGTGCGGTGGCCGGTTGTGGACAATCGGGCGCGCACCGAGGCTGCCCGCTTGCTTTTCGCCCATGTCCCCACCTTCCTTGCCTTCCCTTGCCGATGCCCGGCCCTTGTGGCGCGCGCCGCTGGCGTGGCTGCTGGGCGGGGGTGTGGCGGCGGTGGTGGCGCGGGTGCTGCTGTCGCCGGTGGTGATGTGGGACCAGGCCGAGCAGGTCGTGTGGTCGCAGACGCTGGCCTGGGGTTATGGGCCGCAGCCGCCGCTCTACACCTGGGTGCAGTGGGCGGTGAACCAGGTGCTGGGGCCCACGGTGCTGGCGCTGGCGCTGGTGAAGTTCACGCTGATGGGGCTGACCTTCGTCTTCATGGCGCTGGCCGCGCGCCAGGTGCTGCCAGCGCGCACGGCCTGGCTGGCGGCGCTGGGCATGTGGTGGCTGCCCGGCATGGGCTGGCAGGTGCTGCGCGATCTGACGCACACCGTGCTGCTGACCTGCGCCGTGGCGGCCACGTGGTGGCTGCTGCTGCGGCAGGTGCGCGCGCCGCGTCCGGCGGGCTTTGCCTGGCTGGGTCTGGCGCTGGGCGTGGGCGTGCTCAGCAAATACAGCTACGTGCTGTTTGCCGCCTGCGCACTGGTGGCCGCGCTCAGCCTGCCTGCACCGCGCCGCGCACTGTGCTCACGCGGCTGGTGGCTGGCACCGCTGGTTGCCGCCGCGCTGGTGGCACCGCACGCGCTGTGGGTACTGGAGCACTGGCAGCTGGCCAGCGGCAGCACGCTGGACAAGCTGCGCCCGCCCGATGCGGCCAGCGGATGGCGCGGCATGCTGGCGGGCCTGAAGGACTTGGCCGTGCTGCTGGCGCTGGTGGCGCTGCCCTGGGCGCTGATGGCGGTGTGGGCCTTTGGCCTGCGCGCCTGGCGCACGGCCGCACCCGACACGCCCGACACGCGGCCCCCGCCTTGGGCCTGGCCGCTGCTGGCGCGCTACCTGCTCCTGGTGGTGGCCGGCCTGCTGGCCATGGTGCTGCTGGGCAGGGTGTCGAGCTTCAACGGCCGCTGGCTGCACCCGCTGGCGTGCGTGGCACCGCTGGCGGCGCTGGTGTGGCGTCCGCAGGCGGTGAGCGCGCTGCGGGGCCAGCGGCGCTATTTTGTTGCGGTGGCGGCGATGGCCTTGCTGATGTGGAGCGTGTCCCTGCTCGACCCCCTCAACGACGCGCGGCGCGGCCGGGCTGACCGTTTCAACTGGCCCGTTGCCGCGCTGGCCGATCGCCTGCGCGCTGCGGGCTATGACGGCACCTCGCCCATCATCGTCAACCACCACGTCATCGGCGGCGTGCTGCGCATGCGCTTTCCGGGCGCGCGGCTGATCGTGTGCGTCGACGATGCGCCCGAGGGCCTGGCCTGCGTGCGCCGGGCCGCACGCGCGGCCGAGCAGGCGGGCCAGCGCTGGTGGCTGCTCACCGCCACCGCGCCCGCGCCCCCGGCCGAGTGGTGGGCCGCTGGCCAGGCCGCGCACGGCGCTGCGCTGCCTGTGCAGACCTGGGATTTGCCCTTGCGCTGGGCGCAGCCGCACACGCCGCGCCTGCGCATCGACGTGGTGGGCCTGCCGGGCATGGCGCCAGCGCAACCGGGTGAGGGTGTGTGATGGGCGCCATGCCGGTGTTGAGCATGATGGGCGGTAAAAGGCGTTGAACCGTATGCGCCAATAGCTATCATGAAAATAGCAAACGGGTGGCTGCCGATGGCGTGTGCGCACGGTCTGCGCTGCCCGGGCGATGACGCACAATAGCCGCCATTCGTGTGGCGTCGGCCCCCGGCGCGGCGCACGGCCCTGATGTGACGACCGGGGCCCCTTCCTGGCCTTGCCCCTTCGATTCGCGTGACCGCTTCTGCCCCCGCTTCTGCCGCCCCGGCCACCGCCACCCACCGCATGACCGCTCCCGAGCGCCGCGCCGCGCAGTCGCTGGCGGGCATCTTCGCGCTGCGCATGCTGGGGCTGTTTCTGGTGCTGCCGGTGTTTGCGCTGGAGGCGGCGCGCCTGCCGGGCGGCGACGATCCGGCGCTGATCGGCCTGGCGATGGGCATTTACGGGCTGGCGCAGGCGGTGATGCAGGTGCCGCTGGGGCTGGCGTCCGACCGCTTCGGGCGCAAGAAGATCATCGTGCTGGGGCTCATCGTGTTTGCGGCGGGCAGCGTGCTGGCGGCGCTGGCGTCCAGCGTGCAGTGGCTGGCGGCGGGGCGCGCCTTGCAGGGCGCGGGCGCGGTGTCGGCGGCGGCGGTGGCGCTGCTGGCCGACCTGACGCGCGACGAGGTGCGCACCAAGGGCATGGCGCTGGTGGGCGCGAGCATCGGCTTGACGTTTGCGCTTTCGCTCGTGGCTGCGCCGCCGCTGGCGGGGGCGGTGGGGCTGGCGGGGCTGTTCTGGCTGACGGCGCTGCTGGCGCTGGCGGGGGGCGCGGTGGTGCTGTGGTTCACCCCGGCCGAGCCTGCGCGCCAGGCCGATCAGCCGCGCGGGCGTCTGGCCGATGTGTGGCTGCACCCGCACCTGTGGCGGCTCGACCTGGGCGTGTTCGTGCTGCACACGGTGCAGATGGCGATGTGGGGCGTGGTGCCTGCGCTGCTGGTGGCGGCGGGGCTGCCCAAGGCGCAGCACTGGCAGGTGTATCTGCCGGCGGTGGGCGTGTCTTTTCTGCTGCTGGGTGGCCTCTTTGCGCTGGAGCGGCGGGGCCAGCTGCAAGGCGCGTTGCGCGGTGCGGTGGCGCTGTTTTTCGTGGTGCAGGTGGCTTTCTGGGTGCTGGCGGGGCGCGCGCCGGGGCTGTGGGCGCTGGGCGTGCTGCTGTTTTTCTTCTTCGTGGCCTTCAACGTGCTGGAGGCCAGCCAGCCCAGTCTGATCTCGCGCCTGGCCCCGGCCCAGGCGCGCGGGGCGGCGCTGGGGGTTTACAACACGCTGCAATCGCTGGGGCTGTTTGCCGGGGGCGCTTTGGGCGGGCTGCTGCTCAAGACGGGGGGGGCGACGGCGGTGTTTGCGGCGACGTCGGTGCTGGCGCTGGCGTGGCTGGTGCTGGGCTGGGCGCAGCCGGTGCCGCCAGGGCGGCATCGCTAGCCGCTGCATCTGCCGCGCGCGTGGCCTGCGACGCGGTGTAGCCCGCCAGCATGCGCATGGCCAGGGTTTCGTACAGCGGGCGGCTGATCATGCGCGAGATGGTGGCGGACACCATCGCCACCGCCATCAGCGAGAGCACCATGGGCCGCCCGTCGATCATCTCCATCACGATGATGAAGGCCGTCAGCGGCGCTTGCGTCACCGCTGCCAGAAAGCCCGCCATGCCCATGGCCACCAGCGCGGCGTCGATCTGCCCGCCGGTGAGCATGCTCACGTTGTAGCCAAAGCCCGCGCCAATCGACAGCGAGGGCGCAAACAGCCCGCCGGGCACGCCGCTCCAGGCCGACAGCCAGGTGGTGACCAGCTTCAGCACGCCCAGCAGGCTGGCCGCCTGGCCCGGCTCTGATGCATGCAGCAGATCGCGCGCGGCCTCGGTGCCGCTGCCCGCTGTCATGCCGCCCGTGACCAGGCCGACGATGGCCACCAGCAGCCCCATCAGCGCCGCAAAGCGCACCGGCTTCTGCCGCCTGAGCACCGACAGCCGGTCGTTGGACTGCCCCGTGAGCGACACGATCAGCAGCCGCGAAAACAGCCCCCCCACCAGTCCGCACACCCCCGCCACCAGCAGCGCAGGCACCAGGTGCGACAGGCTGAGCGCGGGCACCGTCACCGCGCCGAAATACGCCGCGCTGCCAAAGGCCGACACGCCCATCAGGCCCGCCAGCACGATGGCCGCGATGATCACGCCGCTGTAGCGCGCCTCCATGCGGCGCGACAGCTCCTCGATGGCGAACACCACGCCCGCCAGCGGCGCATTGAACGCGGCCGCAATGCCCGCCGCGCCGCCCGCCACCAGCAGCGTGTGCGGGTTGAGCGCGTTGCGCCGCCCGCGCAGCCAGCGCTGGCTGTGCAGCATCACGCCCGCGGCCACCTGCACTGACGGCCCCTCGCGCCCCACCGACAGCCCGCCCAGCAGCCCCGCCGACGACAGCAGCACCTTGGCCACCGTGAGCTTGAGCGAGACGAAATGCCGGCGGCCCTTGTCGTCCAGCGCCGGGTCCAGCGCGGCTACCACCTGCGGAATGCCCGAGCCCGCCGCCATGGGAACAAAGCGCCGCGTCACCCACACGATGCTGGCGGCCACCAGCGGCGTCCACAGCAGCATCAGCCAGGCAGGCGCGGTCTTGTGCAGGCCCAGGTAGAAGTCGAAGGCCACGTAGCTGAGAAAGGTGAACGCCACCACCACCAGCCCCGCCAGCGCGCCATAGGCCAGCACGATGGCGCGATCCACCCAGCGCCAGCCGTCGGACAGCTCCGACCGCAGGTGGCTGTAGAAATCGGGATCGCGCTCGCGTGCGTCAGACATGAAAAAAATTGTATGCCCGCCGGGGGCGTGTGCGCATGCCAGAATGCCACGCGCCGCGTTTCATCCGGCACCCACGTCGTTTTTCACCCCGCAGATAGCACAGATACACACCATGGCCTCCGTCAACAAAGTCATCATCGTCGGCAACCTGGGGCGCGACCCCGAAGTGCGCACCTTTCCCAGCGGCGACCAGATCTGCAACGTGCGCATCGCCACCACCGACAAGTGGAAGGACAAGCAAACCGGCGACATGCGCGAGCACACCGAGTGGCACACCGTCACCTTCAACGGCCGCCTGGCCGAGATCGCCGGGCAATACCTGCGCAAAGGCAGCCAGGTGTATGTCGAAGGCAGCCTGCGCACCCGCAAGTGGCAAGACAAGGACACCGGTGCCGACCGCTACGCCACCGAAATCCGTGGCGACACCATGCAGATGCTGGGCAGCCGCCAGGGCGCAGGCGGCCCCGGCGGTGACGAAGGCGGCTACGGCGGTGGGGGTGGCTATGGCGGCGGTGGCGGCGGCGGCGGTTACGACGCGACGCGCCGCGCCGCGCCCGCGCCGCGCCCCGCAGCGGCCCCCGCCGCGCGCCCGGCCCCCGCACCCGCCGCCCGCCCGTCCTCCGGCATCGAGGACATGGATGACGACATTCCGTTCTGACATCCCCCCTGAGCCGCCTGCGGCGTCTTCCCCCTGAGGGGGACACCGCTGGTCGCCGGGGGAACCCCGGCTCGGGCGGTCTGGAATGGCCTGCTCCGCGGCCTTTTGGTGGGGCCTGCTCCGCGGCCTTTTGGTGGGGCTTGCTTCGCAGCCCCTGTGGGTTCGTAGGCTGGGTAGAGCGCAGCGAAACCCGGCAAGCACCGGCGCAACGCCCCGCCACTGCCCCCTTCTCGTCTTGTGTCATGCGCCGATGCGGGCGCGCCAAAGAACTGGTTTGCTGCAATGCCTTCACCTGTTTCCACCCTTCTCACCACCCGCCGCCAATGGCTGGCCGCTGCGGCGCTGATGCCGCTGGTGGCACGCGCGCAGGACAAGCCGTTTTCGCCCCGCATGGGCCAGGGCGGCAAGGACGTGATCTGGGTGCCTACGCCGGATGCGATGGTCGACCGCATGCTGGTGCTGGCGGGTGTGGGGCCGCAGGACTTTCTGATGGACCTGGGCGCGGGCGACGGCAAGATCGTCATTGCCGCGGCGCGCGCGGGCACGCCTGCGCTGGGCATTGAATACAACCCCGAGATGGTGGCCTTTGCCCGCCAGCGCGCGCAGGCGGCGGGCGTGGCCGAGCGCGCGCGCTTCGAGCAGGCCGACATCTTCGAATACGACTTCACGCGCGCCACCGTCATCACGCTCTACCTGCTGCCGCGCCTGAACCTGCGCCTGCGCCCGCGCCTGCTGGCGCTCAAACCGGGCACGCGCATCGTCTCGCATTCGTTCGACATGGACGACTGGAAGCCCGACGAATCCACGCACGCGGGCGGTGCCACGGCCTTTTTGTGGCTGGTGCCGGCGAATGCGGGCGGCGACTGGACGCTGCGCTTTCCGCTCGCCAGCGGCGAGGCGCGCGCGCTGATGAAGATCGAGCAGCGCTTTCAGCGCATCAGCGGCGTGGCCAGCTTTCGCGACTTCTCCGCCAGCCTGCGCCAGCCGCTGCTGGCGGGCGAGCAGGTGCGCTTTGCCCTCACCGATGCGCTGGGCGAGCTGCGCCAGTTCGAAGGCCGCATCCACGGCAACGAGATGACCGGCACCGTTACCCAAGGCAACCAGCGCGTGCCTTTCAGCGCCGTGCGCGAGGGTGAGGTGCCGCCCATCGGGCCGGTGCGTGAGATTGAACGGCCCAAGCAGGTTTATAAATAAACAGGAGCTGCTTGCGTACGTTATAAAATGGTTTCAGGTATATAAGCATCTGAATTTGTTTTATAACGTACGCAAGCAGCTCCTGTTTTCTGGTTTCCTGTAGCTGGCGGAACCCCCGAAGGGATTCCGCCAGCGCCGGTGTGCCATCTGCCCGCAGCGTGTCGGAATCGCTGCGCGGTTCCGACCTGCGGGCTTCAATCAAATCATCGCCGCCGGGTCGTCCACTGTTTCCAGAAACACGCGCGCCTTGCGCGGGGCCACCAGCACGGTGTCGCCCTGGCGCACGCCCAGCGCGTGGAATTCGGCGGCGGGCAGGTGCGCTTCGATGATCTGGCCGGGCTGATCGCGCGGCGTCAGCTCCAGCCGCGCCAGCGGGCCGACGACGAGGGCGCGGTCGAGACGCGCGGCCAGACCCGGCGCGCCAGCGGCGTAGGGCGCAACGGCCAGGTCGCTCGGGCGCACGAAGGCCATCGCTTCGGCGTCCAGCGCGCTGGCGTGTTCGGGCGCGTCGATCTGCCAGTCGCCCACCTGCATCTGCCCGCCGCTGGCGCGGCCCTTGAACAGGTTCACGTCGCCCAGAAAGCCGTAGACGAAGGGGCTGGCCGGGTGCTCCCACACCTGCTGCGGCGTGCCCACCTGCTCGATCTGGCCGTGGTTCATCACCACCACGCGGTCGGCCACTTCCAGCGCTTCTTCCTGGTCGTGGGTGACGAAGATGCTGGTCACGTGCAGCTCTTCGTGCAGGCGGCGCAGCCACCTTCGCAGCTCTTTGCGCACCTTGGCATCGAGCGCGCCAAACGGCTCGTCGAGCAGCAGCACCTTCGGCTCCACGGCCAGCGCACGCGCCAGGGCGATGCGCTGGCGCTGCCCGCCCGAGAGCTGGCTGGGATAACGGTCGGCCAGCCAGTCGAGCTGCACCAGGCCCAGCAGCTCCATCACCTTGGCCCTGATCTGCGCATTGCCCGGGCGCTCGCGCCGGGGCTTGACGCGCAGGCCAAAGGCCACGTTCTCGGCCACGGTCATGTGGCGAAACAGCGCGTAGTGCTGAAACACGAAGCCCACGCCGCGCTGGCGCACGTGTACGTCGGTGGTGTCAGCGCCGCTGAACAGGATGCTGCCCGCATCAGCCGATTCCAGCCCCGCGATGATGCGCAGCAGCGTGGTCTTGCCGCAGCCGGAAGGCCCCAGCAGCGCCACCAGCTCGCCCGATTCGATGTCGAGGCTGACGTCATGAAGGGCGCGGAAGTTGCCGAATTGCTTGGTGACGTGGCTGATCTGGATGCTCATAAAAATTCAGGATTGAACGCAAAAGGCGCAGAGGTTTCGCAAAAGCCGCAGAAAAGAAAAAGTGTGTGGAAGGCAAAGTGTGTTGAGGTTTCGCTATGAAAAATTGGTTTTGTTTGGCGATTTTTGCGAAACCTCTGCGTCTTTTGCGTTCAAGAAAATCAGGGTTGTGGCCGCTCCGGCGGCAGTTCGGTGGTGGCTTTCATCTCGCGTTCGTGCCGCCATTCCACCCAGGTTTTCAGCACCAGCGTGACGATGGCCAGCAGCGCCAGCAGCGATGCCACGGCAAACGCGGCCTGGCCCTGGTATTCGTTGTAGAGAATTTCCACGTGCAGCGGCATGGTGTTGGTCTGCCCGCGGATGTGGCCGCTGACCACCGACACCGCGCCGAATTCGCCCATCGCCCGCGCGTTGCACAGGATGACGCCGTAGATCAGCCCCCACTTGATGTTGGGCAGCGTGACGCGCCAGAACGTTTGCCAGCCGCTTGCGCCCAGCACCTGCGCGGCCTGCTCCTCGTCGCTGCCCTGTGCCTGCATGAGCGGAATCAGCTCGCGCGCGATGAAGGGGAAGGTGACGAACACGGTGGCCAAAATGATGCCGGGCACGGCAAAGATGATCTTGATGTCGTGCTCGGCCAGCCACGGCCCCAGCCAGCCCTGCGCGCCAAACACCAGCACGTAGATCAGGCCCGCCACCACGGGCGAGACGGAAAAGGGCAGATCGATCAGCGTGGTCAAGAACGCCTTGCCGCGAAACTCGAACTTGGCAATGGCCCAGGCCGCGCACACGCCAAACACCAGGTTCAGCGGCACGGCAATGGCGGCGGTGAGCAGCGTCAGGCGCACGGCGGCCAGCGCATCGGGGTCTTTCAGCGCGTCGAGATAGGCGCTTGCGCCGCCCTTGAGCGCCTCGACGAAAACGGCGGCCAGCGGCAGCACCAGAAAGAGCAGCATGAAGCCCAGCGCCAGTGCAATCAGCAGCACGCGCACGGCGGGCGACTCGGTGGTGCGCACGCGCTTGGGGATGGCGGGTGAAGTGCTCATCTCAGTTGTCCACGGCGAGCATGACGAATGACTGCGCTCTGGCGAGCGCATGACACATGACCGGCGGCATCAGCCTGCGTGGTGCTTTTGTCATCTGTCATGGCGCGCCAGCGCCGGTCATTGAGCGAAGCGAAGTCATGTTCCATTTCAAGCCCCTGTGCGCTTGCGGCCCCAGGTCTGTAGCGCGTTGATGACCAGCAGCAGCGCAAACGAGATCATCAGCATCACGCAGGCCACGGCAGTGGCACCGGCGTAGTCGTATTGCTCCAGCTTGCCGATGATGATGAGCGGGGTGATCTCCGACACCATGGGCATGTTGCCCGCAATGAAGATGACCGAGCCGTATTCGCCCACGCCGCGCGCAAACGCCATCGCAAAGCCCGTCAGCAGCGCGGGCGCAATGGCCGGAAAAACCACGCGCCAGAAGGTTTGCCAGCGCGTGGCACCCAGGCAGGCCGCCGCTTCTTCCAGCTCTTTCTCGGTGTCTTCCAGCACCGGCTGCACCGTGCGCACCACAAACGGCAGGCCGATGAAGATGAGCGCAATCACGATGCCCGCAGGCTGAAACGCCAGCTCGATCCCCAGCGGCTGTAGGTACTGCCCCAGCCAGCCGTTGCCCGCCAAAATGGCCGTGAGCGCAATGCCCGCCACGGCGGTGGGCAGCGCAAAGGGCAAGTCCACCAGCGCGTCCACGATTTTCTTGCCCGGAAACGAGTAGCGCACCAGCACCCAGGCCACCAGCAGCCCGGCCACCACGTTCACGCCTGCGGCCAGCAGCGAAGATCCGAACGACACGCGGTACGAAGCCATCACGCGCGGCGAAGTCACCGCTTCCCAGAACTCGGGCCAGCTCATCGACAGCGTCTTCAGCACCAGCGCCGACAGCGGAATCAGCACGATCAGGCACAGCGCCAGCAGCGTCGTGCCCAGCGTGAGCGAAAAGCCCGGCAGCACGCGGCGCGCGCGGCGGCGCGGCGCAGCGGCAGAAGCGGGCAGGGCAAGGGTGGCGGTGGTCATTATCAAAAAGAGGAGCTGTTTGCGCAGGTGGATAGGACGCTAATGGGTGTTTTTATGCCTCTCCCTTCGGGGCTGGCGTATGCACACATCTTTGTAGGCCCATCACTGCATCCAAACCCGTCATTCCCGCGCAGGCGGGAATCCAGCGTTGGCGCAGGTGCTGAGGCTGGATTCCCGCCTGCGCGGGAATGACGCCATCATGGGCGCTTGCAGATGGACCCAATTTGTCTGGTTGACCTACAGCGGTGCCCAAATCAAAGACCATCCACCAGCGTAAAAAATGTGTGCATACACAAGCCCTTCGAGGGAGAGGACAGAGGTTGAGGGGGATAGTGCCAACGCTGGCCACTGGCAGGTGCCGAGCCGCCTTCACCCCAAGCCTCTGCCGCGCACGGCAGAGGGAGCCAAGACCGGTTACTTGCCCGGCGTATACAGCTTGTCGAACAGCCCGCCGTCGTTGAAGTGCACCTTCTGCGCCTCGCCCAGCGAGCCGAAGTATTCGGCCACGGTGAACAGCTTCAGCGGCTTGAACACGTCGGCGTGCTTCTTCAGCACCTCGGCATTGCGCGGGCGCAGGCCGTGGCGGGCGGCGATCTCCTGGCCTTCGGGCGAATACAGGTAGTCCAGATAGGCCTTGGCCTCGGCGGCGGTGCCCTTGCGCTGCACCGTGCGCTCGACCACGGCCACCGGGTTTTCCGCCACGATGCTGGCGCTGGGGTGAATGGCCTGCACCTTGCCCTTGCCGAACTCGCGCTCGACCGAAACCACTTCCGACTCGAACGTAATCAGCACATCGCCCAGGTTGCGTTGCAGGAACATGCCCGTGGCGTCGCGCCCGCCGCGTGCCAGTGCAGGCACGTTCTTGTAAAGCGCGGTCACGAACTGCTGCGCCTGCTCGTCGCTGCCGCCCTTGGCGCGCACCTGGCCCCAGGCGGCCAGATAGGCCATGCGGCCATTGCCGCCGGTCTTGGGGTTCACAACCACCACGCGCACGTCGGGGCGAATCAGGTCGTCCCAGTCCTTGATGTTCTTCGGGTTGCCCTGGCGCACCAGAAACAGCATGGTGCTGGCGGTGGGCGCTGCGTCGTTGGGAAAGCGGCTGCGCCAGTCCTTGGCCACCACGCCGCGATCGACCAGAAAGTCCACGTCGGTGGTGGTGTTCATCGTCACCACGTCGGCGGCCAGGCCATCGGCCACCGAGCGCGCCTGCGCGCTGCTGCCGCCGTGCGACTGATCGACCTTGATGTCCTTGCCCGTGCTTTTCTTGTAGTGCTGCACGAAGGCGGCGTTGTAGTCGCGGTAGAACTCGCGCGCCACGTCGTACGAGGCGTTGAGCAGCGAGCTGCTCTGCGCGCTGGCCGCGCCCGCAAAGGTGGCGGCGGCCACGGCCAGGGTGGAGGCGATGAGGCGGAAAGAGGTTTTCATGACAATTCAAAAGACAAGCGCCGGCCGACAGGCCGAACCACGGGGCGAGAGTGTGTGGCGGTGTCTTCAAAACCCAAACGACTTTTTTCTTCTTTCTTTATGCCCGAATCGAGCTATGGCCGCGCACTCGCTGGTGCAAGGCCAGACGCGGGGCGCGTACAGTGTCGAAAGCGTGAAAACTTTGCCCAGGGTGCCGCTGCCGCTTGGGAACTCGCGGCCCCTGCACCGGCTCAGAACGCCCACTTGACCATCACAACAAGGAGTCTCGCTCTCATGAAACGACGTGCATTTGCCCTCGGTGCCGCTGCCGCACTGCCTGCGTTTTCCGGCCTGCTGGCGCTGCCCGCGCAGGCCCAGTCGGGCCCCGGCTACGCCACGCTCAAGCCCATCGCCCCGGTGGACACCAAGCCGCCGCAGATCGAGGTGGTCGAGTTCTTCTCCTATGGCTGCTCGCACTGCAAGAACTTCGAGCCCATCTTCAGCGCCTGGAAAAAGGCCGCACCCAAGGACGTGGTGGTGCGCATGGTGCACGTGGGCTTCAACAAGAGTTTCGAGCCGCTGCAACGCCTTTACTACGCGCTGGAAAGCATGGGCGAGGTCGACAAGCTGCACGCCAAGGTGTTCGAGGCGCTGCAAACCGAGCGCAAGCGCCTGAACCAGCCCGAGGTGCTGTTCCCCTGGATTGCCGAGCAGGGCGTTGACCGTGCCAAGTTCGAGGAAACCTACAAGTCCTTCGGCGTGGCCAGCAAGGTGCAGCGCGCCGGCCAGCTGCAAGAGGCTTACCGCGTCGAAGGCACTCCCGCCGTGGGCGTGGCGGGCAAGTACTATACCGACGGCTCCATGGCCGGCGGCTTCGAGCGCATGATCCAGCTCACCAACAACCTCATCGCCCAGGAGCGCAAGCAAGGCTGAGGCCGCAGCCCCGCCCGTTCGCTTGCAGGCCCGCCCATTGGCGGGCTTTTTTGCGACCTCTGTACGCGCTTTGCCAAGGGCCTCGCGCTTACAATGTCCGTGACAACCAAAGCAAAAACCGTGCCCTTGATTTCCACCGCCCCCATTCGCCCTGTTTGCCCTTCTCGCGGTCTGCTGGCGGCCGTGCTGGCCGCGCTTCTGGCCGCGCCCGCGCTGGCCGAGCGGGCAGACCGCAACCAGCCCATGCACATCGAGGCCGATGCGCTGCGCTATGAAGACCAGAAGCAGCTTTCCACCTTCACCGGCAACGTGGTGGTGACCAAGGGCAGCATCGTGATGCGTGGCACCCGCCTGGACGTGCACCAGGACGCGGCGGGCAACCAGTTCGGCACCATGGTGGGCGCGACCGGGCAGCGCGCTTTCTTTCGCCAAAAGCGCGAGGGCCTGAACGAGTTCATCGAGGGCGAGGGCGAAACCATCGAATACGACGGCAAGGCCGACACGGTGCGCTTGGTGCGCCGCGCCGAAATGCGCCGCCTGGCGGGCACCGCCCTGATGGACGAGATCAAGGGCAGCGTCATCGTCTACAACAACACCACCGAGGTCTACACCGTGGACGGCACGCCGCGCGCGGGCGGCGCCCCGTCGGCCGCGCCCGGCGGGCGCGTGAGCGCGGTGCTGGCCCCGCGCGGCGCGCAGCCGCCCGCAGACGCTGCCTCTGCCCCCGCGCTGCCGCTGCGCCCGTCCACCACGCTGCCGCCCGGGGGAGGCAGCCAGTGACCGGCGCTCCTTCCAGCGCGCTTTCCGGCGCGCCTGCGATGGACGCGCCTTCGCCCGAGGCGCGCAGCCTGCTGCAAGTGCGCGGCCTGCGCAAGAACTACGGCGCGCGTCGCGTGGTGCACGATGTGTCGCTTGAAGTGCGCAGCGGCGAGGTGGTGGGCCTGCTGGGCCCCAATGGCGCGGGCAAGACCACCTCGTTCTACATGATCGTGGGCCTGGTGCGCGCCGACGCGGGCAGCATCGCCATCGACGGCCAGCCCGTGGAGCACATGCCCATGCACCGCCGCTCGCGCCTGGGCCTGTCGTATCTGCCGCAAGAAGCGTCCATCTTCCGCAAGCTCACCGTGGCCGACAACGTGCGCGCCGTGCTGGAGCTGCAACGCGGTGCCGATGGCCGCGATCTGCCGCGCCCCGAGATCGAGCGCCGCCTGACCGAGCTGCTGGAGCAGTTGCACGTGGCCGAGTTGCGCGACTCGCCCGCGCCCGCGCTTTCGGGCGGCGAGCGCCGCCGCGTGGAGATTGCCCGCGCGCTGGCCACCGACCCCCGCTTCATCCTGCTGGACGAGCCGTTTGCCGGCATCGACCCGATCGCCGTGATCGAGATCCAGCGCATCATCGCCTTTCTGAAGCAGCGCGGCATTGGCGTGCTGATTACCGACCACAACGTGCGCGAGACGCTGGGCATCTGCGACCACGCGGTCATCATCAGCGAAGGCCGTGTGCTGGCCACCGGCACGCCCGCCGACATCGTGGACAACCCCGACGTGCGGCGTGTCTACCTTGGAGAGCACTTCAGGCTGTGAAACCGGGTCTGTCGCTGCGCGTCTCGCAGCATCTCGCGCTCACGCCGCAGTTGCAGCAGTCGATCCGGCTGTTGCAGCTGTCCACGCTGGAGCTGGCCAGCGAGGTCGAGCAGATGCTGGACGACAACCCCTTTCTGGAGCGCGACGACGAAGCCGCCGTGCGCGAGGAATTCGGCCTGAGCCGCGCCGACGCCCGCGTGAGCGAAGGCGACCGCATCCAGGAAGCCGCCGCCGACACCGCCACCGACACCGGTGAAGCCGGTGCCGACGCCGACACCAGCCTGCCCGACAGCTGGGACGGCGACGGCAGCGTGGACATGGCCCCGGACGACGGCGAGTGGGGCGGCGACGCGCCCGCCCGCGGCGCAGGTGCCGAGGGCGATGCCGAACTGGAAGCGGGCGAACGCGGCCCGGCGCAGGAGTCGCTTGCCGAACACCTGCACCGCCAGGCGCTGGCCCTGCGCCTGTCGCCCGAAGACACGGCCGCGCTGCGCTTTCTCATCGAATCGCTGAACGACGACGGCTATCTGGAAGACAGCCTTGCGCAACTGGCCGCCACCCTCACTGAAGAAGACGACGAACTGGAGCAGCTCGAAGAGCTGGTACACCGCTTCACCCTGGCGCTCAAGCTGCTGCAATCGCTGGAACCCGCAGGCGTGGGCGCGCGCCACCTGGCCGAATGCCTGACGCTGCAACTGAAAAGCCGCGCCAATGAACGCGACGTGTCGCCCACCGAAGCCGCCCGCATCGCCACCGCGCTGAAGATATGTGCCCAGCACGGTGCCATCGAGCTGCTGGCCAGGCGCGACGCGAGAAAGCTCGCCCAGCTCGTGGCCGAGCCGGAAGAGGCCGTGCGCGCGGCCATGCAGCGCATCGCCACGCTGGAGCCCAAGCCCGGGCGCGCCTTTGCCGACGTGGAGCGCAACGCCATCGTGCCCGACGTCATCGTCACCACCAGCGGCGGCGGCCCCGCGCAGCGCTTTCGCGTGCAGCTCAACCCCGACGTCATGCCGCGCCTGCGCGTGCACGACATCTACGCCAACGCCCTGCGCGGCGGCAGGGGCGGCGAAAACCACCAGGCGCTGGCCCAGCGCCTGCAGGAAGCGCGCTGGTTCATCAAGAACATCCAGCAGCGCTTTGACACCATCCTGCGCGTGTCCAGCGCCATCGTCGAGCGCCAGCGCAGCTTCTTCGTGCACGGCGAGCTGGCCATGCGCCCCATGGTGCAGCGCGAGTTGGCCGACGAGCTGGGCGTGCACGAATCCACCATCAGCCGCGTGACCACCGCCAAGTACATGGCCACGCCGCAAGGCACCTTCGAGCTGAAGTATTTCTTCGGCTCGGCCCTCGGCACCGAAGCGGGCGGCAACGCCAGCAGCACCGCCGTGCGCGCGCTCATCAAGCAGTTCATCGCCGCCGAAGACACGGCCAAGCCCCTGTCGGACAGCCAGCTGGCGGAGATGCTGAAAGAGCAGGGCATCGACTGCGCGCGCCGCACCGTGGCCAAGTACCGCGAGGGTTTGCGCATTCCGGTGGCCAGCTTGCGCAAGGCGGGGTGACGCGCCTGTCTTTTTGAGCCGCCCTCGGCGTTTTCCCCTTCAGGCGAACGCACCCGATGACCGGCTTTGAGCGGCACAACAGCCGGTTGCCAGTGCTTACGACACGCAGACCGGCCGGTGGCTAAAATCGCGCCCCATGCGACGGAACACCTCTGCCGCTGCGCCCAAGGCTGGCGTGGCGGTTTTGGAAAGTGCAAGCCGTGCGTCAGCTGGCCGAAAGTGGTTCTTCGGCGCGCCCCTGGTGGCCTTGGTGCTGGCGGCGGGGTCCACGGTGGCCCTGGCGGCGGGCTTGTCCCTTTCTCCTTCTTCTTACAGCGAACCCTGCACGTCTGCCAAGGCCGTGCACGACATGCGCTGCCCCAACTACACCGGCTTCAGGCCCCGCGTGGGCGTGCATGCTGCGCCCGGCGCTGGCCTGGCCCCGTACGAAGGCCCGCGCCTGGGGCTGCGTGTGCCAGACGGGCGCAGCGTGCGCGAGCTGGGGCGCGGGGTGGCCTCGTGGTACGGGCCGGGCTTTCATGGGCGGCGCACGGCCAATGGCGAGCGCTTCAACGAAAACGAGCTGACCGCCGCGCACAAGACGCTGCCCTTTGGCACGCGCGTGCTGGTGCACAACCCGCGCAACGGCAGGCAGGTGGTGGTGCGCATCAACGACCGTGGCCCTTTCGTGCGCGGGCGCGTGATCGACGTCAGCCGTGCTGCCGCGCGTGAGCTGGGCATGAAGCAGTCGGGCCACGTGCCGGTGGTGCTGCGCGAAGTGCTGGCGGAAGACGGCCCGCTGGCAGACGCGGGGCCGTAGGCGTTTGTCAGCCGGCAAGCTGGCTCGCAAGAGAAAACGCTGGGTTTCGCTGCGCGCTACCCAGCTTGCAGTGATGCAGACGACGCACGAACGTTGACCGGGGTCTGCAAACCTCATAAAAAAAATGAGCTGCTTGCGTATGCTTTAAAAAATTTTCAGATACTTTTCTATCTGAAATCGTTTTAAAGCTTGCGCAAGCAGCTCCTTTTTTTGTTTATCTCAGCGCTCGTCGTAACTCACCCGCAGGGTGTTGCTGGTGGGGCGGGCCTGGCAGCTGAGCACGAAGCCCTGGGCCATTTCGTCGGCTTCGAGGGTGAAGTTCTTGTCCATCTCCACGCTGCCTTCCAGCACCTTGGCGCGGCAGGTGCAGCACACGCCGGCTTTGCATGAGTAGGGCAGGTCGAGTCCTGCGGACAGGGCCACGTCCAGCACGTGCTGGTCGCTGCGCATGGCGAGTTCGTGCGATTTGCCGTCGATCACCACCGTCAGTTGCACCTGGCCTGCGGGGGCTTCGGGGTCGGGCTGGGCGATGGCGGCGCGGCGGGCGTCGGGGCTCAGGGCTTCGAGCGTGGGGGAGGTGAAGCGCTCGCTGTAGATGCGGTCGGCGGGCACGCCGGCGGTTTGCAGCGCGCCTTGCACGGCGTCGATCATGGCTTCGGGGCCGCAGACGAAGACTTCGTCCATGCTCTTGGCGGGCAGCAGGGTGCTGATGAGCTGCTGCACCTTGGCCGCGTCGATGCGGCCTTCGAGCAGGGGCACTTCCTGCGCCTGGCGCGAGAGGATGTGGATCAGCGTGAGGCGGTTCTTGTATTTGTCTTTCAGGTCTTGCAGCGCTTCGTTGAACATCACGCTGCCCATGCGGCGGTTGCCGTAGACGAGGGTGAACTTGGCGCTGTCGCTTTCTTCGAGCGTGCTGGCGATGATGCTGAGGATGGGCGTGATGCCGGAGCCTGCGGCAAAGCCCACGCGATGCAGCGCGCGCGGTTTCCTGATGACGAAGCGGCCATCGGGGGGCATCACGGCGAGGGTGTCGCCTGCTTTCAATTGCGTGGCGGCCCAGTTGGAGAACACGCCGCCTTCCATGGGGCGGATGCCGACTTCCAGCTGCTTGTCTTTGCTGTATCTGCTTTTGGTGCTGCAAATGGAGTAGTTGCGCCGCACGTCCTGCCCGTCGATGGTGGTGCGCAGGGTGAGGAACTGGCCGGGCTGGAAGTGGAATGCGTCTTGCAGCGCATCCGGCACGGCGAAGGTGATGGCGACCGCGCCAGCGGCTTCGGGGTGGACGCGGGCGATGGTGAGGTCGTGAAAGCGGGGGGCGGACATGGCCTTGTTCCTTTTTCGATTCGGAGCATCAACAACCGTCATCCCCGCGCAGGCGGGGATCCAGGCACTGAAGGAGCGCTGCATCTGGATTTCCCGCCTGCGCGCATAGGCGCTAACTTAAGGGAAACAGGGCCCAAAACTCCCCCGTCATTCCCGCGAAGGCGGGAATCCAGGCGGCCTGTGCAGACTGCCGTGCTGTTGGAAGGCCCCTGGATTCCCGCCTTCGCGGGAATGACGATGGTGAATGGGGGATGAGTTTCTTTAGTTGGCGCCTATGCGCCTGCGCGGGAATGACGGGATTCTTGACGGTTTGAGGTGAGGTTGGCGTTAAATGGGTTTGAAGTGGTCGAACGGCTCCATGCAGTCGAGGCAGCGGTACAGCGCCTTGCATG
>JAUNTQ010000207.1 GCA_030538605.1 Pseudomonadota bacterium
CCCCAAGGCTTTACAACTTTACAAGTGTCGTTCGAGATTTATTCGAATTACTGGGCAGCGCGGGTGCCGACCACTTCAACTTCCACTCGACGGTTCTTCGCACGGCCTTCGGCGGTACGGTTGTCGGCGATCGGCTGGGTCTCACCCTTGCCTTCGGTGTAGACACGATTGCGCTCAATGCCCTTGGAGACCAGGTAGGCCTTCACAGCTTCGGCACGACGCACCGACAGGCGTTGGTTGTAAGCAGCAGCACCCACCGAGTCGGTGTGACCAACGGCGATGATCACTTCCAGGTTGATACCTTGGATCTTGCTGACCAGATCGTCCAGCTTGGCACGGCCCTCAGGCTTGAGCACCGACTTGTCGAAGTCGAAGAAGGCGTCAGCGGCGTAGGTTACCTTCTGAGCGGCCACAGGTGCGGGTGCGGGCGTAGGTGCAGGCGCTGCGGGTGTTGCAACTGGAGCAGGTGTGGGAGCCGGTGCGGTAGCGACCAAGGCGCCATCGCAGCCAGGAGCAGCAGTGGCCGGGGTCCAGGATGCATTGCGCCAGCAGAGTTCGTTGGTGCCGTTCTTCCAGATCAGATTGCCGTGGCCGCTGCGCCAGTTGTCGGAATTGATCGTCGAGCCAGCTGCGAAGGCGGAACCAGCCACGGTTGCAACAGCGAACAGGGTCGCCACTTTGTTCAGTTTCTTCATGGTTCTCCTCATGGGGAAAAGAAAGCCGCAGCCGGGCTGCGAAAAATCGGACGCTTCAAGTGACCACCACCAAAAACGTTGGAATGATTGTGCCACACGTCCTTGTGCATTCTTACCAGAACGGGGGGCGCTGCCGTCAGACAGCGCCTGAATTCCAAGCTTGTGTTGCTCCGAAGCAACGAGCGAAAGCACCTAAAATCAGCCCCTTGCCCCAAGGGCCACCCCACTTGCATCTATATATATGACTTCATTCGCCAAAGAGACGCTTCCCATCAGTCTGGAAGAGGAGATGCGGCGAAGCTACCTCGATTACGCCATGAGCGTGATCGTGGGCCGCGCCCTGCCGGATGCGCGCGACGGCCTCAAGCCGGTGCATCGGCGCGTGCTGTTTTCGATGCACGAGGCCAACAACGTCTGGAACCGCCCTTACGTGAAGTGCGCCCGCGTGGTGGGTGACGTGCTGGGCCGCTTTCACCCGCATGGCGACTCCGCGACGTATGAAGCGCTGGTGCGCATGGCGCAGGACTTTTCGCTGCGTCACCCGCTGATCGACGGGCAGGGCAACTTCGGCAGCGTGGACGGCGACCCCGCCGCCGCCTACCGCTACACGGAATGCCGGCTGGAGAAGATTTCCAGCGAAATCCTGGGCGACATCGACAAGCAGACCGTCGACATGGTGCCCAACTATGACGGCAAGGAGCTGGAGCCAACCGTCCTGCCCACCCGCCTGCCCAACCTGCTGGTGAACGGCTCTGGCGGCATTGCCGTGGGCATGGCCACCAACATTCCGCCGCACAACCTGAACGAGGTGGTGGATGCGTGCCTGCACCTGCTGCGCAGCCCTGAGGCCAGCATCGACGAGCTGATGGAAATCGTGCCCGCGCCGGACTTTCCCACGGGCGGCATCATCTACGGCATGCAGGGCGTGCGCGATGGCTACCGCACTGGGCGCGGGCGCGTGGTAATGCGCGCCAAGGTGCATTTCGAGGACATCGACAAGGGCCAGCGCCAGGCCATCATCGTCGATGAGCTACCCTACCAGGTCAACAAGAAGACCCTGCAAGAGCGCATCGCTGAGCTCGTGCATGAGAAAAAGCTGGAAGGCATCAGCCACATCCAGGACGAGTCCGACAAGTCCGGCATGCGCCTGGTCATCGAGCTCAAGCGCGGCGAAGTGCCCGAGGTGGTGCTCAACAACCTGTACAAGCAAACGCAGCTGCAAGACACCTTCGGCATCAACATGGTGGCGCTGGTGGAAGGCCAGCCGCGCCTGTGCAACCTGCGGGAGCTGATCCAGGTCTTTCTGGAGCACCGCCGCGAAGTGGTCACGCGGCGCACCGTGTTCGACCTGCGCAAGGCACGCGACCGCGGCCACGTGCTGGAAGGGCTGGCTGTGGCGCTGGCCAACATCGACGAGTTCATCCGCATCATCCGCGAATCGCCCACGCCGCCCGTGGCCAAGACCGAGCTGATGGCGCGCACCTGGGACAGCGCGCTCGTGCGCGAGATGCTCACGCGCACCCGCGAAGACGGCGCCACCATCAGCGCCGACGACTACCGTCCCGAAAGCCTGGGCCGCGAGTTCGGCCTGCAACACGACGGCCTGTATCGCCTGTCGGACACGCAAGCGCAGGAAATCCTGCAAATGCGCCTGCAACGCCTGACGGGCCTGGAGCAGGACAAGATCATTGCCGAATACAAGGACGTGATGGCCGAGATCGAGGACCTGCTCGACATCCTGGCCAAGCCCGAGCGCGTGTCCACCATCATCGGCGACGAGCTTGCCGCACTCAAGACCGAGTTCGGCCAGACCAAGGAAGGCGCCCGCCGCTCCACCGTCGAGCACAACGCGCAAGACCTGGCCACCGAAGACCTCATCACGCCCACCGACATGGTGGTCACGCTCAGCCACACGGGCTACATCAAGGCGCAGCCTTTGAGCGAATACCGCGCGCAAAAGCGCGGCGGGCGCGGCAAACAGGCCACGGCCACCAAGGAAGACGACTGGATCGACCAGCTCTTCATCGCCAACACGCA
>JAUNTQ010000208.1 GCA_030538605.1 Pseudomonadota bacterium
AGCAGGATGGGCAGCAGGTCGGCATCGGCCGGCATGCCCGATTCGACGCCCATCACGAAGTTGTATTCGGGCAGGCCCTTGTACATGCCCGTCTGCACGTACATGCGCACGCAGCGCACGATGCCGACGTCGAAGCACTCGAACTCTGGGGCAGTGCCCGTCTCGGCCATCACGTCCAGAAAGTCCTGCACCTTGGCCGGCTGGTTGTCGAACAGCATGGGCGGCCAGGCCCAGCTGCCGTTGCTGCGCGTCTTGAGGTAGTTGAGCGAGCCAGCGTTGCACGCCGCCATCTCCGGCCGCGTGGCGCGCAGGCAGTCGAGCGGCCCCTGGTAGTGCGGACCGACCACGCCCGTGGTCTGGTTGATGACGAGGCCAGGACAGGCCGCGCGCATGGCGTCCACACACGCCTTGGCGACATCCGGCTCCCACGAGGGCAGGTGGCCCTTGCCCGGCGTTTGCTGGCGAAAGTGAACATGCACCACCGCCGCGCCCGCGTTGAATGCGCGGCGCGCTTCGGCCGCCAGCTGCTCGGGCGTGACCGGCACGTGGTGCTGCGCGGGGTCGGTCAGCACGCCGGTGATGGCGCAGGTGATGATGGCTTTGTCGGACATGACGATCACTCCTGTTTTAATAGCTTCCAGCGCTTGAAGGGAAAGCGCTGGAAGCCAATTTGGTTTGAAACCCCCACTGCCGGGCCGCCAGGTCTTTCATGATTTCTTCGGTGCCGCCGCCGATGGTGAGCACCTTCACTTCGCGGTAGAGGCGCTCGCACACGGTGCCGCGCATGTAGCCCATGCCGCCCAGAATCTGCACGCCCGCATCGGCGCAGAACTGCATGGTTTGCGTGGCGTGGTTTTTCAGCACGCAGACTTCGCCCACCCAGTCGGCGCCGGTGTCGCCGGCGTCGGCGCGGGCGGCCACCTGCTCCAGCCATGCCGCGGTGGAGCGGATGCGCTGCTGCATGTCCACCAGCTTGTGGCGCAGCACCTGGTGGCCCACCAGCGGCTGGCCGAAGGCGCGGCGCTGCTGCGCCCAGGCCAGCGCCTCGTCGTGGCAGGCCTGGGCAAAGCCCAGCGCCCCGCAGGCGATGCCCAGGCGCTCGCCGTTGAAGTTGCCCATGATGGCCTTGAAGCCCGCGCCTTCGTCCCCCAACAGGTAGCGCGCGGGCACGCGCACGCCATCAAAGCGCAGGTGCGCGGTGTCGCTGCACAGCCAGCCCATCTTGTCGAGCCGCGTGCGGCCCAAACCCGCGCTGTCGCCCGGCACCAGCAGCAGCGAGATGCCTTGCGCGCCGCTGCCCTCGCCCGTTCGCACGGCCACCGTGATCCAGTCGGCGCGCATGCCGCTGGTGATGAAGGTCTTTTCGCCATCGAGCACGTAGTCGTCGCCCACGCGCCGCGCCGTCGTGCGCAGGGCGGCCACGTCCGAGCCGCCGCCCGGCTCGGTGATCGCCAGCGCAGCGATTTTTTCGCCGGCCAGCACGGGCGGAATCACCTCGCGCTTCAACGCATCGCTGCCCAGCGCCAGCACCGGCGGCAGACCGATGTTGTGCGACAGCAGGCTGGCCAGCACGCCGCCGCTGGTGCCATGGCGGCACAGCGCGACCCACATGTCGAGCTTGAGCGCGTGCGGCGCGGGCGTGCCGCCGTAGGCCTCGGGATAGCCCAGACCCAGCAGGCCGAGCTGCGCGGCCTGCCGGTACAGCGCGCGGGGGAATTCACCCTCCGCGTCCCACGCGGTGACGTGGGGCGCGATCTCGGTTTTGGCAAAGCGCGCCACGGTGTCGGTGAGCGCGGTGCGGGCCTCGCGCAGTTCGGCGGCGGTCATCATGCGCTGCCCTTTTCAGGCACCACGAAGCGCAGCAGCAACTGGCCGGGCGCGACCTGCTGGCCTTCGGCCACACACACTTCGGCCACGGTGGCGTCGGCGCGCGGCGACAGGCTGTGCTCCAGCTTCATGGATTCGACGACGAGCGCCGTCTCGCCCGCCGCCAGCGCCTGGCCCGGCTGCGCGGCCACGCGGATCACGCGGCCGTTGAAGGGCGCGCGCAGCTCGGCGGCGGCCTGCGCGCTGCCGCCGTCATCGGGTGGCATGAGCGACACGTCGTCCACCCACCAGTCCACCGCACCCGCCTGCAAGTGCCAGCGCGGGGCCGCGCCGGTGGCAGGCACGGGCACGGCGCGCACCGCATGGCCCACGCCGTCCTGCGTCAGTTGCAGCGCGCCGCCGGGCAGGCGCCGGGCAAGCACGTCGGTGCGCGCGCCTTCGGCATCGGTCAGCGCCACGCCGCCCGCAGGCAGCGCGCGCGCCGTGACCGCCGTGGTTTCGCCCCGCCAGCGCAGGCGCAACGGCGTGCCGAACGGGCAGGCCAGCGGCTGCGCTTTTTGAGCAAAAACAGCCGCTTGCGCAATATGGACGTGCGCAATCAGCTCTTTTTTCAATAGCGACTCACGCAGGCGACCGCCATCGGCTGCCAGCCACGAAATCAGCGCGCGGCCTTCGCGGAACACGCCGTCGGCCAGGCATTCGATGAGCCAGGCGCGGTTAGTGGGCAGGCCCAACACGCGCAACTGCGCCAGCGCGCCGATCAGCCGGTCGATGGCCGCGGCGCGCGTGTCGGCGTACACGATGAGCT
>JAUNTQ010000056.1 GCA_030538605.1 Pseudomonadota bacterium
GCGTGCGCCAGCTCATGATGCCGCTGCATGAAGTGCAGCGGCTGCACGCGGGCGAACTGGACTGAGAAAGCCATTGCTGACAATGGCTTTTGTGTGGGGTATATGCCGTTTGCGCTTGTTTGACGGGCGCTGGCGGATGGCATGGTTGGGAGTATGCGTACCTTGCGAAGACTGCCTTCACTCAAACCGGCGGCTGCCACGCCTTTCCCATCAGCGCATTCGACGGCAGGGTTTCGTCCAGCAGCTTCTTCGCCGTTTCCACGCCCGCCACCGGCAATCCCTTGGGATCCAGCAGGCCGATTTGCACCAGCACGCTGGCCTGGTCCCAGTAGATGTGTTCGTGGCACAGCTTGTCGCCACGAAACTTGACGATGGCCACCAGCGGAATCTCGACCCGCTTGCCTGTGGGCGGCACGCCGGGCAGCATCCACGGCACTTCCGATGTGTGGGTAAAGCAAAACAGCATTTCATCGACCACCTGCGTGGCACCCACGGTGCGCGAGATGGGGATGAGCATGGTGTCGGGTGGGTTGCTGTCCACGAAGTGGTGCCGGTAGAAGTGCGCCAGCAGCTTGCCGCCCACGCCGCCGGTGAGCGTGGGAATGTGGTTGACGTAAGGCTCGGCCACCATCGTTGCCATGGTGTCGGCTACGTTGCGGGTGGCGAATTCGTATTCGCAGTGCTTGTCCCACAGGGCCGACAAGTCGTAGTGCGGCCCCAGCACGCGGCGCAAGGCGGCAATGCTGCGCTGGTTGGCCATGCCTGCGGCGGGCTTGTCGAAGTGCTCGCCCCCTACGCGGGCAAAGGCGTGGTCAACACCGGGATAGACGAAGGCTTCCACCTGCGGCAGCCCGCCGAGCGCGGCCAGAATTTTTTCGCGCGCCTCGGGCGGGCAGAAGGGGTCTTTTTCGGCGATGTGCAGGGTGAGCTGGCCCTCGATGTCTTTGGCCTCATCGAGGTTGTTTTCGATGCCCACGCCGTAATAGCCCACGCAAGCGGCGGCGTCGGTGCGGCAGGCGGCCAGATAGGCCAGCTTGCCCCCCAGGCAATAGCCCACCACGCCCACTTGCCCCACGCACTGGGGCAGCGCGCGCACGGCGGTGATGGCGGCCTGGATGTCATCGACGCCCTTGTCCTCGTCAAAGCCCTTGTAGTAGCCGAACGCGCGTTGCCAGTCCTCGGGCGTGTAGCCCAGTTGCACGCCCGGCTCCTGCCGCCAGAACAGGTCGGGCACCAGCACCACGTAGCCTTCTTCGGCAAAGGCATCGGCCTGTGCGCGCATGGTGTCGTTGACGCCGAAAATCTCCTGCGCCAGCACCAGGCCCGGGCCTTTGCCTGCGGCGGGCAGGGTGAGATACGCCTGGAAGCTGCCGCTGCCGTCATTGGCAGCCACGTCGATCATTCGTCCGTTCATCGCGAGTGTTTCCTTTTAGGAGCTTGGGGTGCCTGCACTGTAACTTTGCCCGCGCCGCCTCTACGCCGCGCTGTCAACTAGGCGGCAGGGCTACGGCGCGGCTGCGGGTACAGTGAAATCTTCTTTCGCGCTCTGCCCGTTTTGCCCATGCTGCTGCGCCCGCTGATCGACTTTCTGCTGCACGACTGGCTGCGTGCCGACACCCTCACCACACGCCCGCGCTTTGCCGAGCATTCGCGCGAAACCTTTGACGCCGTGCTGGACACCTGCGAGCGCATCGCGCGCGAGAAATACGCGCCCTTCAACCGCCTGGTGGACACCGAAGAGCCGCGCACCGAAACCGCGCCCGACGGCAGCCTGCGCGTGGTGCTGCCGCAAGCCACACACGATGCGCGCGCCGCTTACGCCGACAGCGGCATGCTGGCCGCGGCGCAAGACCACGAACACGGCGGCATGCAGCTGCCCTATGTGATCGAGGCGGCGGCCAACGCCTTTTTCGGCAAGGCGTCGATCAGCATCGGCTCCAGCCTGCTCACCGTGGGCAACGCCAATCTGTTGATGGCGCACGGCACGGCCTTGCAAAAGCAGGTGTTCGCCGCCAACCAGTTCAATGGCCGCTGGGCCGGCACCATGTGCCTGTCCGAGCCGCAGGCGGGTTCGTCGCTGTCCGACATCGCCACCCGCGCCGTGCTGGAAGACGGCACCGATCCGCTCGGCCCCCGCTATCGCCTGCGTGGCAACAAGATGTGGATTTCTTCGGGCGAGCATGACCTGACCGAGAACATCGTGCACCTGGTGCTGGCCAAAATCCCCGACGCGGACGGCAAGCTGGTGCCGGGCGTCAAGGGCATCTCGCTGTTCATCGTGCCCAAGAAGCTGGTCGATATGGAAGGCCAACTCACCGGCGTGCGCAACGACGTGGCGCTGGCGGGCCTGAACCACAAGCTCGGCTGGCGCGGCACCACCAACACGCTGCTCAACTTTGGCGAAGGGCAGTTCAAGGTGGATGGCCAGGCAGGTGCCGTGGGCTACCTCGTTGGTGCCCCCGGCGAAGGGCTGCGCTGCATGTTCCACATGATGAACGAGGCGCGCATCGCCATCGGCATGGCCGCCACCATGCTGGGGCAGGCGGGCTATGAAGCATCGCTCGACTACGCCAAGACGCGCACGCAAGGCAGGCCCGTGGGCGCATCGGGCAAGGATGCGTCGCAGCCCCCCGTGCGCCTGATCGAACACGCCGACATCCGCCGCATGCTGCTGGCGCAAAAGGCTTATTGCGAAGGCGCGCTGGCGCTGCTGCTGTATTGCGCCAGGCTGGTCGACGAGCAGCACACGGGCGATGCCGCCAGCGCCGACGAGGCGCGCCTGCTGCTCGAAGTGCTCACCCCCGTCGCCAAAAGCTGGCCCAGCGAAAACTGCCTGGAGGCCAACAGCCTGGCCATCCAGATCCACGGCGGCTACGGCTACACGCGCGACTTTCCCGTGGAGCAGTACTGGCGCGACAACCGCCTGAACATGATCCACGAAGGCACCCACGGCATCCAGGCCATGGACCTGCTGGGCCGCAAGGTGTTGATGGAAAACGGCCGCGGCCTGCAACTGCTGGCCGGGCGCATCAACGCCACGATTGAAGCGGCCATTCAACACCCCACGCTGGCCGCACACGCCAACGCGCTCGCCCAGGCACTGGCCCGCATCGGCGCGGCCACCAAGGCCGCCTGGGCCACCGGCAAGCCCACCGAAGCCCTGGCCAACGCCGTGCCCTACATGCAGGCCTTCGGCCACGTCGTCATCGCGTGGACGTGGCTGGATGTGGCGTTGAGTGCTTCCAAAAACGAAGCTGCCAGCGCAGGTGTAGCGGGCGCGACAGCCTATTTTTATCAATATGAACTACCCAAGGTGGATGCCTGGCTGCGCGTGGTGGAATCGCGCGACATGACTTGCGCCACCTTGGCCGAAGAAGCGTTTTGACCCCTGCAGGGTGGGCATGAATGCCCGCCCTGCGCATATCAACGGAGAAAGAAATGACCCGCACCATCCAACAACTGTTCGACCTGAAAGGCAAGACCGCCCTCGTCACCGGCGGCTCGCGCGGCCTGGGGCTGCAAATGGCGCAGGCGCTGGGCGAGGCGGGGGCGCGCATCATGCTCAGCTCGCGCAAGGCCAGCGACCTGGAAGAAGCCACGGCCACGCTGCAAGCCGCAGGCATCGACGCGCGCTGGATCGCTGCCGATGCGTCGAAAGAGGCCGACATCCACCGCCTGGCCGACGAAACGCTGGAGCGCATGGGCGACATCGACATCCTCGTCAACAACGCAGGCGCGGCCTGGGGTGCACCGGCTGAAGACCACCCGCTCGAAGCCTGGGACAAGGTGATGAACCTCAACGTGCGCGGCTACTTTCTGCTGAGCCAGCGCGTGGCCAAGAAAAGCATGATTGCGCGCCACGAGGCGGCGAAAGCCGCCGGGCAACCGTACGGGGGCCGCATCATCAACATCGCCAGCATCGCCGGCCTGGGCGGCAACCCGCCCGAGATGCAGACCATTGCCTACAACACCAGCAAGGGCGCGGTCGTCAACTTCACACGCGCGCTGGCCACCGAATGGGGCAAGTACGGCATCACCGTCAACGCCATCTGCCCCGGCTTTTTCCCCAGCAAGATGACGCGCGGCACGCTCGAAGCCATGGGCGAGGAAAAGCTGGCCGCCCACGCGCCGCTCAAGCGCCTGGGCGATGACGAAGACCTCAAGGGCCTCACCCTGCTGTACGCCAGCGACGCGGGCAAGCACATCACCGGCCAGTGGCTGGCGGTGGATGGCGGCGTGAGCGTGGTGACGGGGGGGTGAGGGTGCGCAGCGTCACGGACTTTCTCGTTCCCCCGCTGGGGGAAGGCCGGGATGGGGGCAGGCCACCTTCGATCAATCCACCGTGGTTGGCCCCCACCCCAACCCTCCCCCAGCGGGGGAGGGAGCAAGGCGCGCGATGAGCCTCGACTTTGGCGCGCACATCCCCTTCGTCGAGTTGCTCGGCTTCACGCTGGAGCGCTTTGAAGGCGGCGAATCCACGCTGCACTTTGCCCCGCGGCCCGAGCACTGCAACTCGTTCGGCGTGGCGCACGGCGGCGCGGTGATGACCTTCCTGGACGTCGTCATGGCCACCGCCGCGCGCAGCGCGGAGCCGGGCAGCGGCATCGTCACCATCGAGATGAAGACCAGCTTCATGCGCCCCGCGCCTGCATCGAAAAACGGCGAGCCGCTGGTCGGCCAAGGCAGGCTGCTGCACCGCACGCGCAGCATGGCGTTTGTGGAAGGCGCGGTGTTCGACGCGCAAGGCCAGATGTGCGCGCAGTCCACCGGCACCTTCAAATACGTGCCGCCCGCCAAGCGGCCCGGTCAGCCGCCGGGGCCGTTGCCCACCGATTGATTTTTTTGAGGCAGATTGGCCTGCAGCGCCCGCCAATCAAGCGCTGGCAGCTATCAAATTCATATTTTCATCAAAGAAGGAGAAACACCATGCCCGTCAACCAGCAAATCCTGCTCGACAACCGCCCCGATGGCGAAGCCGTGGCCGCCAACTTCAAGCTCGTCACCACCGACACCCCCGCGCTGCAAAGCGGCCAGGTGCTGGTGCGCCACCACTACCTGAGCCTGGACCCGTACATGCGCGGGCGCATGAACGAGAGCAAGAGCTACGCCGCCAGCCAGCCGCTGGGCGAGCCGATGATTGGCGGCACCGTGGGCGAGGTGGCAGACAGCCAGCACCCCAAGTTCAAGGTCGGCGACAAGGTGGTCGGCATGGGCGGCTGGCAGGAATACAGCGTGGTCGATGGCGATGCGCCCGGCCTGCTGCGCAAGGTGGATACCACGCACGTGCCGTTGTCGTTCTACCTGGGCGCGGTGGGCATGCCGGGCGTGACCGCGTGGTATGGCCTGGTGAAAATCATCGAGCCCAAGGCGGGCGAGACCATGGTGATCAGCGCCGCCACCGGCGCGGTGGGCAGCGCCTTTGCCGCGCTCGCCAAGGCGCGCGGCTGCCGGGTGGTGGGCATTGCGGGCGGGCCTGAAAAGTGCAAGTACGCGGTCGATGAGCTGCACTTCGACACCTGCATCGACTACCGCCAGCACCCCGACGTCAAGAGCATGAGCAAGGCGCTGAAAGAGGCGTGCCCCCAGGGCATCGACGGCTATTTCGAGAACGTGGGCGGCACCATCCTCGACGCCGTGCTGCTGCGCACCAACGCCTTTGCGCGCATCGCCCTGTGCGGCATGATCGCCGGCTACGACGGCCAGCCGCTGCCGCTGCAAAACCCGACGCTGCTGCTGGTCAACCGCCTCATGCTGCGGGGCTTCATCGTCAGCGAGCACATGGAAGTCTGGCCCGAGGCGCTGCAAGAGCTGGGCACGCTGGTCGCGCAGGGCAAGCTGAAACCCCGCGAGACGATTGCGCAAGGCATTGCCAGCGCGCCCGAGGCTTTCCTGGGCCTGCTCAAGGGCAAGAACTTCGGCAAGCAGCTGGTCAAGCTGATCTGAAGGCGCAGGCCGTGATGGGCGTGACGCACGAAGTGCTCAACCAGCCGCAGCCGCTGGTCGACACGAACCTGTTCACCGGCAACGCCGCGCTGCAAGACGCGCTCCAGTTCAACGCCCCCGGCCTGGACACGGCGCCGCTGCACGCCATCGGCCAGTTGGCCGGCAGCGCCGGGATGCAGCGCCACGCGCGGCTGGCGAACGTGCATGCGCCCGAGCTGCGCACGCACGACCGCTTCGGCCACCGCATCGACGAGGTGGAGTTCCACCCCAGCTACCATGCGCTGATGCAGGCGGCCACCGAAGCCGGGCTGCACGGCACGCCCTATGCGCCGGGCGAGCAGGCCAGCGGCCATGCGCACCTCAGGCGCGCGGCGGGCTTCATGCTGTTCACCGAGGCCGAGCCTTCGACCCTGTGCCCCATCTCGATGACCTACGCCGTCACGCCCGCGCTGCGGGACAACTTGGGCCTGTACCGCGACTGGGCGCCCCAGCTCACCAGCCGCGCTTATGACCCGGCGCTGAAAGTCTGGCGCGACAAGCCCGGCGTGACCATGGGCATGGGCATGACCGAAAAGCAGGGCGGCTCCGACGTGCGCGCGAACGCCACGCGCGCCGCGCACGACGGGCGCGACGGCTGGGGCGAGCGCTACCGCCTCACGGGCCACAAGTGGTTCATGTCGGCGCCCATGTGCGATGCGTTTCTGGTGCTGGCCCATGTCGAGGGCATGGAGAACGGCAGGAACGGGGACGGCCTGTCGTGCTTCTTTCTGCCGCGCGTGCTGCCCGATGGAAGCCGCAACACGCTGCGCATTCAGCGCCTGAAAGACAAGCTGGGCAACAAGGCCAATGCGTCGTCCGAGGTCGAGTTCGACGGCACCCTGGCCTGGCTGGTGGGCGAGCCGGGGCGCGGCGTGCCGCAGATTCTGGCGATGGGCATCATGACGCGGCTCGACTGCGCCCTGGGCACCAGCGGGCTGATGCGGCAGGCGCTGTCGATCGCGCTGCACCACACCGACCAGCGCCAGGCCTTTGGCAAGCGCCTGATCGAGCAGCCGCTGATGCGCAACGTGCTGGCCGACCTTGCTATTGAATGCGAAGCTGCTTGCGCTTTGTCCATAAGGCTTGCGCGTGCTTTTGACCGTCAGGATGACGAACGGCAGCGCCTGCTGGCGCGCGTGCTCACGCCCATCGCCAAGTTCTGGATCTGCAAGCGCGGCAGCCTGTTCGCGCAAGAGGCCATGGAATGCCTGGGCGGCAACGGCTACGTAGAAGAGGGCGGCGAAGGCGTGCTGGCGCGCATCTACCGCGAGATGCCGGTCAACAGCATCTGGGAAGGCGCGGGCAACATCATGGCGCTGGACCTGCTGCGGGCGCTCCGAAAGGGCGACGTGGCCGGCGCGCTGATGCAGGAGCTGGCACCTGCCAAAGGCCAGCACGCGGCGCTCGACCGCATGATCGACGCGCTGCCCACGCTCATTGACCAGCACGCCGCCGAAGCCACCGCACGCACGCTGGCGCGCGAGGTGGCCCTCACCGTGCAGGCCGCGCTGCTGGCACAAAGCGCGCCCGGCGCGGTGTTTGGCGCCTTCTGCGACTCGCGCATCGCCCAGCGGCACGACGTGTTCGGCACGCTGGGCGCGGGGGCCGACCTCGGTGCCATCGTCGCGCGGGCCATGCCGCGCTGATTCTCTTTTTTGGCGAAACATCTGGAGCTGGGCATGCCCGAGTTGATCCTGCACCACTACCCCATGTCCCCTTTTTCGGAGAAGGCGCGCGGCATGCTGGGCCTCAAGCGGCTGAGCTGGCACTCGGTACACATGCCCAGCCTCATGCCCAAGCCCGACGTGCAGGCGCTCACCGGCGGCTATCGCCGCGCGCCGCTGCTGCAAGTGGGGGCCGACATCTATTGCGACACCGCGCTCATCGCCGACGTGCTCGAACACCTGGCGCCCACGCCCGCGCTCTACCCGCCGGGGCACAAGGGGCTGGCGCGCGCGCTGGCGCAATGGGCCGATGGCACGCTGTTCTGGGCCGCCATGGCCTACGGCGCGCCGGCCGCCGTCGCCGGCCTGCCGCCCGCGACCGCGCAGGCCTTTGCCGCCGACCGCGCGCACATGGGCCTCAGCACCACGCTGGCCGCGCCCGACGCCGCCGCCGCGTGCAGGAGCTACCTGCGCCGCATCGCCGAGATGCTGGCGCACGGCCCCTGGCTGCTGGGCGACGCGCCCAGCGTGGCCGACTTTGCCGCCTGCCACCCGCTGTGGTTCATCCGCGGCGTGGACGGTGCGCGCGGGGTGCTGGACGCCACGCCCGCCGTCGTGCAGTGGATGGACCGCGTGGCCGCGCTGGGCCACGGCACATCGGTGCCGATGACCGGGCAGCAGGCCATCGACGTGGCGCGCGCCGCCACCCCCGCCTCACTGCTGACCGACAGCGGTTTTCAGGACGAGCACGGCATCCCGCTGGGCAGCCGCGTGAGCGTGCGCGCCGAGAGCTTCGGGCTGGAAGAAACCACCGGCGAGCTGGTGGCCGCCAGCCGCACCCACTACAGCCTGCGCCGCAGCGACCCGCGCGCGGGCGAAGTGCAGGTGCATTTCCCCCGCATCGGCTACGTGCTGACCAGGGCTGACGGCTGAGTCGGGTGTCACGACATCCGGCAGACGTGCCCGCCGAATCCTTTTCCCCCCAAACACTTCAAGGAGAGCCATTTCATGATGACGAATTTCAACAACAAGACCGCCGTGCTGACCGGCGCGGCCTCCGGCTTCGGCCTGGAGTGCGCGCGCATCGCCGCTGCGCGCGGCATGAACGTGGTGCTGGTCGACGTGCAGACCGACGCGCTGGCTGCGGCCGAGGCCGAGATCAAGGCGCTGGGCGCCAAGACCCTGGCGCGCCGCGTCGACGTGAGCAAGCCGGCAGAGATGGACGCGCTGGCGCAGGACGTGCAGGCCGCGTTCGGCGCGCCGCACTTCGTCTTCAACAACGCCGGTGTGGGCGCGGGCGGCCTGGTGTGGGAGAACACCGTCAAGGACTGGGAATGGGTGCTGGGCGTCAACCTGTGGGGCGTCATCAACGGTGTGCGCGGCTTCACGCCCATGATGCTGGCCGCCGCCAAGGCCGACCCGGCCTATGAAGGCCACATCGTCAACACCGCCAGCATGGCCGGGCTGCTCACGCCGCCCAACATGGGCGTGTACAACGTCAGCAAGCACGCCGTGGTGGCGCTGACCGAGACGCTGTATCAGGACTTGAAGCTGGTCACCGACCAGGTCTCCGCCAGCGTGCTGTGCCCGTATTTCGTCGCCACCGGCATCCACCAGAGCGAGCGCAACCGCCCCGCCGACATGGCCGCGGCCGAACTCACCACCAGCCAGCGCATTCAGCAGGCCATGACCGACAAGGCCACCGGCAGCGGCAAGGTGAGCGCCGCCGACGTGGCGCAGAAGGTGTTCAGCGCCATCGAAGGCAACCAGTTCTACGTCTTCAGCCACCCCAAGGCGCTGGGCAACGTGCAGTCGCGCATGCAGGCCATCGTTGACATCGTCAACCCGCCCGACCCGTTTGCCGAGCGGCCCGAGGTGGGCGTGGGTTTGCGCGCGGCGCTGAAAGATGCGGCTTGAACTTGTCGGGTGGGTGCTTGCACCCACCCTGCGCGACAGAGATGAAAAAAGCGCCTTGTCAGGGCGCTTTTTTCTTTGCTTACTTCGGTGCCAGGCGAATGGCACCGTCGAGCCGGATCACCTCGCCGTTGAGCAGGTCGTTCTCGATGATGTGCTGCGCCAGCTTGGCGTAGTCGTCCGGTGTGCCCAGGCGGCTGGGGAAGGGCACGCCGGCGGCCAGTGCGTCTTGCACGTCTTGCGGCATGCCGAACAGCATGGGCGTGCCCATGATGCCGGGGGCGATGGTCATGTTGCGGATGCCGCTGCGCGCCAGGTCGCGCGCGATGGGCAGCGTCATGCCGACGATGCCGCCCTTGCTTGCGCTGTAGGCGGCCTGGCCGATCTGTCCGTCATAGGCGGCCACGCTGGCGGTGGAGATCAGCACGCCGCGCTCGCCCGTGGGCTCCGGCTCGTTGGTGCTCATGGCCTCTGCGGCCAGGCGAATCATGTTGAAGCTGCCGATCAGGTTGATCGTCACCGTCTTCGCAAAGCTGGCCAGCGCATGCGCGCCGTTCTTGCCCACGGTTTTTTCTGCGGTGGCGATGCCTGCGCAGTTCACCAGGCCCATCAGCTTGCCGAGGGAGCGGGCCCTGTCGACCACGGCCTTGCCATCGGCCTCGTTCGTCACGTCGCACTTGACGAACGCGCCGCCAATGTCCTTGGCCACGGCCTCGCCGCGCTCGGCGTTCATGTCGGCAATCACCACCTTGCCGCCCTGCGCCGCCAGGCGCCTGGCCGTGCCTTCGCCCAGGCCGGATGCGCCGCCGGTGACGATGAAAACCTTGTCCTTGATCTGCATGGCTGTGTACTCCTGGTTGTGTGGTTGAAACCGCTGCATTATCGATAGATCATGCATTACAAATAAGAATCATTCGCATATACTGCGGCTATCGAAGTGCTTCAGGAGACTTGTCATGCACACCCAACCGACCTCACGCGACGACGAGGAATACACCATGCCGTGCGTGGAGGCACTGCTTGCGGGCACGCTGGCGCTGATGACCGGCTTTGCGCAGGGCAGCGCCCACGCGGGCCCCATGGCATCGAAGATCGTGGCCAACCTGGATGCACTGGCCGATCACCCGGCGCTGAGCGAGCCCATGCGCCTGATGCTTGCGCGCCTGGTGCCCCGCTGGCAGCCGCAGGCGAAGTGTGACGCACAGGGCGCTGCCGCCTGTTCAGACCGCGCGCTGTGGCTGCGCAGCCCGGTGCGCTTGCAATAGAGGTATGCAACATGGCAGACGTGGAGCTTGAACACACCGCGCTGTTGCGCCACTGGGCAGGCGTGCAGGCGCGCGTGAGCCGTCAAGTGGGCGAGCAGGCCGCGCGCTGCAACGCGCTGGAGGCGGAGCTGCTGCGGCTGCGCGCCCGCTGGGTGGTGGCGACGAGCTTGCTGCTGTGGGGGCTTGAGTGGCCGGGCTTGGGCGCGCGTTGTAGCTGAGCCCAAAACACGGTCAGGCGCTTCTTGCTTCTTCCCCCGCTGGGTCTTGCGCATGCACACCTCTTTGTAGGCTGGGTAGAGCCGAAGGCGAAACCCAGCAAACCGACTTGCGAGAGCGCTGGGTTTCGCCTTCGGCTCTACCCAGCCTACGAGGCAGCGGCCTGTTCAGGGCGTCGCAAAAATCGCTCGTGCAATGCAAAGTGAGATGTGTGCAGACACAAGCCCCAGCGGGGGAAGGAGCCAACAGGCCAAGCGTCCGTCGGTTGCTGGGTGGGGTTCAAACGCCCGGCGCAAGCCGTTCATTTGCGCTCGGCCCACTGCTGCATCAGGCTTTTGTAAAGCGCCAGATCGCCGCTGGCGATGGCGGCGTCCATGCGGCGTTTGAGGCTTTCGCCGTGCTCGGTGTGCAGGATGTGGTGCAGCTCGCTGGGCTCGGCCACGATGTCGGGGGACAGGCGTTCGACTTCGCCGACGGCGGTGGCTTCGTGCGCATGGCCGCGCAGGGCTTCGCGCAGGGCGGCCCAGGGCTGCGGGCCGTGGTCCATGACCTGCCCACTCAACCAGGTGAACAGCGGCCCGTGGGGCGCGGGCAGGTCGCACAGCAGGGCGTGGTCGCTTTGGCTCAAGGCTTCCCACGCGTCGGGTTCGGTGAGCACGATTTGCAGGGCGCGGCTGGCGCGGCTGGCGGGGGGCAGGCGGCGCGCGGTGGGCGCGCGGCGCGGGGTGGCATGGGCGGCGGTGGCGGGCGGGGCGCTGCGCCCGCTGGGCCAGGGGCTGCCTTCGCGCGTGTCGCGGCGCGGCGCGGTGCGGCGGCGCAGGCCCCATAGCTTCTCCAGCTCGTGCGTGCCCAGCTGCACCTGCGCGGCGATGTCGCCCAGCAGCTGCTGCGCCAGTGCGCCGACGGGCAGCAGCTGCCACAGGGGGCGGGCGTTGGCGGCAAAGCGGGAGCGGCCTTCGGCGCTGTCCATGTCGCAGTCGTCGGCGGCGGCGTCTTGCAGAAAGCGCGAGAGGGGCACGGCGTCTTTCACGGCGTGCGCGAAGGCGTCGGCACCCTGCGTGCGGATGAAGCTGTCGGGGTCGTGCTCGGGCGGCAGAAAGAGGAACTTGACGCTGCGCGTGTCGGTGGCCAGGGGCAGGGCGGCTTCGAGCGCCTTGCGCGCGGCGCGGCGGCCGGCTGAGTCGCCGTCAAAGCTGAAGACGACTTGCTCGGTGAAGCGGAACAGCTTGTGCACGTGCTCGGGCGTGCAGGCGGTGCCCAGGGTGGCGACGGCGTTGCCAAAGCCCAGCTGGGCGAGGGCGACCACGTCCATGTAGCCTTCGGTAACCAGCGCGTAGCCGTGTTCGCGCAGGGCGGTGCGGGCTTCGAACAGGCCGTACAGCTCGCGGCCTTTGTGAAAGACCGGGGTTTCGGGCGAGTTGAGGTATTTGGGCTTTTCATCGCCCAGCACGCGGCCGCCAAAGCCGATGACCTGGCCTTTCACGTCGCGGATGGGGAACATGATGCGGTCGCGGAAGCGGTCGTAGCGCTTGTCTTCGCCCGCCTCGCCGGTGATGACCAGGCCGGATTCGTCGAGCAGCGGGTCGGCGTAGTCGGCAAACACGCTGGCCAGCGTGCGCCAGCCTTCGGGCGCGTAGCCCAGCCCGAAGTCGCGCGCCACTTCGCCCGACAGGCCGCGCTGCTTGAGGTAGGCGACGGCGTGGGGGGCGGCCTTGAGGCGCTGGCGGTAGGCGTCGGCGGCTTTGGCGAGCACGTCGGTGAGGGTGGCGCGCTTTTCGGTTTCCTGCGCGGCGCGGGCGCGCTCTTGCGGGCTGCGCTCGTCTTCGGGCACTTGCAGGCCGTATTGCTGGGCTAAGTCGTGCACCACTTCGACGAAGCCGGCGCCGGTGTGGTCCATCAGAAAGCCGATGGCATTGCCGCTTTTGCCGCAGCCGAAGCAGTGATAGAACTGCTTGGTGGGGCTGACGGTGAAGGAGGGCGATTTCTCGCTGTGAAACGGGCACAGGCCCGAGAAGTTGGCCCCGGTTTTCTTCAGCTGCACGTAGCGGCCGACGATCTCGACCACGTCGGCGCGAGCGATGAGCTCCTGAATGAAGGGCGGCGGAATGGACACGGCGCGATTGTCGCCCACGGCCCTGGGACATCTGCGGCAGGCACCGGGTGCGGTTTTGCGTCTTTGGTCTACGAGGGGCTTGGGGTGCTATGGATAGAATAGCTTTCCGCGTCGGAAGGGGCCGGATCAATGGCAGATTGCCGCGTCCGACCTGACGCGCAGGCGATGCTTGTCATCGCCTTTTCATTCGTTGGCGCTTCGATGGCCGGTGTACGGGACAGCCGTCGGCGCTGCCTTTTTTCGTTTCTTTTTCGGGGAGTACGTTCTTGAACTGGCAGGAGTTTTCGTTTTCGCACCCGGCGGCGCAGGCCGTGCTGGGGCTGATGGCGCTGGCCGCCGTGTCGTTTGTGGCGCAGTGGCTGGCGCGCCATGTGCTGGCGGCGTCGCTGGCGCGGCTGGGCGCGGGCGCGCGCCCGGGGGTGGCGGCGGTGCTGCTGAACCCGCAGGTGCTCACGCGTGCGGCGCAGATCGTGCCCACGCTGGCGGTGCAGCTGGGCATCCGCTTCGTGCCGCACCTGCCAGCGACAGCGGCCGCGGTGATCGGCAACGTGGCGGCGGCGCTGACGGTGCTGTGCGCCGCGCGCGTGCTGTTCAAGATGCTGGATGTGACGCTGCAGGTGCATGGCGCGCGGCAGGCGTCCAGGCCGGGCGAGCTGAGCGGGCGCTCGATCAAGTCCTACGTGCAGCTGGGCCAGCTCATCATCGGCATCGGCGCGGTGGTGGTGATGATTGCGGCGCTGGCCGACAAGTCGCCGCTGATCGTGCTGTCGGGCTTTGGCGCGCTGTCGGCGGTGCTGATGCTGATTTTTCAGGACACCATCAAGTCGTTCACGGCGGGCTTGCAGATCGAGGGCAACGACATGCTGCGCGTGGGCGACTGGATCGAGATGCCGCAGGCCGGTGCCGACGGCGACGTGATCGACATCGGCCTGAACACGGTGAAGGTGCAGAACTGGGACCGCACCATCGTCACCATTCCCACCTGGCGGCTGATGAGCGAGAGCTACAAGAACTGGCGCGGCATGAGCGAATCGGGCGGGCGGCGCATCAAGCGCGTGCTGCGCATCGACGCGGGCAGCATCCGGTTTCTGGACGAAGAGCAGGTCGCGCAACTGGGGCAGATCGCGCTGATCAAGGACTATGTGAGCGAGAAGGTGGATGCGGTGCGCGCCTCACGCAGCACGCGCGCCAGCGAGCTGGGTCAGGCGCTGGCCGACGTGCCGGCCAACCAGCGCCGGCTGACGAACCTGGGCACGTTCCGCGCCTATGCGCTGGCCTATCTGCGCGCGCACCCGGGTGTGCACAAGAACATGATCCTGATGGTGCGCATGATGGAGCCGACGTCGGAAGGCGTGCCGATGGAGGTGTATTGCTTCACCAGCGACACGGCGTGGGTGGCCTATGAAGGCATTCAGGCCGACATCTTCGATCACCTGCTGGCGATCATGCCGGACTTCGGTCTGCGGGTGTTCCAGTCGCCGGGCGGCGGCGATCTGCAAGCCTTGGCGCAGGTGCTGCGCCCGCCGAAGCAGGCCGATGCGCCTGTCGATGCTGAGCAGGCTTGAATTGATAAAAAGATAGCTGCTTGCGTATGGTTTAAAACATTTTCAGGTATAAAAGTATCTGAAAATGTTTTAAAACGTACGCAAGCAGCTCATTTTTTATCGAAAAGAACTTCTTTTTCAAAACACCAGGGTGCGCCAGCGCGCATCCAGCGCGCGCGCCATGAACTGCACCGCGCCGCCGTGGCCACGGCATTCGGGGATGAGCGCCTGCGGGTCGATGCCGTGGGCGTGCAGCGCGTCGGTGCAGGCAAAAAACTGCGCGCCGTGGGCGTGGGCTTCGCGCATGGTCTCGCCAATCGTCTTGTCGAAGTGCGCGCTGGCGCGCAGGCGGTCGGCGGTGCCGGGCACCAGCAGGTGCACGCTTCGGGCGGTGAAGTAGACCTCTACGGGCGCCTCCATCGCGGCAGCGGCGGCGGCATGAAAAAAGGGCGTGGCCAGCAGCGCGGGTGTGTCCGGCGAGGTGGCCCACAGCAGGATGGCCACGCCGTCGACAGGGTGCGGCGCAAAGCTCATGGGGTGCGGCCAGGCGCGGCGGCGGCGTCGATGACCACGTCGCCAACATCCTCGCGAAACAGGCGCGCATGGGCGCGCATGGCGGGCAGCACGGCGTCGCCATGCACCAGCTGCGCCAGGTCGTCGGGCCAGCGGCTGAGTTGCAGGCGGGCGATCCAGCCTTCGCCATACGGATCCAGATGCACCAGCTCGGGCGTGTCGGCCAGCCGGGGGTTGATGGCCTGAACGGTGCCGGTCACGGGCGACTTCACGGCCACGATGGACTTGGCCAATTCGACCACCGCCACGGCACGCCCTTGCTCCACCACCGTGCCCACGGCCTTGGGTCGGCACATGTAAATCTCGCCCGACAGCCGTATGCCCAGCGCCGTGATGCCCACCGTCGCCGTGCCGTCCTCGTGCAGGCGCGCCCACACCTGGTGCTCGATCAGGTAGTGCAGGTGGGCGGGGTGGTGCAGGGGGGGGGCGTTCATGGGGGCATGCTGTAGAGACAAGCAGGGACGCTGCTCAATGCAGCGTTTCATCCTTCGCAATGAACAGGCTTGGCCCGACGCCGAAGCGCTGGCACAGCCGCGCAATCTGGCGCACGTTCAATTGACGCTGCTCGGCCAGCACTTGCGAGACCACGCTTTGATTGCCCACTTCGGGCAATTGCGACTGGCTCAGGCCGTGTTGCTCCATCAGAAAACGCAGCGCCTGCACAGGCGTGGTTTCGGGCAGCGATGGCTCGCGCTTGTCGCGCGCCTCGATCAAATCGGCCAGCAGCAGAAACAAGCGCTCGTATGCGCCGCCCGGGCCGGCCTGGCCGCTGCCGACCACGGCATCCATCAGCTGCGTCAGGCCATCGCCGTCATCCAGCCGGGCCGCCGCGCTGAAGGCGGCAAAAGACTGATTGATTTTTTCAAGAGTGGTCATGGCTTCCACCTGTCGTATTGCTGGTGCGTGTAGACATGTTTGACGTAGCAGATTTGCGCCGGAAAGTGGATGAACGCAATCACGCGCCACTTGTTGCCGCCGATGTTGAAGACGTGAAACTCACCGGCCTTGTCGACGCTGCCAAATGCGTTTTTGAGTTCGCCAAAGTGCGCAAAGGCGCAGCTTTCCAAGGCCTTGCGCCAAGCTTGCAAGGGCTCGGCCGCATCGGGGTGCGCAGCAGAAAACTCGACCAGGGGACGATTGGAAATCACGCGCATGGAAGAATTATTGCATTTTGCAATGAATGGCGTGAGACCGAAGCTGCGTGTAGCTGCACGGGTTCAATCCTGGCGGAAGGGCACGGGAGTCGAACCCGCCCAGCGGCGCTTGGCGCCACCCACCGGGTTTGAAGCCCGGCCCACCCACCAGGATGGTTGCCCTTCCGAAATCAAGAAACATTCGCCTCAAGTCGCTGGCGCACCGTGCGGCTCAAGGCAGGAACAGCGTGCATTCTGATCGAAGCTTGTGCACGTCGCCCACGCGGCGCGTGAGGCCGACGCGGTCGAAGTATTCCAGAATCTGGATGGCCCTTTTTCGGCCCAGGCCAGTGGCATCGCGAAATTGCGCGGCCAGCACCTGGCCCGCGTGTTCGCTTGCCACGGCGCGGGCGCGACTGGCCAGCTCGTGCATGGTGGCGGGCGCGTAGTACAGGTCTTTCACGACGGCGTGCAGCTCGCCGCGCCGCGCCAGGCGGGCGAGGGTTGTGCGCACCAGCGCTTCGGGCTCGCTCGCCTCGCGCGCCAGGTCGCGTGCCCATGCGCCTTCGAAACCCGCGTGCAGCAAGGGCACGGCGGTTTTCTGGGCGATGCGCTCTTCGGTGGCCGATAGCTGCGCGCCGTGCTGGGGCAGGTGCACGCAAGCGCCCTGCAAGGACACACGGCCTTCCTGCGCCATCTGCGTGAGCAGGGCCTGCCACAGCGCGGCGGGCAGGCGGGGCGCGGACAGACGGCGCAGGCGGGCCACGTCGGGGCCCAATTCATTGGGCTGACGCTCGTGAAAGGCGGTCAGCGCGGCCAGTGCGGCCTCGGCCACGGCTTGGGCCTGGTGCGCGCCCAGGGCCTGGTCGCCACCGAGGAGGGTGCCAGGCGGCAGTGCGTCGCCGTGCATGTGCGCGGCCAGGCCTTGGGCTGCTGCAAAGCGTGTCAGATCGGTGCCGTGCGTGGCGACGGCGATGCATGCTGCCAGGCGCTCTGCGGGGGTGGGGTGGGCGAGCGCGGCGAGTTCGGCCATGCGCTGGGGGGTGCGGCGATAGCGGGCAGGTGCAAAGGGGTCGAGCACCATGCCGCCAGCCATGGTGCGGCTGGCCGAGGCGTCGCGCAGCAGCACGCGGTCGCCGTGCCAGGCGCCGACGGGCTGGTGCAGCACGAGCTGCACGAGGGCGGTGGCGCCGGGGGGCAGTGTGTCGGCATCGAGCACCGCCACGGTGCCCTGCACGCTGGCCGCGCCGATGTGTACGTGCACGGGCGCGCCGGAGCGCAGTGCGCGTGGCTCGGCGTGCCAGAGGGTGAGCGTGGCATCGAGCCGGCTGGTCATCACGTCGGCGGGGGGGGCCACCACCCACTGGCCGCGCTGCACGGCGTCGCGCGGCACACCGGCCAGCGCGAGGGCGCAGCGCTGGCCCGCATGGGCGCTGGCGACGGCACGGTTTTGCGCGTGCAGGCTGCGCACGCGGGCACGCGTGCGTGCAGGCAGCAACAGCAGATCGTCACCCACCTGCACACGCCCTGCGTGGATGGTGCCCGTGACCACGGTGCCCGAGCCGTCGAGCGTGAAGCCGCGGTCCACAGCCAGGCGAAAGGCGCGCGCGGGTGACGATGCGTCGGCGTCCGCCACGGGGGTGGATGCCACGGTGGTCAGGTGCGTGCGCAGCGCGTCGATGCCCAGGCCGGTCTGGGCCGAAACGGCGAACACGGGCGCCTGCTGCAAGGGGGTGTCTGCCAGCAAGGCGGCGGTTTCGTTGCGCAGGGCTTCGAGCCGCGCCGCGTCCACGCGGTCGGCCTTGGTCAGGGCCACCGCGCCGCGCGAGACGCCCAGCAGGCTGAGCACGGCCAAGTGCTCCAGCGTCTGGGGCTTGGGGCCGTCGTCGGCGGCGATCAGCAGCAGTGCAAAGTCGATGCCGCTGGCGCCGGCGATCATGGTGTGTACCAGGCGCTCGTGCCCCGGCACGTCAATGAAGCCGATGCGGGGGCCGTGGGGCGTGTCGAGATAGGCGTAGCCCAGCTCGATGCTGATGCCGCGCTTTTTCTCCTCGGGCAGGCGGTCGGTGTCCACGCCGGTGAGGGCGCGCACCAGCGTGGTCTTGCCATGGTCGATGTGGCCTGCGGTGCCGATGATCATGGGGCGTGTTCCGGCTTTCCAGGGAGGGCTGCGGCGTTCAGGCGGGCGGGGCCTGGAGTGCGCGAATGGCGTGCGTGAGGACGGCAGCGTCTTCCAGGCAGCGGCAGTCGAGCAGCAGGCGGTCGTCCGCCGTGCGACCGATGACGGGGGTGGGCAGTTGGCGCAGCGCATCGGCCAAGGCGGCCAGCGCGCGGCCAGCGCCTTTTTTTTCAACTGGCGCGATGGCCACGCCCGCCGAGGGCAGGCGCTCCACCGGCAGCGAACCGGAGCCGATCTGCCCTTGCATGGCGACCACATCGACGGTGTAGCGCGGCGCCAGGGCCGCTTGCAACGCCGGCTGCACGGCGCGGGCGGTGGCTTCGATGCGGGCGAGCGGGCGGGTCAGCAGGCGAAGCGTGGGCAGGTCTTGGGCCAGCCGTTCGGGGCGCAGGTAGAGCATGAGCGTGGCCTCCAGCGCGGCCAGGGGCAGCTTGCTCATGCGCAGCGCGCGCTTCATGGGGAACTGGCGGATGCGGTTCACCATGTCCTTGTTGCCGACGATGAGGCCGGCTTGCGGGCCGCCCAGCAGCTTGTCGCCGCTGAAGGTGACCACGTTGCAGCCGGCGCGCAGCATCTCTTGCGGCGTGGGTTCGCGCGGCAGGCCGTGGGCGGCCATGTCGATCAGGGCGCCCGCGCCCAGGTCGCTGGCCACGGGCAGGCCGCGTGCGTGGGCGATGCCGCACAGCGTGGCTTCGTCCACGGCGCTGGTGAAGCCCTGCACGGCGTAGTTGCTGGTGTGTACTTTCATCAGCAGCGCTGTGCGGTCGGTGATGGCGCGCTCGTAGTCGTGCGGGTGGGTGCGGTTGGTGGTGCCGACTTCGACCAGTTGGGCGCCGGCACTTTGCATCACGTCGGGCATGCGGAAGGCGCCGCCGATTTCGACCAGTTCGCCGCGCGAGACGATGACCTCCTTGCCACGCGAAGACGTGTGCGTGAGTGCGGCGATGGACAGCAGCACCGCCGCCGCGTTGTTGTTGACGACGGTGGCGGCTTCGGCACCGGTGAGGGTGCACAGCAGCTCTTCGACGATGCTGTCGCGGTCGCCGCGCGCGCCGGTGGCCAGGTCGTATTCGAGGTTGTTGGGCCCTTGCATCACGGCCAGCA
>JAUNTQ010000003.1 GCA_030538605.1 Pseudomonadota bacterium
GCTCCAGCGAGCGCACGCCGGCTTCGCGCGTGTAGTAGCGCACGATGTCGCGCACGGCCGCTTCCTCGACCTTCAGCTCTTCGTCCTTCACGCCGTTGTTCTTCAGCTGCTTGGGCAGCAGGTACTTGATGGCGATGTTGGTCTTTTCGTCTTCGGTGTAGCCCGACAGGCGAATGACCTCCATGCGATCCAGCAGCGCGGGCGGGATATTCATCGAGTTGCTGGTGGCGACGAACATCACGTCGCTCAGGTCGAAGTCGACCTCGACGTAGTGGTCTGAGAAGGTGTGGTTCTGCTCGGGGTCGAGCACTTCCAGCAGCGCGCTGGAGGGGTCGCCGCGAAAGTCCATGCCCAGCTTGTCGATCTCGTCCAGCAGGAACAGCGGGTTGCGCGTGCCGACCTTGTTCAGGCTTTGCAGCACCTTGCCCGGCATGGCGCCGATGTAGGTGCGGCGGTGGCCGCGAATCTCGGCCTCGTCGCGCATGCCGCCCAGCGCCATGCGCACGTACTTGCGCCCGGTGGCCTTGGCGACCGACTGGCCGAGCGAGGTCTTGCCGACGCCGGGTGGCCCGACCAGGCACAGGATGGGCGCCTTGACCTTGTCCACGCGCTGCTGCACGGCGAGGTATTCGAGGATGCGGTCCTTGACCTTTTCCAGACCGTAGTGGTCGGTGTTCAGCACCTCTTCGGCAAAGGCCAGGTCGTGCTTGATCTTGGTTTTCTTGGCCCAGGGCAGGCCGACCAGCGCGTCGATGTAGTTGCGCACCACGGTGGCTTCGGCGGACATGGGCGACATGAGCTTGAGCTTTTTCAGCTCGCCGTCGGCTTTCTTGCGCGCCTCCTTGGGCATGCGGGCGAGCTTGATCTTTTTCTCGATCTCTTCGATGTCGGCACCGTCTTCGCCTTCGCCCAGCTCTTTCTGGATGGCCTTGACCTGCTCGTTCAGATAGAAGTCGCGCTGGTTTTTCTCCATCTGGCGCTTGACGCGGCCACGGATTTTCTTGTCGACGTTGAGGATGTCGACCTCGCGCTCGATCTGCTCGAACAGGTTTTCCAGCCGCTCTTTCACGTCGGCCAGATCGAGCACGGTCTGCTTGCTTTCCAGCTTGAGCGGCAGGTGCGCGGCAATGGTGTCGGCCAGGCGGCCAGGCTCGTCGATGCTGGCGATGGAGGTGAGGATTTCGGGCGGGATCTTCTTGTTCAGTTTGACGTACTGGTCGAACTGCTGCATCACCGCGCGGCGCAGGGCTTCGACCTCGGCGTTGTCCTTGTCGGTGCTGCCTGCTTCAAGCGGCGTGACGGTGGCAACGAAGTGCGATTCGTCGCCGCCGTCCTCGATGTGGGTGACGGTGGCGCGCTGCTGCCCCTCGACCAGCACTTTCACCGTGCCGTCGGGCAGCTTGAGCATCTGCAGGATGGTGGAGACGCAGCCGACTTCGAACATGTCGTTGACCGAAGGCTCGTCCTTGGCGGCGGCTTTTTGCGCCACCAGCATGATGCGGCGGTCGGCGGCCATGGCCGTTTCCAGCGCCTTGATGCTCTTGGGGCGGCCCACGAACAGGGGGATGACCATGTGGGGGAACACCACCACGTCGCGCAGGGGCAAGAGCGGCAGGTCGATGGGGGTGGCGGGCAAGGGGGTGGTTCCGGACATGAAAAATCCTCGGGGTGATCCCGCCAGAGATGGCGGCTCAGGTGGCATTTTCAACCCAGCGCGGGGGGCGCATGCGCCGACCCGCCAAGGGCGGTGCGCGCCGCCGCAGGGGTGCGCACCGAATGGATATTGTTTTGATAGCTGCTAGCGCTTTGCAGGCAAGCGCAAATGCCTGCAAAGGCTGTGCGTCAGGCTTGCTTGGCCGCTTCGCGGTAGACCAGCAGGGGCGGCTGGTTTTCGTCGATGGTGCTTTCGTCGACCACCACCTTTTCGACGTTGGCGGTGTGGGGCAGCTCGAACATGGTGTCGATCAGCGCACCTTCGACAATGGAGCGCAGCCCGCGTGCGCCGGTCTTGCGCACCAGCGCCTTGCGGGCGATGGCTTTCAGTGCGCTGGGGCGGATCTCCAGCTCGACGCCTTCCATGTGCAGCAGGCGGGCGAACTGCTTGACCAGGGCGTTCTTCGGCTCGGTGAGGATTTGCACCAGCGCTTCCTCGGTCAGCTCGGCCAGGGTGGCGACCACGGGCATGCGGCCAATCAGCTCGGGAATGATGCCGTACTTGATGAGGTCTTCAGGCTCCACGTCCAGGAAGGTTTCGCTGATGGAGCGCTGCTGCTTGCTCTTGACGGTGGCACCAAAGCCGATGCCGCTGGCTTCGGTGCGCGCCTCGATCACTTTTTCCAGCCCGGCGAAGGCACCGCCGCAGATGAACAGGATGTTGGTGGTGTCGATCTGCAGGAAGTCCTGGTTGGGGTGCTTGCGCCCGCCCTGCGGCGGGATGCTGGCCATGGTGCCTTCGATCAGCTTGAGCAGCGCCTGCTGCACGCCTTCGCCCGAGACGTCGCGCGTGATGCTGGGGTTGTCGGCCTTGCGGCTGATCTTGTCGATTTCGTCGATGTAGATGATGCCGCGCTGGGCGCGCTCGACGTCGTAGTTGCAGCTTTGCAGCAGCTTGCTGATGATGTTCTCGACGTCTTCGCCCACGTAGCCGGCTTCGGTGAGCGTGGTGGCGTCGGCCATGACGAAGGGCACGTCGAGCTGGCGCGCCAGGGTTTGCGCGAGCAGGGTCTTGCCGCTGCCGGTGGGGCCGATGAGCAGGATGTTGCTCTTGGCCAGCTCGACCTCGCCTGCCTTGGTGTCCTGCTTGTGGCGCAGGCGCTTGTAGTGGTTGTAGACGGCCACGGCGAGCGTGCGCTTGGCCTTGTCCTGGCCGATGACGTAGTTGTCGAGGCTGTCCTTGATGTCGGCCGGCGTGGGCAGGTCGGTGCGTGGGTCGGCGGGGGTCTCACCCTCGGGCACTTCCTCGCGGATGATGTCGTTGCACAGCTCGATGCACTCGTCGCAGATGAACACCGAGGGGCCGGCGATGAGTTTCTTGACTTCGTGCTGGCTCTTGCCGCAGAAGGAGCAATAGAGCGTTTTTTCGCTGGCAGCGCCTTTTTTATCGGCCATTGGATGAAAGTTTCATGAAAAGGGTCGGCGCATGATAACCAAACCGTGTGCAGGCCCTGGTTGGCCGCGTTGCCCAGTGACAACGCTGTTTTAATAAAAAACAGTAGCTGCTTGCGTACGTTTCAAAAGGATTTCATATACATTAATAAATGAAATCCAATAAAAATGTACGCAAGAAGCTATGTTTTTATTTTCAAGGACGCTTGGCGATGACTTGATCGACGATGCCGTAGTCCTTGGCTTCGTCGGCGGTCATGTAGTAGTCGCGCTCGGTGTCTTGCTGGATTTTTTCCAGCGGCTGGCCGGTGCGCTCGGCCAGGATGCGGTTCATCTGCGCCTTGGTGCGCAGGATGTCGCGCGCCTGGATTTCGATGTCGGTCGCCTGCCCGCGCGCGCCGCCCAGCACCTGGTGGATCATGACCTTGCTGTTGGGCAGGCTGTAGCGCTTGCCCTTGGCGCCGGCGGCCAGCAGGAAGGCGCCCATGCTGGCGGCAAACCCCAGGCACATGGTGGACACGTCGGGCTTGATGAACTGCATGGTGTCGTAGATCGACATGCCGGCCGTCACGCTGCCGCCGGGGCTGTTGATGTAGAGCGAAATGTCCTTGTCGGGGTTTTCGCTTTCGAGGAACAAAAGCTGCGCGACCACCAGGTTGGCGGTCTGGTCGTTGACTTCGCCCACGAGGAAGATGACGCGCTCTTTCAGCAGGCGCGAGTAGATGTCGAACGAGCGCTCGCCGCGGCCCGATTGCTCGATGACCATGGGGATGAGGCCGAGGTTGCTGGGGGTGTCGTAGGTGCTCATGGCGGCTTTCAACAAGGGGGAAAGAGGTAAAGGGGGATTGTGCGAGAAAAGCAGATGGGGCCAGTCTGCTCGACTTAAAGCGCGCCCTGAACGCAGCGGGGGCCGCGAACGCTGGCGTTCGCGGCCCCCGCTGCCAGGCGTTGCCGCCTTCTGCCCAAAAAAAAGAAAGGGCCGCGCAGCAGGCCCATTCAAACGGTCGCAGAGCAGACCATGCCAGGCCGCCCGAGCCGGGGTTTCCCCGGCGACCAGCGGTGTCCCCCTGGGGGGATGACGCCGAAGGCGGCTCAGGGGGGAGTCACTCCTGCCGCCCGAGCCGGGGTTTCCCCGGCGACCAGCGGTATCCCCCTGGGGGGATGACGCCGTAGGCGGCTCAGGGGATGTTTATTGCCCCATCAGCTCGTCGAAACCGAGCTGCTTCTCGGTCACCTTGGCGTGGGCCAGCACGTAGTCGGTCACGTTGTTCTCGATGACCATGCCTTCGACTTCGGCCAGGCGGCGCGGGTCGGCGTAGTAGTAGCGCACGACTTCTTCGGGCTTTTCGTAGCTGGCGGCCATGTCTTCGACCTGGGTCTTGAGCTGCTCGGGCTTGGCCTGCAGGCCGTGGGTCTTGACCAGCTCGGCCATCACGAGGCCCAGGCGCACGCGGCGCTCGGCTTCGGGGCGGAAGGTGTCTTCGGGGATGGGCAGCTTTTCCACGTCCTTGATGCCGCGCGATTTCAGGTCGGCGCGGGCCGCCTGCACCATGCGATCGACTTCGGATTGCACGGTGGCCTTGGGCACGTCGAGTTCGGCCACATCGGCCAGGGCCGTGAGCGCGGCCTGCTTGTTGCGCTGGATGAGGCGGAACCTGATCTCGCGCGCGAGGTTCTTGCGCACGTCTTCGCGCAGGGCTTCGACGCTGCCGTCGGCCACGCCCAGCGATTTGACGAGCTGCTCGTTCACCTCGGGCAGGTGGGCGGCCTCGATTTTCTTGACGGTGACCATGAAGTCGGCCGTCTTGCCGGCCACGTCCTGGCCGTGGTAGTCGGCGGGAAAGGCCAGCGGGAAGGTCTTGCTCTCGCCCAGCTTCATGCCGCGCACGGCGTCTTCGAATTCCTTGAGCATCTGGCCTTCGGCCACGACGAAGGCAAAGTCTTCGGCCGTGCCGCCTTCGAAGGGCTCGCCTTCGATCTTGCCGGCGAAGTCAACCGTCACGCGGTCGCCGTCCTCGGCGGGGGCATCCTTGGCGCGCTGGGCAAAAGTGCGGCGCTGCTTGCGCAGGATGTCGATGGTGCGGTCGATGGCCTCGTCGCTCACTTCGGCGCTGACTTTTTCCACCTCGGCGGTGGCCAGGTCGCCGAGCTTGACTTCGGGAAACACCTCGAACACGGCGTCAAACGCCATCTCGCCTTCGGGCGCGCCTTCTTTTTCGGTGATGGCGGGCTGGCCGGCCACGCGCAAGTTGGCTTCGTTGGCGGCTTCGAAGAAGGCCTGGCCCACCTTGTCGTTCATCACTTCGTACTGCACCGAATAGCCGTACTGCTGCGCGACGATGCTCATGGGCACCTTGCCGGGGCGGAAGCCGTCCATGCGCACGGTGCGGGCCAGCTTGCGCAGACGGGCGTCCACTTCGTTCTTGATCGTGTCCAGGGGCAGCGTCAGCGTCATCTTGCGCTCGAGCTTGTCAAGGGTTTCCACGTTTACGGCCATGGTGTGTGCTCTCTGTGATGTTGATGAAATGAATGTGTATGTGGTGCGCGGGGGGGGACTCGAACCCCCACACCTTTGCAGGCGTCAGGACCTAAACCTGGTGCGTCTACCCATTTCGCCACCCGCGCAGCCTTGAAAAACGAGTGCGGCGGCCCCTGCGCGCGGCAGGGTCGCCGGCGGAAATCGGCGAACCGAGCATTTTAGCCTGCGGCTTGGCGGGCCGATGCCGGCTCGCGCTCGACGCGGAACCACGCCGCGTACATGGCCGGCAGCGCCAGCAGCGTGAGCACGGTGGCGACGATCAGCCCGCCCATGATGGCCACGGCCATCGGCCCCCAAAACACGCTGCGCGACAGCGGAATCATCGCCAGCACGGCGGCGGCGGCCGTCAGCACGATGGGGCGCAGGCGGCGCACGGCGGATTCGACGATGGCGTCCCACGCGGGCACGCCGCGCGCGCGGTCGGCCTCGATCTGGTCGATCAGGATGACCGAGTTGCGCTGGATCATGCCCATGAGCGCAATCACGCCCAGCAGCGCCACGAAGCCGAAGGGCCGGCCCAGCAGGATGAGCGCCGCCGCCACGCCGGCAATGCCCAGCGGCCCGGTGAGAAACACCAGCATGGCGCGGCTGAACGATTGCAGTTGCAGCATGAGCAGGGTGAAGACGATGAACAGCATCACCGGCACGCCGGCGGCGATGGAGGCCGAACCCTTGCCGCTTTCCTCGGCCTCGCCCGCCGTGGTGATGCGGTAGGCGCCCTCGCCCGCCTGCGCCCAGCGCGCCTCGATCTCGCGCAGCTGGGGCAGCAGTTGCTGCGTCAGCGTCGGGCCTTGCATGCCGCCTTCCAGGTCGCTTTGCACGGTGATGGCGTATTCGCGGTTCTCGCGCCACATCACGCCCGGCTCCCACTCGAACACGGGCTGCGCCACCTGCATGAGCGGCACCGATCGCCCGCTGGCGGTGGGCAGGTAGGCGTTTTGCAGATCGCTGAGCAGCTTGCGCTCGGCCTCGGGCTGGCGCAGCACGATGTCGATGAGCTTGTCTCCATCGCGGAACTGCCCCACCGTGCTGCCGGCAAAGGCCACACGCGCGGCCTGGGCGATGGACTGGCTGGTCACGCCCAGCGCGCGCGCCTTGGTCTGATCGACCTGCAACCGCAGCGCCTTGACCGGCTCGTTCCAGTTGTCGTTGGTGCCGCGCGTGTGCGGGTTGGCGGCCAGCACGGCGCGCACCTCATCGGCCTTGGCGCGCAGCACGCGCGGGTCAGGCCCTTTCACGCGGAACTGCACCGGATACGGCACGGGCGGGCCGCTGGGCAGCAGCTTGACGCGCCCGCGCGCCTCGGGCGCGCGCTCGGCCAGCAGGTGGCCCAGCTCGTGCCGCAGGCGGTCGCGCGTGCGCAAATCGCGCGCCAGCACGATCATCTGCGACACGTTGGTCTGCGGAAACACCTGGTCCAGCGGCAGATAAAAGCGCGGCACGCCCGAGCCGACCCACTGCGCCACGCTCACCACGCCGGGCAGCGCGCGGATTTCGCCTTCCACGCGCGCGGCCACCTGCTCGTTGGCGGCAAACGAGGTGCCTTCGGGGAACCACAGGTCGACCAGAATCTCGGGCCGGTTGGAATCGGGGAAGAACTGCTGCTGCACCCGCGTCATGCCGAAGATGCCGGCGGCAAAGATGAGCAGCGTGGCGGCGATGGTGACCCAGCGATGCGCCACGCACCAGTTCACCCAGCGGCGAAAGCGCTGGTAGAAGGGCGTGTCGAAATGCTCGTGCGGCTCGGCATCGATGGGCTCGCCGCGGTTGAGCGCCTCGGCGCGCGCGGCGGCCACGTGCGGCGGCACGCGCAGCAGGCGCTCGCCCAGGTAGGGCACGAAGAACACCGAGGCCACCCAGCTCACCAGCAACGCCACCACGGTGACGCCGAAGATGGCGAAGGTGTATTCGCCCACCGTCGACTTCGCCATGCCGATGGGCAGAAAGCCCACCGCCGTGATCAGCGTGCCCGTGAGCATGGGCATGGCGGTGATCTCATACGCAAAGGTGGCGGCGCGAAAGCGGTCGTAGCCCTCCTCCATCTTGCGCACCATCATCTCCACCGCAATGATGGCGTCGTCCACCAGCAGGCCCAGGGCGATGATGAGCGAGCCGAGCGAGATCTTGTGCAGCCCGATGCCCCAGTACAGCATGGCGAGAAAGGTGCAGGCCAGCACCAGCGGAATGGTGATGCCCACCACCAGGCCGGGGCGCATGTCCAGCGTCCAGCGGCGCCACAGCGGGTGCTTGCCGGGGCGCTTGTGCAGCCCGAGGCTCAAGAAGCTCACCGCCAGCACGATGACCACGGCCTCGATCAGCACCTTGACGAACTCGTTCACCGAATCGCGCACCGCCTGCGGCTGGTCCTGGATCTGCGCCAGGTGCACGCCCACGGGCAGCGTCTTTTCGATCTGCGCCACCGACTCGGCCAGCGACTTGCCCAGGGCAATGATGTCGCCGCCCTTGCCCATCGACACGCCCAGCGCAATCACCTCCTGCCCGTCGTGCCGCACCTTGACCTGCGGCGGATCGACATAGCCGCGCCGCACCTCGGCGATGTCGCCCAGGCGAATCTGCTGGCCGGACGAACCGCGAATCGGCATGTCACGCAACTGCTCCACCGCGTCGAAAGCGCCCGCCACGCGCAGCTGCACCACGTCGGCCGGGGTGTTGACCACGCCCGCCGATTCGACCGCGTTCTGCGCCGACAGCTGGCCGAGCACGGCGTTCATGTCCAACCCCAGCTGGGCCAGGCGCGCCTGCGGGATTTCGATGAAGACTTTTTCGTCCTGCACGCCGAACAGCTCGACCTTGGCCACGTCCTTGACGCGCAGCAGGCGCTGGCGCGCGTCGTCGGCAAAGGTTTTCAGCTCGGCGGGCGAGAAGCCATCGCCCGAGAGCGCGTAGATGATGCCGTACACGTCGCCGAAGTCGTCGTTGAAGAACGGCCCCTGCACGCCCTGCGGCAGCGTATAGCGCATGTCGCCGATCTTCTTGCGCACCGTGTACCAGATGTGCGGCACCTCTTTGGGCGGCGCCGAATCCTTGAGCTGGAAGATGATCTGCGACTCGCCCGGCTTGCTGTAGCTGCGGATCTTGTCGGCGTAGGGCACCTCTTGCAACGTGCGCTCGATCTTGTCGGTCACCTGCTCGGCCACCTGCTCGGCGGTGGCACCGGGCCAGTAGGTGCGCACCACCATGGCGCGAAAGGTGAAGGGCGGGTCTTCGTCCTGCCCCAGCTGAAAGTAGGCCGCCACGCCCAGCACCATCAGCACGATGAGCAGATAGCGCGTGAGCGCCGGGTGCTCCAGCGCCCAGCGCGAGAGGTTGAAGGCGGCGCTGGGTTCGGCGCGCGGCGGCGTGTGGCCAGGCTCGGGCCGGGGGGCGTGATCGGTCATGGCGATGGCCCGGTTCAGCGCGAAGCAGGGGCCGATGGCGGCCCGGCCACGGGCGGTGATGCTACGTTTTCAGTAGCTTCTTGCGCTTGACTGGCGGGCGATGCACCCCCTTTTGGCTGCCAAACCTTCACCTGCTGCCCGGCTTGCAGCATGTGTACGCCCGCGGCCACCACCTGCATGCCGGGGGCCAGGCCGGCGGCAATCACCGCGTCGTTGCCGTCCATGCCCGCCACCTGTACGGGCTGCGCGCGCACGCTGCCGCTGGCCGGCTCATACACCCACACCGCCGTGCCCGCCGCGTCCTGGCGCAGCGCGCTGGTCGGCAGCCGCAGGAGCGGCGCAGCCGCTGCGCCATCGGCGATCACCGTCACCGTGGCGCCCAGCGGCGGCGCCTCGCCCGCCAGCGCCAGCTTGACGGCGAAGGTGCGCGTCACCGGGTCGGCGCTGGCGGCCACCTCGCGCACCGTGCCCTGCCACTGCGCGTCGCTGCCCCAGGCGCGCGCCGCCATTGGCTGGCCCACGCGCACGGCGGCCACGCGGTCTTCGGGCACGGCAAACACCACGTCGCGCGGGCCGTCCTGCGCCACGCGCACCACCGGCGTGCCGGCGGCCACCACCTGGCCGGCTTCGGCCTCGATGGCCGTGACCACGCCGGGCGCGTCGGCCAGCAGCTGCGCATAACTGGCCTGGTTGCCCTGCGCGCGCTGCTGCGCGCTGGCCTGATCGAGCGTGGCCTGCGCCGCGCGCAGGTTGGCGGCGCGGCGCTCCAGCTCGGCCGCGCTGATGAAGCCCTGATCGCGCAGCGACTGAAAGCGCTTCAAATCAGCCGCCGCCAGGTCGCGCTGCGTGGTGGCGCTGCTCACCTGCGCGCGCGCCGCAGCGTCGGCCAGGCGCAAGTCCTGCGCATCGAGCTGCGCCAGCAACTGCCCGGCCTGCACGCGCTGACCCAGCTCCACCGCGCGCCGCGTGATCTTGCCGCCCACGCGAAAGCCCAGGCGCGACTCCACGCGCGCGCGCACCTCGCCCGCGTATTCGACCTGCCCCTGGCGCGCCTGCGCGTCGATGGTGACCAGCTTGACCGCGCGCACCGGCTCGGGCGCGGGGGCGGGCTTGCCGCAGGCGGTCAGCAGCGCCGCCAGCGCCACGGCAGCGGCCCGCCCAACCCAGCCTGAATCTCTGATTGACATAAGGGAAAACAGGCGAGCCACTGGCACAACATGCAGCCCACGCCTGGTTAATGACTGATGAGTCAGCAATTCTATCGACCGCATGTAACGCCCAGCCCAACATCCCGCCCCTGACCTGCCCCCGGGCACAATGCCCGCCCATGGCCCAGCCCCCTGCCGTCACGCATTACGAAAACTTCCCCGTCGCCAGCTGGCTGTGCCCGCCGCGCCTGCGCCCGCCCATTGCCGCCATCTACCACTTCGCGCGCACGGCGGACGACATCGCCGACGAAGGCGACGCCCCCCCCGCCCAGCGCCTGGCCGATCTGGCCGCCTACCGCGCCGACCTGCACGCCATCGCCCGCGGCGCAGCGCCGTCGCCGCGCTGGGCAGCCGTCTTTCAAGCGCTGGCCGTGCAAATGTCAGCCTTTCAGCTGCCCCTGCCGCCGCTGGACGACCTGCTTTCGGCCTTCGCGCAAGACGTGGCCAAAACGCGCGATGCCGCCGCCTACGCCGACTGGCCCGAACTGCTCGACTACTGCCGCCGCTCCGCCAACCCCGTCGGGCGCCTGCTGCTGCACCTGTATGGCGTGACCGGCGACGCCGCCCTGCAAGAAAGCGACGCCATCTGCACCGCGCTGCAACTCATCAACTTCTGGCAAGACCTCAGCATCGACATTCCGCGTGGCCGCTACTACCTGCCGCTGGCCGAATGCGCCGCGCACGGCATCGCCATCAGCGACCCGGCGCGGCAGTTCGCCACCTTGAAGCCTGACGAAAAAACTACAAACTTGATAGCTTCTTGCGCAAGCCAGGCAAGCGACAGAATGCAAAAAGGCTTGAAATTGGTGCATCGCATTCCGGGCCGCGCAGACTGGGAACTGCGCGCCGTCGTGCAGGGCGCCACGTGCGTGCTGGGCAAGGTCGAGGCGCTGGGCGGGCGCGTTCTGCATCAGCGCCCCACCGTCGGCAAGGCCGACGCACCGCGCATCCTGTGGCGCATGCTGCGGATGTGACCGACGCCGATGGGACAATCCCCCGCGTGAGTTCCGCCGCCCCATCGCCCCAAGACTACGTTCAGCAAAAAGCCGCCGCCTCGGGCAGCAGCTTTTATTACGCCTTTCTGTTTCTGCCGCCGCCGCGCCGCGCGGCCATCACGGCCTTCTACGCCTTCTGCCGCGAGGTGGACGACGTGGTGGACGAGGTGAGCGACCCCGGCGTGGCCGCGCAAAAGCTCGCCTGGTGGCAGACCGAAGTCGCCCGCGCCTTCGACGGCCATCCCACGCACCCCGTGATGCAGGCGCTGATGCCGTGGGCGATGGAATTCGGCGTCGAGCAGCGCCCCCTGCAAGACATCATCACGGGCTGCCAGATGGACCTGACGCAGACGCGTTACCTCGACTTTGCCGCGCTCGAAAAATACTGCCACCTGGTCGCCGGCGTGGTGGGCGAAGTGTCGGCGCGCATCTTCGGCCAGACGCAGGAGCAGACCACCGCCTACGCCCACAAGCTCGGCCTGGCCTTTCAGCTCACCAACATCATCCGCGACGTGGGCGAAGACGCGCGGCGCGATCGCATCTACCTGCCCATCGACGACTTGCAGCGCTTTGACGTGAAGGCGCACGAAATCCTCCAAGCCGTGTACTCCGACCGCTTCGCCGCACTGATGCGCTTTCAGGCCGAGCGCGCTCAAGCCTGCTACGACCAAGCCCTCGCCCTGCTGCCCGCCGCCGACCGCCGCGCGCAAAAGCCGGGGCTGATGATGGCCAGCATCTACCGCACGCTGCTGCACGAGATCGAGCGCGACGGCTTTCACGTGCTCAAGCAGCGCATCGCCCTCACCCCCCTGCGCAAGCTGTGGCTGGCGTGGAAGATGCAGGCATTAGGCAGGTTTTGAGGCTTTTTTTGAACGCGAAAGAAGGCTGTTCAATGAAAGTTGCCGTCATCGGCGCTGGCTGGGCCGGCATGGCGGCAGCGGTGCGCGCTGCCGAGCTGGGCCACGCCGTCACCGTGTTCGAGGCGGCGCGCACGCTGGGCGGGCGCGCGCGCGGCGTGCCGCTGACACTGCCCGATGGGCGCGAGGTGATGGCAGACAACGGCCAGCACATCCTCATCGGCGCCTACGCCGAATGCCTGCGGCTGATGCGCCTGGTGGGCGTGGACACCGACGCCGCCTTGCTGCGCCAGCCGCTGGCCATGCGCTACCCCGACGGCACGGGCCTGGCCCTGCCCGACTGGCCTGCGCCGTGGGACGCGGCTGCGGGCATCGTGGCCGCGCGCGGCTGGTCGGCGCGCGACAAATGGACGCTGCTGCGCGCCGCGCATGGCTGGCAGCGCAGCGGCTTTGCGTGCGACGCGCATGTCAGCGTGGCCACGCTGTGCGCGGGCCTGCCGCCGCGCCTGCGCAATGAATTCATCGAGCCGCTGTGCGTATCGGCCCTGAACACCCCCATGGCCGAGGCCAGCGCACAGGTGTTTCTGCGCGTGCTGCACGACGGGCTGTTCAGCCAGCGCGGCGGCTCCAACTTTCTGCTGCCGCGCGTGAACCTGAGCGCGCTCTGGCCCGACGCCGCCGCGCGCTGGCTGCATGCGCGCGGCGCGCAGGTACATACCGGGCAGCGCATCGACGCGCTTGGCTGGCACGCGCCACATTGGCAGGTCAACGGCGCACCGTTCGACCGCGTGCTGCTGGCCACCTCGGCCCCGCATGCGGTGCAGATCGGCGTGCAATCGGCACTGCATGCCCCCGCCGACCTGGCCGCCCCGCTGCACGCCTGGTGTCACCGCGCAGCGGCGCTGCGCCACCAGCCCATCACCACGGTATACGCGCAGGCATCGCCCGCGCCGCGCACAGACGGCAGGCCACTGCTGCCCGCGCCCATGCTGGCGCTGCGCCCACAGGCAGACGCGCCCGCCCAGTTCGTCTTCGACCGCGACGCCATCACCCAACCCGACACGCCCACGCGCCTGCTCGCCTTCGTGGTGAGCGTGAGCACGGGCACGCGCGAAGCGCTTGAAGCGGCCATCACCGCGCAAGCCCAGCGCCAGCTGGGCCTGGCCGTCACGCCGCTGGCCACCATCACCGAAAAGCGCGCCACCTTTGCCTGCACCCCCGCCCTGCAGCGCCCTGCCCAGGCCATCGCACCTGGCCTGCTGGCCTGCGGCGACTACACCGAAGGTCCCTACCCCGCCACGCTGGAAGGCGCGGTGCAAAGCGGGCTGCAAGCGGCCAGCGCGCTCCGCTAGAATGCGCCACTTCTCTCCATTGGCGGGTGTAGTTCAATGGCAGAACGGCAGCTTCCCAAGCTTCATACGAGGGTTCGATTCCCTTCACCCGCTCCATCCGCACATCGCCCACTCGGGCATGCGCCACTCCCCACTCCCCCCTTTGTTCCTGATGGCGGCTGCGCCATGCGCTGGCGCGCTCGCCTTCGGGTGACCTTCGGGTGAAAGAGCGGCTCAATCCGGTATCACCACATTGCCTGGCACGCGCTGCCACAGCGGGGTGATGTTGTCCAGCTCGCGCACGAACTGCTCGAACAGGGCTTCGGGGTCGATGTCGTGGTGGGGTGCGACGCGGTCCAGGGCTTCGGCCAGGGCAAAGCGCGCCTGGGGCGAGAGGTGGTTGAGCACGGCGATGAGGCGAAGGCTGGGCATGCCCCCGGTTGTAGGCGCGGATGATGACGTGCGGGTGTCAATGCATGTTCAAAGCCATGCAGCGCACGCTTGCTATGCTGCCGCGCCATGACGCACACCACCGCCCTGCCCGCCCGCCCCTGGTTTGACACGCGCCTGGCGCAACGGCTTTTGCGCCGCGCGTGCGCCGTATGGATGGCGCTGCTGGTCTGCGTGGCGCTGCTTGGCGCGCCACAGGCCGTGGCGCGCGGGGCTGGCGAAGGCTGCGTGCCGGCGCTGGTGCCGCCCACGCCCGAACAGATGCGCCAGACGGCGCAGGCGGCACAAGACCGGGGCTTTCTGTGGTCGATCGAAAAGGGCGGGCGCACCTCGCACCTCTATGGCACGGTGCACCTGGGCGAGCTCGCCTGGGCCGTGCCGGGGCCAAGCGCGATGCGGGCGCTGGCGGCCAGCAAAGTGCTGGCGCTGGAGCTGGATGTGACCGACGAGACGGTGCTGCGCGAGCTGGCAGCGCTGGTGCGCGCCGACCTCGCCCCGGCCTTGCCGCCTGCGCTTGAAGCACGCCTGCGCGCGGCGGCGCGGGCCGAGTGCCTGCCGTGGGATGCGCTGGCCGGCATGCGGCCGGAGTTTCAGCTCTCCACCCTGACGGTGGCCGTGGCGCGGCGCGCGCAGCTGGAGGCGGCGTTCGGCAGCGAAGTGGCGCTGACAGGCATTGCGCGCCAGTCGGGCCTGCCCGTGGTGGGCCTGGAAACCGCTGCCGAGCAGGTGGCCGCGCTGGCCGCAAGCGATGCGCAGGCGCTGGCCGACGCCGTGCGCACCGGGCTCGATGACGTGCAGCGCGGCCAGGCGCAGCGCCTGATGGCGCAGCTGACCGATGCCTGGGCGCGCAGCGATGCCGCCCGCCTGGCGCGCTACCAGGACTGGTGCGACTGCGCCAACACCCCCGCCGAGCGTGCGGCACTGCGCCGCGCCATCACCGACCGCCACCCCCGCCTGGTCGAGCGCATCGACGCGCTGCACACCGCGCGCGGCCCCGCCTTCGTGGCCGTGGGTGCGCTGCACATGTTCGGCCCCGAAGGGCTGCCCGCGCTGCTGTCGGCGCGGGGGTACACGGTGCGACGTGTGTACTGAGGCACGGCGATTAGAATTATTTTCATAGCTGTTTGCGCAGGTTATTTGACATTTCTATCTATATTTCATATAAAAATGGCTTATATCTTGCGCGAAAAGCTATGCTTTTTTAGTATGCGTGCGCAGACACAAGGGCAATCGGATTCAAATGTCTTTGAAAATCAATGACTTGAAAATGCTCGAACCCTTGCCAACAGGCCCCTGCGGCCCATCCTGCCTTCAAACCCGCCTTTTTCGCGTCCTTCGCGAATCCTTGGCGTCCTTGGCATGAGGCAGTTTGGCTGTTCGGCTGTTTTTAATGCGATTGCCCTGGCTCAGGCACGGTACAGCCAGGGCACGTCCAGCAGGCGCTCGCCGAGCAGGCGGATGGAGGCGTCGCGGCCCACGCGCACGAGACCGGTGGAGTGGAAGATGCGGCCGTTGCGCGTGGCGCGGGCTTGCACGCGGGCGGTGCGCTGCCAGCGCGCGAGGGCGTAGCGCGCCAGGCGCGTGGGCAGGTCCACGGCGTCCATGGCCAGGGCGCGGGCCAGCTCGGCGGCGTCTTCGATGGCCATGCCCGCGCCCTGGGCCAGGTAGGGCGGCATGGGGTGGGCGGCGTCGCCCAGCAGGGCCACGCGGCCACGCGCCATCTCGTGGGCACCGGCCACGGGCGGGCGGTCGGCCAGGGCCCACAGGCGCCAGGGGTGTTCGTTGACGCTGGCGGGCACGGCGGCGGCGATCAGCTCGCGCAAGGGGGCGCACACCTCGCCCAGCGCGTGTTGCAGCTCGGTGGCGTTGGCACCGTGGTCCCAGCCTTGCGCGTCGGCGGGGGGGTCGCCGTGCACGATGGCGACCAGGTTCATCCATTCGCCCCGGCGCACGGGGTATTGCACGACGTGCAGGCGGGGGCCAAGCCAGGCGGTGACCTGGTTGGCGCGCAGCGCGGCGGGCAGCTCGCTGGCTTGCAGCATGGCGCGGTAGGCCAGGTGGCCGGTGACGCGCGGCGGGCCGTCGCCCAGCAGTTGCTGGCGCACGCGGCTCCACAGGCCGTCGGCGCCGATGAGGGCGTCGCCTTCGACTTGCAGGCCGCGCACGGTGGTCAGGCGCACGGCGTCGCCGTGCTCGGCGTAGTCGGCCAGCCAGTGGTCGAGCTTGAGGTGCACGCGCTCATCGCACGAGGCGGCGCGGTAGAGCAGCTGGTGGATGTCGGCGCGGTGGACGGTGGCGTAGGGCGCGCCGTAGCGCTGCACGGCGCGCTCGCCCAGGGGCAGCGCGCCCAGCGTGTCGCCGCTGGTGGCGCTGCGCACTTGCAGCTGCGTGGGGTAGGCGGCGACGGCTTGCAGCTCGTCCTGCAAGCCCCAGCCGTGCAGGATGCGGGTGACGTTGGGGCCGAGCTGGATGCCGGCGCCGACTTCGCTGAAGGCGCTGGCGCGTTCGTACACGCGCACTTCGCAGCCGGCGCGCGCGGTGGCCAGTGCGGCGGCCAGACCACCGATGCCGCCGCCTGCGATGAGGATTTCGGGTGTGCTCATGCACCCGATTGTGCCGCCGCCTGCCGGGCGTCAAGCGCCGGGCAGGCGGGCCTTACCACTGGCCGCGAACGGGCGGCAGCGGCGCGGGTGCAGCAGGTGGCGCGGCGGGCGGGACGGGCGACGAAAGGGCCGGGGGCACGACGGCGGGCACGGCCCCGGCGGCGGGGGCTTGGCGCGGGCGGGCCTGGGCCTTGTATTGCGCGGCCTGGGTGAGCAGGCTGACGGCGTCGCGGCGTTCGGCATCGCGTGCGAAGTCCATGGCGGTCATGTGCTTCTGGTTGCGCATGTCGATGTCGGCGCCTTCTTCGATCAGCAGCTTGACGGCTTCGGGCGAGCCGTAGGCTGCGGCCATCATGAGCGGGGTGGTGCCGTTGGGCGATTGCGCGTCGATGAAGGCGTGGTGCGCCAGCAGCAGGCGCAGCATGTCCACGTGGCCGCCGGTGGCGGCGTAGTGCAGCGGCGCCCAGCCGGGTTTGTTGACGTCGGCGCCCTTGTCGATGAGGCGGCGGGCGATGTCCTGCTGGCCTTTGAGGGCGGCCATCATGAGCGGGCTTTCGTCGGTGGCGTTGCGGCTTTCGGCCTGCAGGCGGGGCGAGTCGATGAGCAGGGTGGCAACTTTGAGCGAGCCTTCCTGCAGCGCCATGTACAGGCCGGGGGTGCCGCTTTCGGTGCGGGTGTTGGGGTCGAACCCGCGCGCGAGCATGGCGCGCACGGCGGCGTCGTTGTCTTGCCGGATGGCGCGCTCGAAGGCGACGGGGTTGTCGGCCAGGGCGGCGGTGGCCAGCAGGGCCAGGCAGGCGGCCAGCAGGGCTTGGCGAAGGGGTTTCATGGTGCCGTGACCTTCGTGAACAGGCGGGTGAAGTTGTCGCTGGTGCGCTGGCCGATGTGCTCGGCGGTGGTGCCGCGCAGGGTGGCGATGTGGGCGGCCACGTGGGGCACGTAGGCGGGGGTGTTGGTCTTGCCGCGGTGGGGCACGGGGGCGAGGTAGGGGGCGTCGGTTTCGATGAGCAGGCGGTCGTCGGGGATGAGGGTGGCCACTTCGTGCAGCTCGCGCGCGCTTTTGAAGGTGACGATGCCCGAGAGCGAGACGTAAAAGCCCAGCTCAAGCGCGGCGCGGGCGACTTCGCGCGTTTCGGTGAAGCAGTGGAAGACGCCGCCCGCGCTGCCTGCGCTGCCGTCTTCGCCCTCTTCTTTCAGGATGGCCAGGGTGTCGGCGCTGGCCGCGCGGGTGTGGATGACCAGCGGCAGGCCGGCGGCGCGCGCGGCGCGGATGTGGGTGCGAAAGCGATCGCGCTGCCAGCCCATGTCGGCCACGCTGCGGCCGCCTTTGCGCTCTTGCATCTGGTAGTAGTCGAGCCCGGTTTCGCCAATGGCCACCACTTTGGGCAGCGCGGCGGCGGCCAGCAGCTCGTTGACGGTGGGCTCGTGCACGTCTTCGCTGTCGGGGTGCACGCCGGCGGATGCCCAGAAGTTGTCGTGCGCGGCAGCCAGCGCCTGCACGCGCGGAAACTCTTCCATGCTGGTGCTGATGCACAGCGCCCGCGTGACCTGCGCCGCGGCCATGGCGGCGCGCACGCCGGGTATGTCGGCCGCCAGCTCGGGGAAGGTGAGGTGGCAATGGGAGTCGGTGAACATGCGGCGGGAAGAGATGTGCTTTGGGATATTCAAAAAGAGAAGCTGCTTGCGCAGGTTATAAAACGATTTCAGACATGATGTTATCTGAAAGTGTTTTAAAACGTGCGCAAGCAGCTATTGTTTTCAGTCGTCTTGCCGCCAGCAAGGCAGCGTCACAGCGTTTGCGTGGAGCGGTCCGACTTCATGGCCGCGCCCAGGATGTCCTCGATCTTGTTCTTGAGCTGGGCCGATTTCTCGTCTTTGGGAAAGCGGATGCCCACGCCTTGGGTGCGCCCGCCCGACGAGCGCGCGGGGGTGATCCAGGCCACCTTGCCGGCCACGGGGTAGCGCTGGGGGTCGTCGGGCAGGGTGATGAGCACGTAGATGTCGTCGCCCAGGCGGTGCTCGCGCGCGCTGGGGATGAAGATGCCGCCGTCGGTGAACATGGGGATGTAGGCGGCGTAGAGCGCGGCTTTTTCCTTGATGGCGAGCTGGATGACGCTGGGGCGCGGGGTGCCGAGAGCGGCGTTCTGTGTGGTGGACATGGGTGTGGGCCTGGCGCTCGCGGGCGCGTGAGATCAAGCCCTTGAGTTTAGAGCGTGATGCGCGGCGCTGACCAGGTATTCCGTCGCCAATCCGGCGTTCAAAGGGTGTTCTGCCGTGCGCGCGGACTGCGCCAGCTGCGCCCACCAGCGGGTGAGCGCGGGCAGGGCCGGCGCGTGCGCGGGCAGGTCGGCCTGATCGAAGTAGCGCGGCGCGGCGCCCACTTGCCGGGCCATGAGGTCGTGGCAGAGCTTTTGCAGGCGGGCCACGGCTTCGGGCAGGGGCAGGCCGGCCAGCGCGCCCACGTCGCCCGCGCCCAGCGCGCGGGGCAGTTGCGCCCACTGGCGCGCCACGGCCTGGGCACTGGTCTTTTCATCTGCCTGCGCCAGTGCCAGCGCGGCGGCGGGGCGGCCACCGGCGGCGCGCAGCAAGGTGGCGGCGCTGTCTGCGTCGATGCCCTGCGCGGTAAGCCAGGGCAGCGCGGCATCGGCGGCGGGCCAGGCCAGGGTGTGGGCCAGGCAGCGGCTGCGGATGGTGGGCAGCAGCAGGTGCGCGGCGTCGGTGGCCAGGGCAAAGCGCACGTCGCCGGGCGGCTCTTCCAGGGTTTTGAGCAGCGCGTTGGCGGTGACGTGGTTCATGCGCTCGGCGGGGTAAATCAGCACCGCCTTGCCGCGCCCGCGCCCGCTGGTGCGCTGGGTGAATTCGATGGTGTCGCGCATGGCGTCGACGCGGATGTCGCGGCTGGGCTTGCGCTTTTTCTCGTCCAGATCGCGCTGGGCTTTCTCGGGCAGGGGCCAGCCGCGCGCGAGCATTTCGGCCTCGGGCATGAGCACGGTGAGGTCGGCATGGGTGTGCACGTCGATGGCGTGGCAGCTGGCGCATTGGCCGCAAGCCGGTGCGTCTGGCGTGGCGGGCTGCTCGCACAGCCAGGCGCGCACCAGCGCCAGCGCCAGCTCGAACTGGCCCAGGCCCGATGGGCCTTGCAGCAGCCAGGCGTGGCCGCGCTGGGCCAGCAGGCTGTGCAGCTGCGGCTGCAGCCAGGGCGCGAGCGGCGCTGCTGCGGCGGCGCTCATAGCCAGCCCCTGCCCTGCATGGCGGCCAGCACGTCGTGCCACACGGCGGCGGGCGGCTGGTCGGCGTGGATGCGGATGAAGCGGCCAGGCGCTTCGGCCTGGCGGCGGGCGTAGCCCACGCGCACGGCGTCGAAAAAGGCGGCAGGCTGCGACTCGAAACGGTCGGGCAGGCGCGCGCCGCTCAGGCGGGCGGCGGCCACGTCGGGCGGCAGGTCGAACCACAGGGTGGCGTCGGGCTGGCGGATGGCGGGGTGAGGCAGGTCGTGCGATACGAGTCCTTGCGTGGACTGCGCCATGCGCTCCAGCACCGAGAGCGAGGCCCAGTCAAACCCGCGCCCGCCGCCCTGGTAGGCGAAGGTGGCGTCGGTGAAGCGGTCGCACAGCACCACGTCGCCGCGCGCCAGCGCAGGCTCGATCACGCGCACCAGGTGGTCGCGCCGGGCGGCGAACATGAGCAGCGCCTCGGTGAGGCCGTCCATCGCCTCATGCAGCGCCAGCGTGCGAATGTGCTCGGCCAGCGGCGTGCCGCCCGGCTCGCGCGTGCTGTGCACGGCGCGCCCGGCGGCGGCAAAGCGCTCGGCCAGGGCCTGGATGTGGGTGGACTTGCCCGCGCCGTCGATGCCCTCGAAGCTGATGAACAAGCCCGTCATCAGCCGCCCCCGCCGCTGGCCGGGGCAGGCAGCGCGGCAGGCGCTGGGCCGCGCCCCCGGATGTATTTGTCCACCGCGCGGTTGTGTTCGCCCAGCGTGCCGCTGAAGTGGCTGCTGCCGTCGCCGCGCGCCACGAAGTACAGCGCCCGCGTGTCCGCCGGCTGCACGGCGGCCATCAGCGAGGCGCGCCCGGGCATGGCGATGGGCGTGGGCGGCAGGCCCGCGCGGGTGTAGGTGTTGAAGGGGGTGTCGGTATCCAGGTGCACGCGGCGCAGGCGGCCCTCGAAGCCTTCGCCCAGGCCGTAGATGACGGTGGGGTCGGTTTGCAGGCGCATGCCGATGCGCAGGCGGTTGATGAACACGCCGGCGATTTCAGCGCGCTCGGACGCGCGGCCGGTTTCCTTCTCGACGATGCTGGCGAGCTTGAGCGCGTCGTCTGGCGTCTTCAGTGGCAGGCCGGGCGCGCGCGCGTCCCACGCGGCTTGCAGGCGGCGGTCCATCAGCTGCATCGATTGGCGCAGGATGTCCACGTCGCTCGCGTTCTTGAAGTAGTGAAAGGTGTCGGGGAAAAAGCGCCCCTCGGCGGCCACGCCGGGCTTGCCCAGGGTGTGCATGATCTCGGCGGGCGACAGATCAGCCGTGTCGTGCCGCAGGTGCTCGGCGCGGGCCAGCGCGTCGCGAAACTGGCGAAACGTCCAGCCCTCCACCAGCGTGACGGTGAGCACGATGCGCTCGCCGCGCACCATCTTGTCCAGCAGGTCGCCGGGCGTCATGCCGCGGGTGACGAGGTAGTCGCCCGGCTTGATGGTCTGCTGCCCCACGGCAAGGCGGAAATAGCCATACAGCGCGTCGGCATGCGTGCGCACGCCGCCTTGCACCGCCTGGTCGGCGGCGGTGCGCAGCGAAGCGCCCGCAGGCACGCTGATTTCCACCCGATCAGCCGCCAGCGGCAGCGGCTGCTGCGTCCACCACCACGCACCAGCCACGGCAGCCAGGGCCAGGGCGAGAAGCAATGCCAGCAATTTCAACAGGGTTCGCACGGGTATGAAGGGCAGCGCCAAAAGGGGCCGGCCATGATAATTCAGCCCATGTCAGACCCTGCCACCCCCCTCGCCTCCTCTCTTGCCCCCCCTATCAATGGCACAAGCCCGGTGCCCCAGCTGGGCGTCATCCGCGCTGCCGGTGACGATGCGGCCAGCTTCCTGCAAGGCCAGCTCACGCAGGACGTGGTGCTGCAAGCCGTGGGCAGCACGCGCCTGGCCGCGCTGTGCAACCCCAAGGGGCGCATGCTGGCGAGCTTTCAGGTGCTCAAGCGCGCGCCGGATGAGCTGCTGCTCGTCACCAGCGCCGACACCCTGCCCGCCTCGCTGCGCCGCCTGTCCATGTTCGTGCTGCGCGCCAAGCTCAAGCTGAGCGACGCCACCGCCGACTTTGCCCTGCACGGCCTGCTGGGCGAGGCCACCCGCCAGCCCGTGCAAGCCCCCGCCGCCCTCATGCCTCTGCACCCCGCTGGCGAGCTGGCGCGCGCGCTGTGGCTGGCACCAGCCGGCACGCCGCCGCCCGCAGGCGCTGCGCTGCCGCCCGCCGACTGGCTGTTGGCCGAAGTGCGCTCGGGCGTGGCCCGCATCACCCAGCCGGTGGTCGAGGCCTTCGTGCCGCAAATGCTCAACTACGAAAGCGCAGACGGCATCAGCTTCAAGAAAGGCTGCTACCCCGGCCAGGAAGTGGTGGCGCGCAGCCAGTTTCGCGGCGCCATCAAGCGCCGCGCCTTCGTGGGCGAAGTGGCTGGCCCCGCGCAAGCGGGCCAGGAAGTGTTTGCCCAGGGCGACGAGCAACCCGTGGGCCTGATCGCCCAGGCCGCGCCGCTGAACGACGGACGCAGCACCGCCGTCATCGTCTCGCTGCAGCTGACCGCACGCGATGCACCCGCCCTCACCGTGGGCAGCCCCGACGGCCCCGCGCTGGGCGGGCTGCAACTGCCTTACGCCTTGCGCGAAGACATTTGAAAAGAGAACCGCCCCATGCCCGCCCCCCATCACCTGGAACTGCTCAGCCCCGCGCGCGATGCCGACATTGGCATCGAGGCCATCAACCACGGTGCAGATGCCGTCTACATCGGCGGCCCCGGCTTTGGTGCGCGCGCCGGTGCGGGCAATGCCGTGGCCGACATCGAGCGGCTGGCCCGCCACGCGCACCGCTACAACGCGCGCATCTTCGTCACGCTCAACACCATCCTGCGCGACGACGAGCTGGAGCCCGCGCGCCGCATGGCCTGGCAGGTGTACGAAGCCGGGGCCGACGCCCTCATCGTGCAGGACATGGGCCTGCTTGAGCTGGACCTGCCCCCCATCCAGCTGCACGCCAGCACGCAAACCGACATCCGCACTCCGCCTAAGGCGCGCTTTCTGCAAGACGCGGGCTTCAGCCAGATCGTGCTGGCGCGCGAGCTGGACCTGGGCGAGATCGCCGCCATCCGTGACGCGCTGGATGCCGAGCGCTGCGCCATCGAGTTCTTCGTGCACGGCGCGCTGTGCGTGGCCTACAGCGGCCAGTGCTACATCAGCCACGCGCACACGGGCCGCAGCGCCAACCGGGGCGATTGCAGCCAGGCCTGCCGCCTGCCCTACCAGGTGCTGGACGCGCAAGGCCGCTTCGTGGCGCACGATGCGCACGTGCTCAGCCTGAAAGACAACAACCAGAGCCTGAACCTGGCGCCCCTCATCGACGCGGGCGTGCGCAGCTTCAAGATCGAAGGCCGCTACAAGGACATGGGCTACGTGAAGAACATCACCGCCCACTACCGCCGCCTGCTCGACGACGTGCTCACGCAGCGGCCCGAGCTGGCGCGCGCCAGCGCAGGCCGCAGCACCCACAGCTTCACGCCCGACCCAGCACAGAACTTCAACCGCGAATTCACCGACTATTTCGTGCAGGGCCGCCAGCAGGACATCGGCGCTTTCGACACGCCCAAGAACCCCGGCCAGCCCATCGGCTTCGTCACCCGCGTGGGCGCCGACCATTTCGAGCTGCAAACCGACGACCCTGCCCTCACCCTCGCCAACGGCGACGGCCTGTGCTACTACGACCTGCAAAAGCAGCTCGTCGGCGCGCAGACCAACCGCGTGCAGCCCCTGGGCGAAGGCCGCTGGCAGGTGTGGCCCAAAGACCCCATGGCCGAGCTGCGCGACGTGCGCAAAGACACCGTCATCCACCGCAACCGCAGCATGGACTGGGCGCGCACGCTGGAGAAAAAATCGGCCGAGCGGCGCATCGGCGTGTGGCTGCGCCTGAGCGAAGCCGAAGGCGGCCTGCACCTCAGCGTCACTGATGAAGAGGGAAATGCGGCTTCAGCGCAGGTACAGCTTGCGCAAACAGCTCCCAAAAACGAAGCAACCAACGATGCCAAGCTGCGCGAATCGCTGGGCAAGCTGGGCGAAACCATCTTCACCCCCATCGACATCACGCTCCACACGGCCACCCCCTGGTTCGTGCCCGCCAGCGTGGCCAACGCGCTGCGGCGCGACGCCATCGCCGCACTCGAATCGGCCCGCGCCAGCGCCTGGCAGCGCCTGCCGCGCGCCGTGCCCGTGCAGCCGCCCGCGCCCTACCCCGGCGACGCGCTCACCTACCTTGCCAACGTGTTCAACCACGCCGCGCGCGACTTTTATGCCAGGCACGGCGTGAAAGTGATCGACGCCGCGTATGAAAGCCACGAGGAAGAAGGCGAAGTCAGCCTCATGATCACCAAGCACTGCGTGCGCTTTTCGCTCAGCCTGTGCCCCAAGCAGGCCAAGGGCGTGGTGGGCGTGAAAGGCACGGTGAAGGCCGAGCCGCTGCAACTGGTCAATGGCCGCGAAAAACTCACCCTGCGCTTTGACTGCAAGCCCTGCGAGATGCATGTGGTGGGCAAACTCAAGCGCGGCGTGCAGCAAGCGGGCGCGCGCGACGCCGCCGAACACGCGCTGCGCTTTTACCGGGCGCAGCCCGTGCCCGAACAGTTCACCGAATGACGCTCGCCATGCCCAACCCCCAAGGAAAGACCCCCGCCATGAAAATCCTGCTGCCCGTCGACGGCACCGAACTCTCGCTGCACGAAACCCGCTTTGCCCTGCGCCTGCTGGAAGGCGGCCTGCGCGCCAGCTTCGTGCTGGTCAACGTGCAGGAGCCCGCCAGCTTCTACGAAATGGTGACGGCGCAAAACCCCGAGCTGATCGAAAACGCCGCCTTCGAAGCCGGCGAAGACCTGATGGCCCCCAGCGCCCACCTGCTGCACGCCGCCGGCGTGCCCTACGAAACCGCCGTGGTTCAGGGCGACCCGGCGCAAGCCATGCTGGAGCTGATCGCGCAGTTCGACTGCGACATGGTGGTCATGGGCACGCGCGCGCTGGGCCGCATCCGCCGCATGCTCGAAGGCGGCTCCACCGCGCAGCGCCTGGTCGAAAGCTCGCCCGTGCCCGTGCTGCTGGTCACCCCGCCCGACGAGGTCAAGGCCGAGCCTTGAGCCGCTGAAGGCCCGGCGGCCGCACACCCGCCGCAATCGCTTCACGACCGACGGGCTGCGCAGCACGCCCGCCAGATGGCCGCGGAGCAAGCCGTTGCAGGGCACCCATGGCCGGGCTTGCACCGGCCATCGGGTGCGTCCCCCTCCGGGGGAAGGCGCCGCAGGCGACTCAGGGGGGGTATCAATCCGCCGTCAACGCACCCAGATCGGTGGCCGGCACTTCCAGATCGTCCTGCTGCTGCCTGCGGCGCGCTTGGCGGCCTTGCTGCACTTCGGCGCGCAGCTGCTCCACCATGGCAGAGGCAGCGCGCTCTTCGTCCGTGGGGTTGGCCGCGCGGATGTGGGCCACGATGCGCGCCGTGGACGCCGGCGCCATGCTGGACAGGCGCACGCTGTCCTTGGCGTCCTGAAACCACACCACCAGCCGGTGCGGCTCCAGCCGCACCATCTCCTGGATCTTGCGGCCAAAGTACTGGCCCAGCTCCACCCGGTCAGGCGCGGGGATGTGCTGGCGGGTCTCGATGCGCAGCAGAAAACCCAGGCGCCCCAGCCGGTCGCGGGTCAGCAGGCAATCGCAGCGGCCGCTCAAGCCCACGTAATGCATCACCGTCTGCGCCGCGCGTTCGACCAGCTCGCGCTCCATGCCCGACGTGTTGCCGCGCCATCTTTTCTGCCACCGTTGAATCCAGGACACCTTCATTGACCCCTGAGCCCCTCAAACCGGGGGGACCGCGCATTGCACCACAGCCCGCCACCATCGGCAATTGACCAAGGACAAAGCCCCCCCCAGCCAGTGGGGACGGCGTGCCATACTGCCCACATGCCGCCCGCCCTGCCCCCCACCTTGCGCGTGCTGGAGCGCGACTGGCTCTCTTCCAACAACGTGCTGTGCCTGGGCGAATCGCCCGCGCTGATCGACACCGGCCACCTCAAGCACGCCGCAGGCACGCTGGCGCTGGTGCGCGGGCAGCTGCCCGGCGGCCAGCACCTGGCCGACATCGCCCACACCCATCTGCACAGCGACCACTGCGGCGGCACGGCCACCCTGCAGGGCGCATGGCCGCAGGCGCGCACCTGGGTGCCCGCCCCGTCGCTGCCGCACGTGCAGGCGTGGGACGACGACGCACTCACCTTCGTGGACAGCGCCCAGCGCTGCGCGCGCTTCGAGGCACAGCACGCGCTGGTGCCGGGGCAGACGGTGCGCCTGGGCGCGCACGACTGGCAGCTGCACGCCGCGCCCGGCCACGACGCGCTGGCCGTGCTGCTGTTCGAGCCGGTGCACGGCGTGCTGGTGGCAGGCGATGCGATGTGGGAGCACGGCGTGGGCGTGATCTTTCCGCACATCGACGGCTCGGGCGGGTTCGAGCACTTCACCGACACGCTGGCGCTGATCGAGCGGCTTGACCCGGCCATCGTCGTGCCCGGCCACGGCGCACTTTTCACGCGCGCGGACGGTGCCATCGACGCCGCGCTGGCCCGCGCCCGCGCGCGCATCAGCCACTTTCAAGCCCACCCGGCGCAGCACGCGCTGTATGCGGCCAAGGTGCTCGTCAAATACCAGATGCTCGACGCCCAGCAGATGACGCACGCCGCCTTCGCCCAATGGCTGGACAGCGCCCCCACCCTGAAAACCCTGCACCGCCAGCACCGGCCCGAGCTGCCCTGGCAAACCTGGCTGGACGAGGTGATCCTGGCCCCCCTGTTCGACAAGGGCGTGCTGCGGCGCGATGCCGAGCAGGTGTTTGACGGGGTGTGAGGGCGCCTGCAAGGCTGGAGTAGCAGCCAGATTGCCGCGTGCTTTATGGCCAAACCCGAAACAATCACACGCCACTTGCTCCCTCCCCCGCTGGGCTTGTGTATGCACACATCTCACCTTGTGTTGCACAAGTGATTTTTCCGACAGCTTGAATAGGCCACCGCCTCGTAGGCTGGGTAGAGCCGAAGGCGAAACCCAGCGTTCTCGCGAGCCGGGTTGCTGGGTTTCGCTCGGCGCTCTACCCAGCCTACAAAGCATCAACGCGATCGCAGCACGACACAGTCAATGATTGATAAAAAGTGAGCTTCTTGCGTACGGTATAAAACGTTTTCATATACTTTTATATCTGAAAACATTTAAAAACGTACGCAAGCAGCTCACTTTTTCTGCATGACTTGGCCTGTCATCCATTCAAACCCGCTCGGCCACCCACGCGGGCACGCTGGCCAGCGCGGCGGGCAGGCCGCTGGCGTCGGCGCCGCCGGCCATGGCCATGTCGGGCTTGCCGCCGCCTTTGCCGCCGACTTGTTGGGCGACGAAGTTGACCAGTTCGCCGGCCTTGACTTTGCCGACGGCGTCTTTCGTCACGCCGGCGGCCAGCTGCACCTTGTCGCCGTCCACGGCGGCCAGCACGATGGCGGCGGTTTTGAGCTTGTCTTTCAGCTTGTCCATGGTCTCGCGCAGGGTCTTGGCGTCGGCACCTTCCAGGCGGGCGGCCAGCACGTTCAGGCCGTTGACCTGAACCGCCTGATTCACCAGTTCATCACCCTGCGATGAGGCCAGCTTGCCCTTGAGCTGGGCAATTTCCTTTTCCAGCGCCTTGACCTGATCGAGCACCTGGCCCAGGCGCGCCTGCACGTCGGCGGGCGGGGTGCGCAGCGTGGCGGCGACGCTGTGCAGGGTGGCTTCGAGGTCTTGCGCGTAGTGCAGCGCGTGGGCGCCGGTGATGGCTTCGATGCGGCGCACGCCGGCGGCCACGCCGCCTTCGCTGACGATCTTGAACTGGCCGATGTCGCCCGTGCGCGCCACGTGGGTGCCGCCGCACAGCTCCTTGCTGCTGCCGATGGTGAGCACGCGCACGGTGTCGCCGTATTTTTCGCCGAACAGCATCACGGCACCGCTGTTTTGCGCTTCGTCCAGCGGCATGACGGCGGCGTCGGTCTCGGCGTTGGCGAGGATCTCCTGGTTGACCAGGCGCTCGATCTCGGTGACTTGCGCGGGGGTGACGGGCGCGTGGTGCGTGAAGTCGAAGCGGGTTTTGTCGGCATCGACCAGGCTGCCTTTTTGCTGCACGTGCGTGCCCAGCACTTCGCGCAGGGCCTTGTGCATGAGGTGGGTGACGCTGTGGTTGCGCATGGTGGCGGCGCGCGTGGCCTCATCCACCTGGGCGTGCAGCGCGTCGCCCACGCGCAGGCTGCCTTGCGTGAGCACGCCGTGGTGGCCGTAGACGTCGGCCCTGATCTTCTGCGTGTCCTGCACGCCGAATTCCACGCCGCGCGCCACCAGCACGCCCGCGTCGCCCACCTGGCCGCCGCTTTCGGCATAAAAGGGCGTGGTGTTCAGCACCACGGTGCCGCTTTGCCCCTCTTGCAGCGCCTGCACCGGCACGCCGTCGGCGTACAGCGCCAGCACCTGGCTGTCGCCGGCCAGCTTGTCGTAGCCGGTGAAGACGTTGCCTGCGCCGCTGTAGTCGAGCGCCTTGTCCATCTTGAACTTGCCGGCGGCGCGGGCGCGGTTGCGCTGCACCTGCATCTCGCGCTCGAAGCCTTCGGCGTCCAGGTCGATGCCCAGCTCGCGCGCCATGTCGGCCGTCAGGTCGTAGGGAAAGCCGTAGGTGTCGTACAGCTTGAAGATGTGCTCGCCCGAGATGATGAGCTTGCTTTCGCTGATGTGCCGGTTGAGGTAGTCCAGCAGCACCTGGCCGTAGACGTCGGCCTGGGGCGGGGGCTGGTCGGTGGCCAGCATGTCGTTCAGGTCGAACATGAGGTTTTCGTTGAGCTGGCCGGGCGACTGCGGCTGGATCACGATGTGCTTCTTGTCGCCCACCATGCGCGAGAAGACGCTGAAAGGCGCGCCATCGGCCGCCTGCAGGCGCAGCGGCTGGCCCTGCCCTTCGGCGGGCAGCAGCGATTCGAGCTTGAGAAAGCGCATGCCGCGCAGCACGCGGCCAAACAGCTCCATGCCGGTTTCCAGCGTCTGGCCAAAGCGCTCTTCCTCGGCGCGCAGCGCTTGCATGATGGCGCTCTGGCCTTCTTTCAGGCGCGGGTAGGCGCTGCCCATTTCCTTGACCAGATCGGGCACCAGCCGATAGAAGAAGGGCTGCTTTTGCCCCAGCTTGTAGCCGTGGCGGATGGCGCGGCGGATGATGCGGCGCAGCACGTAGCCGCGCCCTTCGTTGCTGGGCATGACGCCGTCGGACATCAGAAAGGCGCAGGCGCGGATGTGGTCGGCAATCACCTTCAGGCTGGGCACGTCCTGGCTGAAGGGCACGCCGGTTTCGCGCGCGGCGGCTTGCAGCAGGCGCTGGAACAGGTCGATCTCGTAGTTGCCGTGCACGTGCTGCAACACGGCGGCCAGGCGCTCCAGGCCCATGCCGGTGTCGACGCAGGGCGCGGGCAGCGGGGTGAGGCTGCCGTCTTCGTGCATCTCGAACTGCATGAACACGTGGTTCCAGATTTCGATGAAGCGGTCGCCGTCTTCGTCGGGGCTGCCGGGCGGCCCGCCCGGGATCTCGGGGCCGTGGTCGTAGAAGATTTCAGAGCATGGGCCGCACGGGCCGGTGTCGGCCATCATCCAGAAGTTGTCGCTCTTGTAGCGCCCGCCCTTGTTGTCGCCGATGCGGATGACGCGCTCGGGCGGCAGGCCGATGACTTTCGTCCAGATGTCATAGGCCTCGTCGTCCTCTTGGTAAACCGTGGCGGTGAGCTTGTCGGCGGGCAGGCCGTAGACCTTCGTCAGCAGCTCCCAGCCCCATTCGATGCTCTCCTTCTTGAAGTAGTCGCCGAATGACCAGTTGCCCAGCATCTCGAAGAAGGTGTGGTGGCGCGCGGTGTAGCCCACGTTTTCCAGGTCGTTGTGCTTGCCGCCCGCGCGCAGGCAGGCCTGCACGGTGGTGGCGCGCACGTAGGGGCGCTTGTCGGTGCCCAGGAACACGTCCTTGAACTGCACCATGCCCGAGTTGGTGAACATGAGCGTGGGGTCGTTGCCCGGCACCAGCGGCGCGGAAGGGACCACGGTGTGGCCCTTGGCCTCGAAAAAGTCGAGGAAGGACTTGCGGATGTCGGCTACCGACATGGGGGAGCGGGATGTTTTCATGGTCATTTCGGGGTTTTGCGCTTGTCTGGTGCGCGCAACTAGCTCAACAATTGATAGCGAAGGCCGGTGAATCTGGTGAAGTCCTTGTCGAAGGTGAGGACTTCGGCGTTGTGCTCGATGGCGATGGCGGCGATGTGGGCGTCGTTGGTGAGGTTGCCGCCAGCGCCCGCCGCCAGCAACAGGCGGCCGAGGATACCGGCGTGCCCCGCGCCCGGCTGCAGGATGCAGGCATGGGGGTGATGCAGCCAGCCATCGACCAGCGCCAGCGCCTCGTCCACCGGCATGGGCGTGGGCATGATGCCGCGCTGCGTGCTGATGCGCAAAAAGCCGATGAGGGGCAGCCACGCGAAAGCCACGCCGCCCGGACTGTCAAAGGCCTCTTCCAGTCCATGACATGCCTGCGCATGGTGCGGGCTACCGCCATGCACCGCGTTGAACAGCACGTTGGTATCGGGCAGCTTCATGCGCCACGCAGCATCTTGGCGACGATCTCGGCATCCTCCAGCTCGCCAGCCAGCTTGTTGAGGCGCGTCAGGTCAATGTTGCTGGGAATGCCCATGTCGAAGGTTTTCTGCACGAAGGGGCGTGTCTCGCGCGACGCAGCCACAGCCTGTGCGTGCAGCGGCACGATCTTGGCCACCGGCTTGTTGTGGCGGGTGATGATGACCTCCTCGCCCGCCTCGGCACGGGCGACGAACTCGGACAAACGGGTCTTGGCCTCGAACAGGCCGACGGCGGCGGTGGGCATGGCGGGCCTCCTGGCAAAAATTGGTTGAATCAACCAGATTTTAGCGGTTTTGCGTCAATGGTGCGGTGCAGCAATGGGGCTGACCACACTTCCATCGGCACCGTAACAACGCCGGGCATGGGCAGCGCACACTGGCCTTTCACCCCCTCAACGAAAGGCCGCACCATGATCGCCGTCATCTTCGAGCTGTGGCCGCGCGCGGGCCAGAGTGAACGCTATTTCGACATCGCCGCCAGCCTGCGCGATGAGCTGGCCGCCATCGACGGCTTCATCTCGGTCGAACGCTTTGAAAGCGTGGCCGCGCCGGGCAAGTTTCTGTCGCTGTCCTTTTGGCGCGACGAGGCCGCCGTGGCCGCCTGGCGCAACCGCCAGCCACATCGAGCCGCACAAACCCAGGGCCGCGCGGCAGTGTTCAGCGACTACCGCCTGCGCGTGGCCCACGTGCTGCGCGACTACGGCCTGCACGAACGCGCGCAGGCCCCGCACGACGCCAACGCCCATCACCTCGGAGAAAAACCATGACCCTGACCTGCTTCATCCGCTACGAGATCGACCCTTTTCAGCAAGACGCCTTCCGCCAGTACGCCGAGAACTGGGGCCGCATCATCCCGCGCTGCGGCGGGCACCTGGTCGGCTACTGGCTGCCGCACGAAGGCAGCAACTTTGAAGCCTGGGGCCTCATCAGCTTCGATTCGCTCGCCGCCTACGAAGCCTACCGCGCCCGCCTGCGCGCTGATGCCGAAGGCGCGCGCAACTTCGCCTGGGCGCAGGAAAAGCGCTTCATCCTGAAAGAAGAGCGCCGCTTTCTGCAAGGCGTGGCGGGCACGCTGAACCAAGCCGCACAGCCACAATCGCCGCCATGAACTCACCCGAACCGCGCTTTGCCCGCATCGCCGCCCTGCTGGCCGACCCCACGCGCGCGCGCATGCTGGCGCTGCTGCTGCCTGGCGAATCGCGCACAGCGGGCGAGCTGGCGCGCGCGGCGGGCATCACGCCGCAGGCGGCCACGTCGCAGCTGGCGCAATTGGCGCAAGCGGGCCTGCTCAGCGTGCGCGCCCAGGGCCGCCACAAATACTTGGCCCTGGCCGACGCCGACGTGGCGCACGCGCTGGAGGCGCTGGCGCTGGTGGCCGAGCGCGACGCGGTCGCCACGCGCTGGCACCGCCCGGCCTATGCGCCGCTGAAGCACGCGCGGCGCTGCTACGGCCATTTGGCGGGCGAGCTGGGCGTGGCGCAGCTTCACATGCTGCTGGCGCGCGGGCTGCTGGCCGAAGGCGATGCGGGCTTTGCGCTGACCGATGCCGGCACGCAGTGGCTGGCGCAACTGGGCGTGCCCGCGCCTGCCCCACCTCAGCCACGCGCGGGCGGCTGGCTTACCGCTGCATGGACTGGTCCGAGCGGCAAGACCACCTGGCCGGCACGCTGGCCAAGGCGCTGCTTGAGCACTGCATGCAGCGCGGCTGGCTGCGCACCGACGCCAGCAGCCGCGCGCTGCACGTCACGCCCGCGGGCCAGGCGCATTGGCTGCCGCTGCTGCGGGTGTAGCCCAGCAGACGTCGGGGCGGCGCGGTGATACGTGGTCAATGAAAGTCGCGGCTGCTCGTCAAACCGGCAATGCGCCCCAGCAGCGGCGTGAGATCGACAAAACGCCGGGCGATCAGGTGGCGCACGTGGCCGCCGCTGTCCTTGTCGCGCTGCCATTCGCCCTGCACCGCCAGCAGGCGCGCGCGCAGCAGGGCGTTGCGCTGGTCTTCGTCGGCGCGCGCGCTTTTCCAGACGATGACGTTGACGGGGCCGGTTTCGTCTTCCAGCGTGACGAAGATGGTGCCCTTGGCCGTGCCCGGCTGCTGGCGGCCGATGACGATGCCGCAGGCACGCACGGGTTGACCGTGGGGTGTGGCGCTCAATTGCGCTGCGCTCAGGCAGCGCCAGCGTTCCAGGCGCGGGCGCAGCAGCGCGACCGGGTGGCGTCGCAGCGTCAGGCCCAGCGCGGCGTAGTCATGCACGATCTCCTCGCCCTCCGGCGCGGCGGGCAGATCGAGGGGCGCTTCGTCGATGGGCGCATTGCGCAGCAGCGCGGGCGCAGCCTTGAGCGCCGCGCTTTGCCACACCTGCTGGCGGCGGTGGCCCGACAGGCTCATCAGCGCGTCGGCAGCGGCCAGCGCGTTCAGCTCGCCCGTGTCCAGGCCCGCGCGGCGCGCCAGGTCATCGACGCTGGCAAACGCAGCTTCAGCGCGCGCGGCCTCGATGCGGCGCGCGCTGGCTTCGGGCAGGCTCTGCACCAGCCGCAGGCCCAGGCGGACGGCGGGGCGAGGGATGTTTTCTATTGTTTTAATAGCTTCTTGCGTTTGCTGGGCGGGAGCCGATGGCTGATTTGGCTTGAAATCACTGAACGGATCCGGCTCCTTGCCCATGGGGCGGGCCAGCGGAAAATCGTGATCTGACCCCAATTTTTCATCTGACCCCAATTTTTCCAGCGTGCAGTCCCAGCCGCTCGCCCCTACGTCCGGCGGCAGCACGGCAACGCCGTGGCGGCGGGCGTCTTGCACGAGTTGGGCGGGGCCGTAAAAGCCCATGGGTTGCGAGTTGAGCATGGCGGCTAAAAAAGCTTCGGGTTCGTGGCATTTGAGCCAGCAGCTTTCGTAGGCGATCAGGGCGAAGCTGTAGGCGTGGCTTTCGGGAAAGCCGTATTCGCCAAAGCCCTTGATCTGCTCGAAGATGCGTTCGGCAAAGGCCGGCTGGTAGCCGTTGCGCAGCATGCCGGTGATGAGCCTGTCGCGGTGCGGCTCCAGGCCGCCTTTTTTCTTCCATGCGGCCATGTCGCGGCGCAGGCGGTCGGCGCCTTCGGCGCTGTAGTCGGCGGCAATCATCGCCAGCTCCATCACCTGCTCCTGAAAGATGGGCACGCCCAGCGTGCGCGCCAGCGCCTTGGCCAGGCGCGGCGGCTGGCCGGGCACGTCGTGCGCCGAGCGTTCGTAGTTGATCGGCTGACCGCGCCGCGCCCGCTCGCGCGCCTTCAGGTACGGGTGCACCATGCCGCCGCTGATGGGGCCGGGCCGCACGATGGCGACTTCGACCACCAGGTCGTAAAAGCGCGCGGGCTTCAGGCGCGGCAGCATGCTCATCTGCGCGCGGCTTTCGATCTGGAAGGTGCCCACGGTGTCGGCGCGCTGGATCATGGCGTAGGTGGCGGCGTCTTCGCGCGGAATGTCCTGCCGCGTCATGGGCGCGCCGCGCCGCGCGCCGACCAGTGCCAGGCAGCGGCGCATGGCGGTCAGCATGCCCAGGGCCAGCACGTCCACCTTGAGCATGCCCAGCGCTTCCAGGTCGTCTTTTTCCCACTGGATGACGCGCCGCTCGGGCATGGCCGCGTTTTCGATGGGCACTAGGCGCGTGAGGGGCGATTCGGTCAGCACGAAGCCGCCCACGTGCTGGCTGAGGTGGCGCGGGCGGCCCTTGAGCTGGCGCGCCATCTCCAGCCACAGGCGGGCCTGCGCGTCGCCCACGGGCACGCCGAGCGACGCGGCCAGATCGCTCAGGCGGTGTTCGGCCAGGCCGTCGTCGAACCAGTGGTGGTCTTTGGCGAAGGCGTCGATCAGCTGGTCGGGCACGCCCAGCGCCATGCCGGCGGCGCGCAGGGCGCTGCGGGTTCGGTAGCAGATGACGGTGGCGGCCAGCGCGGCGCGGTCGTGGCCGTATTTGGCGTAGATGTACTGGATGACTTCTTCGCGCCGCTCGTGCTCGAAATCGACGTCGATGTCGGGCGGCTCGTGCTGGCGCGCGCGGCTGATGAAGCGCTCCAGCAGCGGGTTGGAAAAGCGCGGGTCGGCCTCGGTAATCCCTAAGCAGTAGCACACCACCGAGTTGGCTGCCGAGCCGCGCCCCTGGCACAGAATGCCCTGCTGCCGCGCCCAGCGCACGATGTCGTGTACGGTGAGGAAGAACATCTCGTAGCGGCATTCGGCGATCAGCGCCAGCTCCTTGTCGATGAAGGCCTGGATGGGCGCGGGCACGCCTTCGGCAAAGCGCCAGACGGCGCCTTCGCGCGTGAGCCGCGCCAGGGTTTCGGTGGGCGTGAGGCCCGGCAGCACACTTTCTTGCGGGTAGTTGTATTGCACCTCCTCCAGCCTGAAAGTGCAGCGCGCGGCCAGGCCCAGCGTGGCGGCCAGCAGCTCGGGCGGGTAGATGTGCGCAAGCCGCTCGCGCGGGCGCAGGTGGCGCTCGGCGTTGGGCTGCAAGGCAAAGCCGCATTCGGCCACCGGCTGGCCCACGCGAATGGCGGTGAGCACGTCGTGCAGGCGCTTGGCGCGGCGCACGTGCATCTGCACGTCGCCCGCAGCGGCCAGCGGCCAGCCGGTGGCCGCCGACAAGGCGCGCAGGCGTTCAAGCCACAGCGCATCGTCAACGTCGGCGTGCAGTTCGGCCAGCAGGGTGATGCTTGAATGAAAACCGCCTTTTGCGCAGTCTGGTCGTGCGCAAGCAGATATCTTTTCAATAGCATCCGGGGTGCTTCGGCACGGCGCCCACAACAGTGCGCAGGCGCGCAGCGCGGCCAGGGCGTCGGCCAGCGGCGGCAGCGCGTAGCGGCCCTTGGGCGCGGCGCCGCGGCAGGCGCTGATGAAGGCGCACAAGTCGCCCCAGCTCGCCAGGTCGCGCGCCAGCGCCACCAGCGTGCCCTGGCCTTCGAAGCGGAATTCGCTGCCGTACACCAGGTGCAGCGGTTCGGGCGCGGGGTGATCTTGCGCATTCGGCAGCCCGGCCTTCAGCTCGCCCAGCGCCTTCCAGGCCTGCACCACGCCGGCGACCGAGCATTCGTCGGTGATCGCCAGCGCCGCATAGCCCAGCGCGTGCGCGCAGCGCACCAGCTCTTCAGGGCTGCTGGCGCCGCGCTGAAAGCTGAAGTGGGTGAGGCAGTGCAGCTCGGCATAGGCGGGCGGCGCGACCGCCGTGCGCGAAGGGCGGGGCAGCCGGTGGATGGTGGCGCCGGGCGCGAGGGCGGGGGCGGTTTTCGTCGGCTCAGGCATACAGGCCTTGCAGGAACCAGCGCGGCGCGGCATCAGCGCCATCGCCATGCTGGGCCGAGGTGGCGCGCTCGCGGTACACCCACAGCAGTTCGGCCGCGGGGTTCTGGGCGATGTAGTAGTCGCGCGCGGCGGCGCAGGTCGCGGGCACCGCATCGTCGGGCCACCAGCCGGTTTCGATGCGGCGCGGGCCGGCCAGCAGGCGCAGCGGGCCGTGGTGGCAGGGCTGGCCGTCCGCCTGCACGGCCAGCGGCAGCGGCTCGCGCAGCAGCCAGGTGGGGGCCAGGGCGTCGGGCAGGTGGGTTTGCGCGCTCGCTGGCAACGAAGACGTCCGACCGGGCACCGCCGCCCGCCAGCCCTGCCGGCATTCGGGCCGATGGTCGGGGCGCAGCACGGGCACGCGCAGGCTGCCTGCGCCCAGGCGCGCGCCCACGCGCTCGATGAACACGTGCAGCGGCTCGCCGCGCGGCTGGTCTTCGGGCAGAAAGCTGGCACTGTCCGGCTGCCACGGCGCCGTTTGCAGCACGCGCAGGCGGATGGCGCGCGCGGGCGCTTGCAGCGCGGTGCGCGCCAGGCGCTCGGCCAGCAGGCGCTGGATGTGGGCCATGGCCTGCACGGGTTCGGCCGTGCGCAGCGTCAGCCCCCCTTCAGGCGGCAGCGCGTGGCCGTTCAGGCGGCGCTGATCGAAGGTCCACGCCAGCGCCAGCGCCAGCACGCCCTGCTGGCGCGCGGCCAGCCACAGTTGCAGCGCGTGCAGCAGGCGGCGCGCCGACCACAGCAGCGCGGGGGCCGAATCGGCGCGTTCGGGCAAATCCAGCGCCTGCTCGAAACGGTCGGGCAGCGTGGCCCACGCATACACGTCTGGCGCGCGGCCCAGGGCCACGTCGAGCGCGCGGCCCAGCGCCGGGCCGAAGCGCCGCGCCAGCCCGGCGCGCGGCAGCGCATCGACGTCGCCCCAGGTGCGGCAGCCCAGGCGCGCCAGCAGCGGCAGGTGCGCCCGCGCGGCGCCGAGGGTGTGCAGGGGCAGATCGGCCGGCGCGGGCCAGCGCGGGTGGACGGCGGCGTCAACACCCTGCGCCATGTACCAGCGCAGCCGCGCCAGCGCTACCATACTGGTAGCTGCCCGCGCTTGTTGTGCCTGGTCTGGTGCCGGATTTGACTGCAAAACCCGCGCCAACAACGCGCGCCGTCCCCCCCACAGGCGTTCGCAGGCCGAGACTTCCATCAGCAGCGCCTCGTCCACCCAGGCCACGCGCGGCGTGAAGGCCAGCGCCCACCAGGCCAGCGCCTCGCGCGAAGGCAGCGGCTCGCCCGCCGCGTCAGGCGGCGACCAGTGCAGTGCCAGCCAGTGCATGGCCGCCCTCCTTCCCGCCATGAATGGGCACCACGCCGCCGGGCAGCCGGCCCTGCCCCCACGCCGCCCGCAGCACGGCACCCACCGCCTCGCTGCACGCGGGCAGCCACAGCGGCGTGGCCAAAGGCGGGCCGCGCCGCTTGAGCAGGTCGATGCGCAAGGGCGGCACGGGGCCAGGCATGGCGCCTTCATCCGCCCTTGTGTCCACCAGCTTCAGGCGCGGCCCGCTCGGCGCGGGGCGGCCCACGCGCAGCCGCACGCGCGCGGGCGTGGCGGCGTCGGCCCCGCGCTCCGGCCGCAGCACGAACAGCAGTGCGCCGGTCTGCGCGGCGGCCTGTTGCAGGCGGCGCAGCTCGGCCACGCGCACGCGCGGCAGCCAGGCGGCAACGGCGGCCACGTCCTGGCAGCGCAGGGCCTGCTCGCTGGCCCAGGCCTGCGCGGCGGGCGTGTCGGCGGCCAGCCACAGCAGCCGCTGCGCGGGCACGCCCGCTGCCGCCAGGGCGGGCGCATACGGCGCGTGCGGCGGGTTGACCAGCACCACCGTGCCCGAGCGCGCGCGGTGCGCCAAGGCAGGCAGCAGCAGCGGCCACACGGTGGCCGCAGGCGCGGCTTGCAGCAGCTCGATCAGCACGCCCAGCGGCCAGCCACTGCCGGGCAGTTCGGCGTCCAGCGCGGCATGGCCGGTGGGCACCACACCCGCTGCGGCCGCACCCAGCGCATCGGCCGACCACACGCCGTGCAGCGCGGCATCGGCCAGCGAAAAAAAAGGCAAGGCACCCATGGCAAAGCATCTGAAAATAACTGGCTGTTTATACAGTTATTTTGGGTGTTTTGCCACCTGCGCGCAAACGGTTTCCGGGTCCACGCCGGGCGCAGGAAAGGGCCGGTGTCAGGCTTGGCGCGGTCATCGCGCGAGGCTTGAAACCCTATGCACGGCAACAGCTTAGCGCTGCTTCTGCCGTCTGCATCGGAGACGGCGTTGTGGACCGGGAGCCGTCAAGACGGGCCAGAAAATCAGGCGGTAAAGCCGCCATTGACGTCGATGACCGAGCCCGTGATGAAGGCCGCACCCGGACCGGCAAGGAACACGATGGCGGCGACGACTTCCTCAACGGCCGCGTAGCGCTGGATGGCGTGCGATTCCATGATGATCGGGGGCAGCTTTCCCTTCGACCCCGCCGCCATGTCCGTGTCCATCAGGCCGGCCTGCACGACGTTGACCGTGATGCGGCGGGCACCGAGGTCGCGGGCGGCGCCCTTGCTGTATCCGACGATGGCAGCCTTGGTGGCCGCATAGTCCGTCGTACCCGGGAAGGCGACGCGCGTCCCGAGCCCCGAGCCGACCGAAATGATCCGCCCGCCTTCGGGCAATACCTTCACAGCGGCACGGATGTTCGCAATCACGCCCATCGTGTTGATGAGTCACTGCCGATCCATCGCCGCATTGTCGATGTCGGGTGCGTCGATGGTCTTGCCCTGCCACGCGACCGCCGCGTTGTTGACCAGGATGTCCAGCTTGCCCAGACGCTCCACCACTTCACGCACAAGCGGCTCCGATGCAGCGGGGTCGCCTTGATCGGCCTTGACGGCAATGGCGCGCACGCCTTGGGCTTCGAGCCGTTGCACGACAGCCAGCGCCTTCTCCTCCGACGAGACATAGCTGATGGCGACGTCTGCGCCCTCTTCGGCCAGGGCGACGGCCGTGGCGGCGCCGAGGCCACGCGATCCGCCGGTGACAAGGGCCACTTTTCCAGTGAGTTGCTTGCGCATTGCATGCTCCTGTGCGCGAGTAAAGCACATGCTGACAAGCCGGCCTTCGGCGACAGCGCAGCAGCTCCACCGCCCATGTCGGACCAGCGGACGACCGGGCGGGAGCCGTCATGCAACAAAAAGCCCCGCGCCTGTCGGCAGCGGGGCTTGGGAGTCAGCCGGTCAGGCGGCTCAGGTGGTCACTTCCCTGGCGACTTCAGCGTATTCCTCGATCTGGTCGAAGTTCATGTAGCGGTACACGCTGGCCTTGTCCTGGTCGATGATGCCCATCTCGGCCTGGTACTCGGCCACGGTGGGGATGCGGCCCAGTTTCGAGCAGATGGCGGCCAGCTCGGCCGACCCCAGGTACACGTTGGTGTTCTTGCCCAGGCGGTTGGGGAAGTTGCGGGTGCTGGTGCTCATGACGGTGGCGCCTTCATGCACCTGCGCCTGGTTGCCCATGCACAGGCTGCAACCGGGCATTTCGGTGCGCGCGCCGGCGGTGCCGAAGGCGGCGTAGTGGCCTTCCTTCATCAGCTCGTCCTGGTCCATCTTGGTGGGCGGGGCCACCCACAGCTTGACGGGGATGTCGCGCTGGCCGCCGAGCAGCTTGGCGGCGGCGCGGAAGTGGCCGATGTTGGTCATGCAGCTGCCGATGAAGGCTTCGTCGATCTTCGTGCCGGCGACTTCGGACATGAATTTGGCGTCGTCCGGGTCGTTGGGGCAGCAGACGATGGGCTCCTTGATGTCGGCTAGGTCGATCTCGATCACGGCGGCGTATTCGGCGTCCTTGTCGGCTTCCAGCAGCTGCGGGTTGGCGAGCCAGGCTTCCACCTTCTCGATGCGGCGCGCCAGCGTCTTGGCGTCGGCATAGCCGTTGGCGATCATGTTCTTCATCAGCACCACGTTGGACTTCAGGTACTCGATGACCGGCTCTTTGCCCAGCTTGATGGTGCAGCCGGCGGCGCTGCGCTCTGCCGATGCATCGCTCAGCTCAAACGCCTGCTCGACTTTCAGCTGCGGCAGGCCCTCGATCTCCAGCACGCGGCCCGAGAAAATGTTCTTCTTGCCCTGCTTGGCGACGGTGAGCAGGCCCTGCTTGATGGCGTACAGCGGAATCGCATGCACCAGGTCACGCAGGGTGACGCCGGGCTGCATTTCGCCCTTGAAACGCACCAGCACGCTCTCGGGCATGTCCAGCGGCATGACGCCGGTGGCGGCGGCAAAGGCGACCAGGCCCGAGCCTGCGGGAAAGCTGATGCCGATGGGAAAGCGCGTGTGGCTGTCGCCGCCCGTGCCCACGGTGTCGGGCAGCAGCAGGCGGTTCAGCCAGCTGTGGATGACGCCATCGCCCGGGCGCAACGCCACGCCGCCGCGGTTGCTGATGAAGGCGGGCAGCTCGCGGTGCATCCTGGCGTCCACCGGCTTGGGGTAGGCGGCGGTGTGGCAGAAGGACTGCATCACCATGTCGGCGCTGAAGCCCAGGCAGGCCAGGTCTTTCAGCTCGTCGCGCGTCATGGGGCCGGTGGTGTCCTGGCTGCCCACGGTGGTCATCTTCGGCTCGCAATAGGTGCCGGGGCGGATGCCCTGGCCTTCGGGCAGGCCGCAGGCGCGGCCAACCATTTTCTGCGCCAGGGTGAAGCCGGCCTTGGACTCGGCGGGCGCCGTGGGCAGGCGGAACGCGGTGGACGCGGGCAGGCCCAGGGCTTCGCGCGCCTTGGCCGTCAGGCTGCGGCCGATGATGAGGTTGATGCGCCCGCCGGCACGCACTTCGTCCAGCAGCACGTCGCTTTTCAGGGCGAAGTCGGCCACTTTCTGGCCGCCCTTCTCGATCTTGCCGTCGTAAGGGTAGATGTCGAGCACGTCGCCCATCTCGAAGGGGCTGACATCGACTTCGATGGGCAGCGCGCCGGAGTCTTCCTGCGTGTTGAAGAAGATGGGCGCGATCTTGCCGCCCAGGGTGACACCGCCAAAGCGCTTGTTGGGCACGAAGGGGATGTCCTGGCCCGTGGCCCAGATGACGCTGTTGGTGGCCGACTTGCGGCTGGAGCCGGTGCCCACCACGTCGCCCACGTAGGCGACCAGGTGGCCTTTTTTCTTCAGGTCTTCGATGAACTGCATCGGGCCGCGCTTGCCGTCTTCCTCGGGCTTGAAGGCGGCGCCTTCGCGCGTGTTCTTCAGCATGGCCAGGTAGTGCAGCGGAATGTCGGGGCGGCTCCAGGCGTCGGGCGCGGGGCTGAGGTCGTCGGTATTGGTCTCGCCCGGCACCTTGAAGACGGTGACGGTGATTTTCTTTTCGACTTCGGGGCGGCTGGTGAACCATTCAGCATTGGCCCAGCTTTGCATCACTTCCTGCGCCCGGGCGTTGCCGGCCTTGGCCTTGACCGCCACGTCGTTGAAGAAGTCGAACATGAGCAGCGTCTTCTTGAGCGCCTCGGCGGCTTGCGGTGCCACTTCGGCGTCATCGAGCAGCTCGATGAGCGGATGCACGTTGTAGCCGCCCACCATGGTGCCCAGCAGCTCGGTGGCCCTGGCGCGGCTGATGAGGGCAACCGGCACGTCACCGTGCGCCACGGCAGCCAGGAAGGACGCCTTGACCTTGGCCGCGTCGTCCACGCCGGGCGGCACGCGGTGGGTGAGCAAGTCGAGCAGGAAGGCCGTGTCTTCGCCGGCGGGCGGGTTCTTGATCAGCTCGATCAGCTCGGCAGTCTGTGGGGCATCCAGCGGCAGGGGCGGGATGCCCAGGGCGGCGCGTTCGGCGACGTGGGCGCGGTAGGCGTTCAGCATGGGGGGTTTTCTCCGGTTTCAACGACATCCATCGGTCAACGGCCCGGCCGCCGGCTTGTCGCCAGCGGCCGGGCCGTGCACCACGCCAAGTCGTGAGGGGCGCGGCGGCTTGTTTACTTGGCAGGCCCGCCCAGCAGGTCGGGCTGCGGGTTGTTCTTGAGCTGCGCGGCAAATTCGCGCTGCTGGGGCGCGGCGCACTCGTCGGCCACGCGCTGGCCCAGCTTCTGGTTCAACAGCATGGACTTGTTGCCCAGCTGCAGCCACATGGCGCCGGCGCGGTTGTCTTCCAGACGGAGCGCGCCGGTGCGGCTTTCCACCGGGTGCATGTAGTAGCGCTGCTTGCCGGCGGTGATGTGGAAGAAGCCGGGGTTCTTCGCGTCGGGGGTGACGGTCACGTTCTGGCCCAGCTCGCACTGGATGGCGCCGGTGTGCACGTTGCGGGCGATGGCCTGCTCGGCGTCGGACAGGCGCTGGGTGAGCGTTTCCACGGGCGTGGCGGCCTCCACGGCGCGGGCAGTGCGGGCGGGCACGCCCTTGCTGGTGGCGGGCTTGCGCTGGGCCGTGGCCTTGCTGTTGGCGTTGGCTGCGGGCTTGCGGGTGTTGGCGGCGGCCTTGGGCGCGGGTTTCTGGGCCGCGGGCTTGGCGGTGGACGGTTTGGCCGTCGATGACTGCGCTTGCGCGGCATTCATGGACAGGCCCAGCACGGCGGCCGTGGATGCCACGGCGAGAAAGTTCATGCGCATACGACGATCTCTTCAATGAATAAAAAAGGAAACGCGATCATGACACGGCGAGCCTCTTGTCAGAACCACCGCGCCACCTCGGCGGGCAGCGCCCGCCCGGTGGCGTGGGCGCGTTCCAACACTTGCCAGAAGTGGCGGTAGCTGGCGCGGTCATGCAGCGCGTTCTGGTGGCTGATGGGCGCCCAGCCGGCCTGCGCGGCCGCCAGCAGGATGGCGCTGGCGGTGTCGATCTGCGCCTCGTCGGGCGAGAAGGCTTGCAGGATGGGGCGGATCTGGCTGGGGTGGATGCTCCACATGCGGGTGTAGCCGAATTCGCGCGCGGCGCGGCGCGCGGCATGGCGCAGGGCGGCTTCGTCCTTGAACTCGGTCACCACGCCGTGCGAGGGCACCTTGCCGAAGGCGTGCGCGGCGCTGGCGATTTCCAGCTTGGCGCGCACCACCAGCGGGTGGGTGAACTGCCCTTCGACGCCCATGCCCTCGGCCGGAATGGCGCCCGCGTGCGCCGAGACGAAATCCATCAGCCCGAAGCTGAGCGACTGCACGCGCGGGTGTGCGGCAACGTCGAAGGCGCGGTGTACCGCCGCCGGCGATTCGATCAGAACGTGCAGCGGCAAGCCCTTGGGGCAAGCCGCCAACAAGGCTTTTTCGGCCCGGATCACGTCCTGAACCGATTCCACCTTGGGCAGCATGATGTGCGTGAGGCGCTGGCCGGCGCCGCGGGCGATCACATCCATGTCGGCCTCGAACGCGGGATGGCCGACCGGATGTACGCGAACGCCCACGCGGGCGCCTTCGGGGGCGGACATGACGAGTTCGGTCACCAGCAGCGCGTGCTCGGCCTCGCCGCCCACGGGCGCGCCGTCTTCGCAGTCAAGCGTGGCGTCGAACACGCAGGTGCCGAATTCCTCGGTCATCTCGGCCTGCAATTGCAGGCTCTTGCGCATGCGCGCCTCCACGCCGCTGTAGTGGTCGCACACCGGCAGCAGGCCGGCGGCGGCCTGCGCGCCCAGGAGGATGTCGCGCGGGTGGGTCATGTCGATCAAATCAAAAAAGTGAGCTGTTCGCGCACGCTACACAAGATTTTCAGACATTAAAGCACCTGAAATCCTTGTAAAACAAGCGCAAGCAGCTATTCTTTTTTGATAAGCCCGGAATCACAGCAGGTGCTTGACGCCGTCCTGCTCGCCTTGCAGCTCGGCCAGCGTCTTGTCGATGCACTGCTGGCTGAAGGCGTCGATGGACAGGCCTTCGACGACCTTGTATTCGCCGTTTTCGCACGTCACCGGAAAGCCGAACATCACGTCCTGCGGAATGCCGTACCAGCCCTGAGACGGAATGCCCATGGTCACCCACTCGCCATTCGTGCCCAGCGCCCAGTCGCGCATGTGGTCGATGGCGGCGTTGGCTGCCGATGCGGCCGACGACAGGCCGCGCGCGTCGATGATGGCCGCGCCGCGCTTGCCCACGGTGGGCAGAAACACGTTGGCGTTCCACTCCTGGTCGTTGATCATGTCCTTGACGCTGGCACCGTCGATGGTGGCAAAGCGGTAGTCGGCGTACATGGTGGGCGAGTGGTTGCCCCACACGGCCAGCTTCTTGATGTCCTTGACGGCCTTGCCGGTTTTCTCGGCGATCTGGCTGGCGGCGCGGTTGTGGTCCAGGCGCAGCATGGCGGTGAAGTTCTTGGCGGGCAGGTCGGGCGCGCTCTTCATGGCGATGTAGGCGTTGGTGTTGGCCGGGTTGCCCACCACCAGCACCTTGACGTTGCGGCTGGCGACGGCGTTGAGCGCCTTGCCCTGCGCGGTGAAGATCTGTGCATTGGCGGCCAGCAGGTCGGCGCGCTCCATGCCGGGACCGCGTGGGCGGGCACCCACCAGCAGGGCGTAGTCGGCATCCTTGAAGGCGGTCATGGGGTCGCTGTGGGCTTGCATGCCGGCCAGCAGGGGGAAGGCGCAGTCTTGCAGCTCCATCATCACGCCCTTGAGGGCTTTTTGCGCCTTTTCGTCGGGGATTTCGAGCAGCTGCAGGATCACCGGCTGATCCTTGCCCAGCATCTCGCCCGAGGCGATGCGGAACAGCAGGGCGTAACCGATCTGGCCAGCGGCACCGGTAACGGCAACGCGAACAGGCTTCTTGCTCATGGAAAACACTCCGGAAGGTTGTGGTGAAAACGGTGGGCGGGCATGGCCGCCAGGCCCCAAAAAACACCGGGCCGGGCCACCCCGAACAGCCCCGAAGTGTATCCGCGAAAACCCGTAGGGTCAATTTGTCTTGTGTCTTATATAAGATATGATTACCCTTCAGAAAACTGACGTTTCCAGACCCGCGAAACACCCCGCCCCATGGCCAGCGCCAACCCCTCCGCCCCCCCTTCCGACGCCGATGCGCCACCGGCCAGCGCGCTGGCGCGAACGGGCCAGGCGCCGGCATTCAGCCCGCTGTACCAGCAGATCAAGGACCTGATCCTGCAAAGCCTGCAACAGGGCGAATGGAAGCCGGGTGAGGTCATCCCCAGCGAGTTCGACCTGGCCGCGCGCTTTCGTGTCAGCCAGGGCACCGTGCGCAAGGCCGTGGACGAGCTGGCGACAGGCAACCTGCTGGTGCGCCGGCAAGGCCGCGGCACCTTCGTTGCCACGCACGCCGAGCAGCAGGTGCAATACCGCTTTCTGCGCCTGCTGCCGGACGCTGGCACGGTGGACAGCGAAGGCCCGGCGCAGCGCGACTTCGTCGATTGCAAACGCCAGCGCGCCAGCGCCGAAGTTGCCCGCCTGCTGGGCCTGCGCACGGGCGACCCGGTGCTGCAAACGCGCCGCCTGCTGCGCTTTGCCGGCGTGCCGACGATTCTGGAAGACATCTGGCTGCCCGGCGGCCCGTTCAAGGGCCTGACGGCCGAGCGGCTGTCGCACCACGACGGCCCGATGTATGCGCTGTTCGAATCCGAATTCGGCGTGCGCATGGTGCGCGCCGACGAGAAAATCCGCGCCGTGCTGCCCGACGCCGCGCAAGCCGCCCTGCTGGACGTGAGCACCGCCACCCCTCTGCTCAGCGTGGAGCGCACCGCCTACACCTACAACGACGTGCCGATGGAGCTGCGCCGCGGCCTGTACCGCACCGACACGCACCACTACCGCAACCAGCTGAGCTGAAGCCCGCCCGCGCATGCCGCCGCACGGCGCTTGCGGCGCAATGCTGAAGTCAGCTTGTTGCGTTGCAATAGAATTTACAAGTTCTGCCCCGCGAGGATCACAACCTCGTTACACATTCCCACGAGTCCATCCCATGAGCGAATCAGCCAAGCCCCGGCCCGAGTTCCGCAACATCAACCTGCTGCACGACGTGCGCACCTACCGCATGCCGCTGGCGGCGCTGGTGTCGATCCTGCACCGCGTGAGCGGCGCGCTGATGTTCTTCCTGCTGCCCTTCATCATCTGGCTGTTCGACAAGTCGGTGTCGTCCGAAATCTCCTTCGGCCAGTTCACCGCCGCCTTCTCGGCCGGGCTGGGCATCTTCCCCGGCTGGTTCGTCAAGCTGGTCGCGCTGGCGCTGATCTGGGCCTACCTGCACCACCTGATCGCCGGCGTGCGCCACCTGTACCTGGACGTGTCGCACAAGACCACCAAGGACTTCGGCCGCCAATCGGCCGCCGCCACGCTGGTGGCGAGCGTTGCGCTCACCCTCATTCTGGGTGCCAAGCTGTTCGGCCTTTTCAACTGATTCGAAACAGGAGCAAACCATGGCTGTCAACTACGGCTCCAAGCGCACCGTCGTCGGTGCCCACTACGGTCTGGGCGACTGGCTGGCCCAGCGCTTCACCGCCGCGCTGATGGTGATCTTCACCCTGGCCGTGCTGGTGCAGTTCGTCTTCACCCAGGGCGCCGTCGGCTACACCCAGTGGGCCGGCATCTTTGCCGCGCAGTGGATGAAGGTGCTGACCTTCGCCGTCATCGTGGCGCTGGCCTGGCACGCCTGGGTCGGCATGCGCAACATCTGGATGGACTACGTGAAATCGGTCGGCCTGCGCCTGACGCTGCAGGCGCTCACGCTGGCCTGGCTGATCGGCTGCGCCGGCTGGGCCTTGCAGGTGCTGTGGCGCCTGTGAATCCCTTCCGATCCCGACGACAAGAAACATTTCAACCACGATCATGAGTTACACCAAAGACAAAGTCCTCACCCGCAAGTTCGACGTGGTGATCGTCGGCGCGGGCGGCTCCGGCATGCGCGCCTCGCTGCAGCTGGCGCGCGCCGGCCTCAACGTCGCCGTGCTGTCCAAGGTCTTCCCCACCCGCTCGCACACCGTCGCCGCGCAAGGCGGCGTGGGCGCCAGCCTGGGCAACATGAGCGAGGACAACTGGCACTACCACTTCTACGACACCATCAAGGGCAGCGACTGGCTGGGCGACCAGGACGCCATCGAGTTCATGTGCCAGGAAGCACCCAAGGTGGTGTATGAGCTGGAACACTTCGGCATGCCCTTCGACCGCAACCCGGACGGCACCATCTACCAGCGCCCCTTTGGCGGCCACACCGCCAACTACGGCGAAAAGCCCGTGCAACGCGCCTGCGCCGCCGCCGACCGCACCGGCCACGCCATGCTGCACACGCTGTACCAGCAGAACGTTGCAGCCAAGACCACCTTCTTCGTCGAATGGATGGCGCTCGATCTGATCCGCGACGCCGAAGGTGACGTGGTGGGCGTGACCGCCATCGAGATGGAAACGGGCGAGCTGTACGTGCTGCACGCCAAGACCGTGCTGCTGGCCACCGGCGGCGCAGGCCGCATCTTTGCCGCCAGCACCAACGCCTTCATCAACACCGGCGACGGTCTGGGCATGGCTGCGCGCGCAGGCATTCCGCTGCAAGACATGGAGTTCTGGCAGTTCCACCCCACCGGCGTGGCCGGCGCGGGCGTGCTGCTGACCGAAGGCTGCCGGGGCGAAGGCGCCATTCTGCTCAACAGCAACGGCGAGCGCTTCATGGAGCGCTACGCCCCCACGCTGAAAGATCTGGCCCCGCGCGACTTCGTCTCGCGCAGCATGGACCAGGAAATCAAGGAAGGCCGCGGCTGCGGCCCCAACAAGGACTACGTCGTCCTCAAGCTCGACCATCTGGGGGCCGAGACCATCCACAAGCGCCTGCCCTCGGTGTACGAGATCGGCGTCAACTTCGCCAACGTGGACATCACCAAGGAGCCGATTCCCGTGGTGCCCACCATCCACTACCAGATGGGCGGCATCCCCACCAACATCAACGGCCAGGTCAGCGTGCCGAAAAACGGCGAGCACAACGCGCCCATCCACGGCCTGTACGCCGTGGGCGAATGCTCGTGCGTGAGCGTGCACGGCGCCAACCGCCTGGGCACCAACTCGCTGCTCGATCTGCTGGTGTTCGGCAAGGCCGCCGGCAACCACATCATTGCCCACCACAGCCAGGGCGCGCACAAGCCGCTGCCTGCCGATGCGGCCGACTATTCACTGGAGCGCCTCAACCGCCTGGAAGCGGCCAGCGACGGCGAGTACGCGCAGAACATTGCCAACGACATCCGCAACACCATGCAGGCGCACGCCGGCGTGTTCCGCACCCAGGCCAGCATGGACGAAGGCGTGGCCAAAGTCGCCGAGCTGCGCCAGCGCGTAGCCGGCCTGGGCCTCAAAGACCATTCGCGCATCTTCAACATGGCGCGCCAGGAAGCGCTGGAAGTCGAAAACCTGATCGAAGTCGCCCAGGCCACCATGACCTCGGCCGCTGCCCGCAAGGAATGCCGCGGTGCCCACACCGTGGTCGATTACGAACGGCCCGCCGACGACCCACAAGCCCCGCTGGGCCGCGACGACGCCAACTGGATGAAGCACACCCTGTGGTTCAAGGAAGGCAGCGCGCTCGACTACAAGCCCGTGCGCATGCAGCCGCTCACCGTCGAAACCGTGCCGCCCAAGGTGCGCACGTTCTGAACGCCCCCGGATCACCAGGAAGAAAACAAGATGCAAAAACGTACCTTCAAGATCTACCGCTACGACCCGGACAAGGACGCCAAGCCCTACATGCAGACGGTGGAAATCGAGCTGGAAGGCAACGAGCGCATGCTGCTCGACGCCCTCATCAAGCTCAAAGCCGTCGACCCCACGCTGTCCTTTCGCCGCTCGTGCCGCGAAGGCGTGTGCGGCTCCGACGCCATGAACATCAACGGCAAGAACGGCCTGGCGTGCCTGACCAACCTGCGCACGCTGACGGATCCTATCGTGCTCAAGCCCTTGCCCGGCCTGCCCGTGGTGCGCGATCTGATCGTGGACATGACGCAGTTCTTCACGCAGTACGACTCGATCAAGCCCTATCTTCAAAACGACACGCCGCCGCCCGAGAAAGAGCGCCTGCAGTCGCCCGAGGAGCGCGAGGAGCTGAACGGCCTGTACGAGTGCATCCTGTGCGCCAGCTGCTCCACCGCCTGCCCCAGCTTCTGGTGGAACCCCGACAAGTTCGTCGGCCCCGCCGGCCTGCTGCAGGCCTACCGCTTCATCGCCGACAGCCGCGATGAGGCCACCGGCGAGCGCCTGGACAACCTGGAAGACCCCTATCGCCTCTTCCGCTGCCACAGCATCATGAACTGCGTGGACGTGTGCCCCAAGGGCCTGAACCCGACCAGGGCGATCGGCAAGATCAAGGAACTGATGGTTCGTCGCGCTGTATGACGCTCCCCCCTGAGCCGCCTGCGGCGTCTTCCCCCCTGAGGGGGGACGCACCCGATGCCCGGTGCAAGCCCGGGCATGGGTGCCTTGGCATGGCCTGCTCCGCCGCCTTTTGACTCGGGGGTTTGGACGGATGACTGTTTTTATTGACGAGCGTTCGCTCGGCAAGCTCAAGTGGCGCTGCCGCCGGGGCATGCTGGAGAACGATCTTTTCATCGAGCGTTTTTTCAGCCGCCACGGCGATCGCATCACGCCTGCCAGGGCCGATGCGCTGGAGCGGCTGATGGACCTCTCCGACAACGACCTGCTCGATCTGCTGCTGGCCCGCAAGGAGCCGGCAGCCGAGCTGGATTTGCCCGAGGTGCGCGAACTGCTGGGCCTGCTGCGAACGCCGAAAGGCAACGCCCAGCAAGACGCACACCCGCCCGCCAACCCGCAAGGAAGCCTCACATGAAACTCTCGGACAACACATCGACCCTGGCCTTCTCCAACGGCAATCCCTCCGTGGAGCTGCCCGTGTACGAGGGCAGCATCGGTCCCGACGTGATCGACATCCGCAAGCTGTATGCACAGACCGGCATGTTCACGTACGACCCGGGCTTTCTCTCCACGGCGGCGTGCCAGTCGGCCATCACCTACATCGACGGCGACAAGGGCGAGCTGCTGTACCGCGGCTACCCCATCGAGCAGGTCGCCGAGAAGTGCGACTACCTCGACACCTGCTACCTGCTGCTCAAGGGCGAGCTGCCCGACGCCAAGGAGCGCGACGACTTCCACAAGCTCGTGACCAACCACACCATGGTCAACGAGCAGATGCAGTTCTTCCTGCGCGGTTTCCGTCGCGACGCGCACCCCATGGCCGTGCTCACGGGCCTGGTGGGCGGCATGTCGGCCTTCTATCACGACTCGACCGACATCAATAACCCCGAGCACCGCGACATCGCCGCGATTCGCCTGATCGCCAAGATGCCGACGCTGGTCGCCATGGCCTACAAGTACAAGCAGGGCTCGCCCTACATGTACCCGCTCAACAAGCTCAGCTACGCCGGCAACTTCCTGCGCATGATGTTCGGCACGCCCTGCGAGGACTACGAGGTCAACCCCGTGCTGGAAAAGGCGCTGGACCGCATCTTCATCCTGCACGCCGACCACGAGCAGAACGCCTCCACCTCCACCGTGCGCCTGTGCGGCAGCTCGGGCACCAACCCCTTTGCGGCCATTGCCGCGGGCGTGGCCTGCTTGTGGGGCCCCGCGCACGGCGGCGCCAACGAAGCCGCGCTGAACATGCTGGAAGAGATCCAGCAAATGGGCGGCGTGGCCAAGGTGGGCGAGTTCGTCGCCAAGGTCAAGGACAAGAGCTCCGGCGTCAAGCTGATGGGCTTCGGCCACCGCGTGTACAAGAACTACGACCCGCGCGCCAAGCTCATGCAGCAGACCTGCAACGACGTGCTGGCCGAGCTGGGCCTTGAAAACGACCCGCTGTTCGCCCTGGCCAAGGCGCTGGAGAAGATCGCGCTGGAAGACGACTACTTCGTGCAGCGCAAGCTCTACCCCAACGTCGATTTCTACTCCGGCATCGTGCAGCGCGCCATCGGCATCCCGGTCAACCTGTTCACCGGCATCTTCGCGCTGGCGCGCACCGTGGGCTGGATTGCCCAGCTCAACGAAATGATCGCCGACCCCGAGTACAAGATCGGCCGCCCGCGCCAGCTCTACGTGGGCCCTGCCCGCCGCGACATCCCTTAAGCACGGCAACCCGAGGCGGCCAGCATGGCCTGGCTGCCCCGCTCTTTCTCAACCCGCCCGCGTGGCGGGTTTTTTCATGCCGGCGCGCTCAGATGACGCAAGTGCGCGCACCCTCGCGCATGACCGGGGCCATGCCAGCTCAATGCATGCCCGCAGCCGGCGCCCCGCGCAGCCGCCTGATCGCGGTGACGGCGGCCACTACCACGCCACCCGTCACGATGCCGACCGCCGCGTTGGCCAGCATCTCCACCAGCCAGCCCATGCCGCCCGCCGTGGCCGACCAGGCCGCGATCAAATGGTGCAGCGGCCCGATGCCGTGCGCGATGATGCCGCCACCCACCAGAAACATGGCGGCCGTGCCCGCGACGGACAGAAACTTCATCAGCCATGGTGCCAGCCACAGAATGCCCCGTCCGATGGCGCGGGCCGCGCCGCTGGCCGACTGCAACAGCTTCAGCCCCAGGTCGTCGAGCTTGACGATGCCCGCCACCAGCCCGTAGACGCCCACCGTCATGAGCAGCGAAATGCCCGCCAGCACCCACAGCTGCGTCCAGAAGTCCTGCCCCGCCACGGTGCCCAGGGTGATGGCGATGATTTCGGCCGAGAGGATGAAGTCGGTGCGCACGGCACCCCTGATCTTGTCTTTCTCCATGGCGACCAGGTCGATGTCGGGCCGGGCCAGCGCCGCCTGCAACTCGGCATCGTGCGCGTCGCGCGCGTGCCCGGGTTGCAGCAGCTTGTGGGCCACTTTCTCGAAGCCTTCGTAGGCCAAAAAGGCACCGCCCACCATCAGCAGCGGCGTGACCAGCCAGGGCATGAAGGCGCTGATGGCGAGCGCCGCAGGCACCAGGATGGCCTTGTTGCGCAGCGAACCCACCGCCACGGCCCAGACCACCGGCAGCTCGCGATTGGCCGACACGCCGGTGACCTGCTGGGCGTTGAGCGCCAGGTCGTCGCCCAGCACGCCAGCGGTTTTCTTCGCCGACAGTTTGGTGAGCACGGCCACGTCGTCGGCCACGGCCGCGCCCTTGCGGGCGGCCATCTTGGTCATCACGGCAATGTCGTCCAGCACGGTGGCGATATCGTCAAGCAAGGCAAGCAGGCTGGAGGCCATGGGGCAGGGTTCCTTGTGGGTGCGGGTGTGCAAAAAAGGGAAAACAGCCGGAACGCAGAAAGCGCAGAACACTGCATTATTTGCTACACACAATGTAGCCCCAAGTGCTTTGCATTGGCGGCTCTTGAAAACGCTTCCTGCTTTTTTCTCTTTCGCGTCCTTCGCGTCCGGCAGTTGAAGCATTCCCAATGGCCGTCTTCCCGATTCACGCAAGCGCCACTGCCTCTTCCTCGGCCAACGCCTGCCGTGCCACCCAGGTGCCGATGGCGTCGGCATCGTGCACGGTGCGCAGGGTGTCGAAGGCGCGCTGCGCCTCGGGGTAGCTCAGGCGCAGGTAATTGAGCCACTGCTTCAGCCGCCCCGCGCGGTGTCGGCGCTCCACACGCTGGCACACGTCGGCCCAGAAGGCGGCCAGCAAGGGCAGGACATGCGGCCAAGGCAGGGCGGCCACGGCGCATGCCGCCTGCGCCTGCCCGGCGCGAATGGCCAGCGCCAGACCGGGGCTGCGCACCATGCCCCGGCCCAGCATGAGCTGCGTGCAGCCGGTCACGGTGCGGCAGCGATCGGCGTCCTGCGCGCTCCAGATGTCGCCGTTGGCGATCACGGGCAGGCGCACCGCCTCGCGCACGCGGGCCACCGACTCCCAATACGCCGGCGGGCGATAGCCCTGCACCTTGGTGCGCGCATGCACGGCCAGCTCGTCGGCGCCTGCGGCCTCGATGGCGCGCGCCACGTCCAGCAGGCGCTCGTCGTGCAGATAGCCCAGGCGCATCTTGGCCGACACCGGCAGCTGCGCGGGCACGGCGCGGCGCACGGCGGCGACGATGGCGTGGATCAGCTCGGGCTCGTCCAGCAGCACCGCACCGCCACGGTGGCGGTTGACGGTCTTGGCCGGGCAGCCGAAGTTCAGGTCAATGCCTGCAGGCGCCATCTGCGCCAGGCGCGCCGCATTCTCGGCCAGGCACACCGGGTCGCTGCCCAGCAGCTGCGGGCGCACCGGCACGCCGCTGGCGGTGCGGCTGCCATGCAGCAGCTCGGGCACCACGCGGGTGAAGCTGCGTGCGGGCAGCAGCTGGTCAGTGATGCGGATGAACTCGGACACGCAGCGGTCCACCCCGCCCACGCGCGTGAGCACGCGGCGCAGGCCGTGGTCAAGCAGGCCTTCCATGGGCGCAAGGACGAGGTTCAAGGAGCGGGCTTTCAGGCAGAGGCGGGCGGGAGATTGTCGCTGTGTCGGGCTTGTTTCGCCATGCCCGCCCGTGGACGGGCATGGCGGGCACATTATTCAAAAAAAGGAGCTGTTTGCGCAGCATTTAACTTATTTTTTAATATATTTATATATAAAATTGTTTTAAATACTACGCAAACAGCTCACTTTTTATAAGTTCAACCTCTCTGCGACCACGACCCTTGCGTCACTTCGTCACGGAAAGCCGGAAAACAACCAGCGCGCCCTTGCCGCCACCGCCACCAGCGCCCGTCGGCACACGGCAAAAGCTATTGTTTTAAAAGCAACACACGGCAGCAGCGCGCCCGCTCAGCCAAGCCGCCAGCCTCGCAAGACATGCCTGATGGCGTGCAGTGGCTGCGGTACCATGGAGGTTTTTCACGCGCGCCATGTCTGCGCGCCGCCGCGCGGCCCTGCTGGCCCGCGCGCATGGAGAGACCGCCACGATGAAACACCTCTTGTCTTTTGCGCCTGCCGCACGTGCGGCGGGTCTTGGTCTGCTGCTGGCCCTCTCGGCGCTGTGCGCACAGGCCCAGGGCGATGCCGCCGCCACGCCGGGCGACGGGCGTGAAGGCACCTTCAAGACCGTGCAGGGCGACGTGACCCTGGTGCGCGGCAACACGCGCAACGCCGCCGTGGTGGGCGCTGGCCTGCAACTGGCCGACCGCGTGCTCACCGGCCCCGCCAGTGCCACCGCCGTGGTGCTGAAAGACGGCACCACCTTGTCCATCGGCCCCGACAGCGCGCTCGATCTGTCCGAATTCAGTTTCGACCCCACCACGCAAGAAGGCAGCCTGCTGGTGGCGCTGGCGCGCGGCAGCCTGCGCATGGTCACGGGGCTGATCGCCAAGCTCCGGCCCGAGCAGGTCAAGGTCACCACGCCCACCACCGTGATCGGCGTGCGCGGCACCGACTTCATCGTGGAGCAGCGCCCATGAACACCCGCCTGATCACCCCCATGTTCGCCCTCGTGGCCATGCTCACTGCTGGCTGCGCACCCGCCACGCGCGTGGTGCTGCTGCCGCAGGGCGGCAGCGCCGGCGGCGCGGTCGAGGTCAGCGCCCAGGGCGCCGCCGCCGTGACGCTTGACAAACCCTACGAAGCCGCCACCGTGCATCCGCGCCAGGACATCGCCACCGAGCAGCTCAGCGCCCAGGCCGTCGAAAAGCGCTACGGCCAGCTCCTGGCCGTGCAGCCGTCCGCGCCGCTCAGCTTCACGCTGTACTTTCAGCCGGGCACGTCCGAGCTCACGCCCGAATCCGCCAGCCAGCTGCAAGACATCATCTCGCGCGCCACCACGCGTGCGGGCAGCGACATCGTCATCACCGGCCACACCGACAGCGTGGGCAGCATGGAATCCAACGACACGCTCTCGCTGCAACGCGCCAGCGCCTTGCGCGAGCGCGTCATCTCCGGCGGCTTTGATGCCGCCCGCGTCCAAGCCGTCGGCCGCGGCGAGCGCGAGCCCATCGTGCCAGTGCCCGACGAAACCGACGAACCCAAAAACCGGCGCGCCGAAATCGTGGTGCGATAAGCGCGCCGCCCGCTCTGTGCGCGGCAGCGCAGGCACCACAAGACACGAGGAAACCCCCACCGTGGCGAACTCCCCAGGCGCTCGGCTGCGCCGCCTCATCCGCGTCCTGTGCGCGACAGCCGCCTTCGGCCTGGGCAGCGCCCAGGCCCAGGGCCAGTTGCCGCCGTCCCGCCCCTTTGAAGACAGCATGGCCCAGCGCATGCTGGCCTGCACCGCCTGCCACGGCGAACAAGGGCGTGCCGGGCCTGACGGCTATTACCCCCGCCTGGCCGGCAAGCCCGCCGGCTACCTCTACCACCAGCTGCTCAACTTTCGCGAAGGCCGCCGCCACTACGGCCCCATGACCCGGCTGGTGGACCCGCTCACCGACGCCTATCTGCTCGAAATCGCCCAGTATTTCGCCAGCCTGCACGTGCCCTACCCCCCGCCCGCACAGCCCGCCGCGCCGCCGCCCGCACCCGTGCTGGCGCGCGGCGAACGCCTGGCCCACCAGGGCGACGCCGCGCTGCGCCTGCCCGCCTGCGCCCAGTGCCACGGCAGCACGCTGATGGGCGCGCTGCCCGACGTGCCCGGCCTGCTCGGCCTGCCCGCCGACTACCTGCTCGCCCAGCTCGGCGGCTGGAAAACCGGCCAGCGCCGCGCCCACGAACCCGACTGCATGGCCGACGTGGTGCAGCGCCTAAGCGATGCCGACGCCTACGCCGTCGTCACCTGGCTCGCCACCCGGCCCGTGCCCGCCGACACGCGCCCCGCCCCTGCCCTGCCTGCGCCCGTCCCCGGCGCGCCCGAGCTGAAATGCGGCACCGCGCCGCAAGCTAAGGCCGCCCCATGAAGCGCGCCCTCCTCCTCCTGCTGGCCACGCTGGCCCTGGTGCTGCTGCTGGCAGCCGCCTGGCTCTGGCACGTCAACTACAACGACGGCATCGACGTGCGCGCCACCACGCCCGAGCCACCCGCCAGCGCCGAGCAACTGGCGCGTGGCGCCTACCTCGCCCGCGCCGGCAACTGCATGGCCTGCCACACCGCACGCGGCGGCGCACCCGGCGCGGGCGGGCTGGCGCTGGCCACGCCCTTCGGCACGCTCTACAGCAGCAACCTCACGCCCGACCCCGACACCGGCATCGGCCACTGGAACCGCGCCACCTTCCTGCGCGCCATGCACCACGGCCGCGGCGCCGACGGCCGCCTGCTCTACCCCGGCTTTCCCTACACCCACACCACCGCCCTCACCACGGCCGACGTGGACGCGCTGCTCGCCCACTTCCGCAGCCTGCCGCCCGCCCGCGTGCCCGTGCCCCCGCACGAGTTGCGCTGGCCCTACAACACCCAGGCCGCGCTGGCCGTGTGGCGCGCGCTCTACTTCCGCCCCGGCGCCCTGCCCCCCCGCACCGAGCGCGGGCCAGAGTGGAACCAGGGTGCCTACCTCGTGCATGCCGTGGCCCACTGCTCGGCCTGCCACACCCCGCGCGGGCGTCTGGGCGGTGCCAACTGGCTCAACCTGAGCGGCGGCACCCTGCCTGCCGGCTGGTACGCTCCCTCGCTCGCCTCGCCGCACGAAGCCGGCGTGGCCGACTGGCCCGCGCAAGACATCGTGCAGTTGCTCAAGACCGGCGTGTCCGCGCGCGGCAGCGTCAGCGGCCCCATGGCCGAAGTCGTGCTGCACGGCACGCAGCACCTGCAGGGCGACGACCTGCGCGCCATGGCCGCCTACCTGCAAACACTGCCTCAAAGCACCGCCGCGCCTGCTGCTGCCCGCTCCACCGCCCCACCCGCCTCCGCCCGCGTGGGCGAGCGGCTATACGAGCAGCACTGCGCCAGCTGCCACGGTGCCCAGGGCGAAGGCGTGGCCGGTGCCTATCCGCCGCTGGCGGGCAACCGCGCCGTCACCATGGCCCGCACCGACAACCTGCTGCAAACCGTGCTGCACGGCGGCTACGCTCCCGCCACCGCCGGCAATCCCCGCCCTTACGGCATGCCGCCCTTCGCGCAAACCCTCAGCGACGCCGACATCGCCGCCGTGCTCACCCACATCCGCACCCACTGGGGCAACCAGGCGGGCGAAGTCTCGCCGCTGCACGTCAACCGCCTGAGAGCGAGATAAGCCCCCCCTGAGCCGCCTGCGGCGTCATCCCCCAGGGGGACGCCGCTGGTCGCCGGGGGAACCCCGGCTCGGGCGGCAGGAGTGAATCCCCCCTGAGCCGCCTGCGGCGTCATCCCCCCAGGGGGACGCCGCTGGTCGCCGGGGGAACCCCGGCTCGGGCGGCAGGAGTGAATCCCCCCTGAGCCGCCTGCGGCGTCATCCCCCCCAGGGGGACGCCGCTGGTCGCCGGGGGAACCCCGGCTCGGGCGACCTGGGATGGCCTGCTCCGCGGCCTTTTGAAAGGGCTTGCTGCGCAGCCCTGACAAGCGGTTCACCTGTATCGCTTGCGGCCCCTATACTGGATCGCGGCACGGCATACCCCACACAGCAGCCCAACCTGCGCCTGCGCAGCAGCCGTGCCGGCACAGGCGGGGGCTGGCCATCCACGAGCGACACACCATGGCCCTGAACTGGTTCACCCACCGCCCCGCCCGGCGCGCCCGCAGCCGCGCCGATGCCGACGCCGCGCCCCTTGGCACCACGGAAGAGCACGCCCCCTCCGGCCACGCCCCGCCCCCATCCTGGCCCGACGTGGTGCGCCAGCTGGGCCAGGAAGTGGCCACCTCGCTGAACACCGCCACCGAGCAGCTCGACCGCCTCAACCGGCTCGAACCCGGCCTGGTGCGCAGCCTCGGGCCGCTGTCCGACGCCATCGACCGCGCCCGCCAGGCCGGCATGGCCGCCCAGCACGTGCTGCGCCTGTGCGAAGACCCGCCCACGCAGCACCGCGAAGCGCTCAACCTCGCCGACGTCGCCCGCGCCGTGCTCACCACCCGCGCCGACTGGCTTGCCCGCCGCCAGATCAGGGCGCGCCAGGGCCTGGCCAAGGCGCAGGTCTATGCCGACGCCAGCTTGCTCTACATGCTCACCGACGAGCTCATGCAGTGGGCCGGCAGCCTCTCGGGCGACATCGCCATCACCGTGGACACCTCCAGCCGCAGCCAGCGCCCGCGCCTGCGCGTAGTCGCCTGGTGCCAGGCCACCGACGTGCCCGAAGCCGCCTGGCGCGGCATGCGCTGGATGCTGTGGCACGAACTCGCCCGCGCCGTGGGCGCGCTCACGCAGATGGACATGCTGGCCGACCAGGTGCGCGTCACTGTCAGCCTGCCCGCCGCCACGCAGGCGCAGATCAGCCACGCCGCCGAAGAAAGCGGCACCCCCTCCAGCGTGTCGGCCGTCATCCAGGGCGCGCGCGTGCTCGTCATCTCCGCCAGCGCCCAGCGGCGCGCGCAATGCGTGCAGGCGCTCGCGGGCTACGGCGTGGTCATCGACGGTGCCGACGACATGCGCCACGCGCGCCAGCAAACCGAACACCGCATCCCCGACGCCCTCATCTACGACAGCAGCGTGCCCGCCGCCAAGGTCGAAGCCTTGCGCGACGCGCTCACCGAGCGCTCGGCCACGCCGCCCGCACTCATCGAAATCGACGACCGCGCCGGCGCCACCGAATTCAGCGCCTCCACCGTCGGCGCCATCTCCACCGGCCACGTCGCCGCCAGCTCGCTGCAACAGTCGCTCGGCCCCGCCCTCGTGTTCGAGCTGTGCAAGGTCATCTGACCCGGCGCCTTGCAATCAAATACTTTCATAGCTGCCTGCGCAGGATGACCGGCGCTCACGCGCCATGACAAATGACAAATGACGAAAACCCGGTGCACGCCGATGCCTCCCGTCATTTGTCATGCGCTCGCCAGAGCGCGGCCATTCGTCATCCGCCACGCGCCATGACAAATGACAAATGACGAAAACCCGGTGCATGCCGACGCCTCCCGTCATTTGTCATGCGCTCGCCAGAGCGCAGTCATTCGTCATCCGCCACCCGCCATGCCCGCCGCGCCCCAAGCGCTCCAGGTGCTGCACGAAGACCCGCACCTCATCGTGCTCGACAAGCCCGCCGGCCTGCTCGCCGTGCCCGGGCGCGGCCCCGACAAGGCCGACTGCCTGTCCACCCGCGCGCAACAGCGCTGGCCCGGCGCCCTCATCGTCCACCGGCTCGACCAGGCCACCAGCGGCCTCATGCTGCTCGCCCTCGACCCCCACACCCAGCGCGCCCTCAGCGCCGCCTTTGCCGAACGCCGCGTACACAAACGCTACGAAGCGCTGGTACACGGGCATCTGCTGTCGCCCCACCTCACCCACGGCTGGGCCGCCATCGACCTGCCCCTCCTCATCGACTGGCCCAACCGCCCCCGCAGCAAGGTAGACCACGCCAGCGGCAAGCCCAGCCTCACCCACTGGCGTCCGCTCGCCCACGACGCCGCCCAGCGCCACACCCGCGTGCAGCTCGCCCCCGTCACCGGCCGCTCGCACCAGCTGCGCGTGCACATGCAGGCCCTGGGCCACCCCATCGTGGGCGATGCCCTCTACGGCCCGACCCCTGACACCGCGCCCCGCCTCATGCTGCACGCCTGCACGCTGCAACTCACCCACCCCGCCACCGGCCAGCCCCTGCGCTGCGACAGCCCCGCACCGTTCTGATCCGCTGCGCCCTGGCGCACCGCCGGAACTCCCCGCCCGCCACGCCCCTCACACCGTCCTGTCCTCTTCTTGCACCTTCACCACATGCACCCCCGCCGCCGCCACATCGCCATCGCCCTCGTCGCCGCCCCCTGGGTATGGACCGGCGCACGCGCGCAAGCCCCCACGCCGCTGCGCCCCACCCCCGCACAAACCGAAGGCCCGTTCTACCCCGTCGCCCTGCCCGCCGACAGCGACAACGACCTGCTGCAAAACGGCCGCCTGGCCTATGCCCACGGCCAGCCCGCCTGGGTGCAAGGCCACGTCACCGACCTCGAAGGCCGCCCCCTCAAAGGCGCGCAAATCGAGATCTGGCAATGCGACCAGAACGGCCGCTACCACCACCCGCGCGACGCCGGCAGCGCCGACCCCTCCTTCCAGGGCTTTGGCCGCACCCGCGTCGCCGCCGACGGCGCGTGGCGCTTTCGCACCATCCGCCCCGCACCCTACACCGGCCGCACGCCCCACATCCACCTCAAAGTCCGGCTGGGCACGCGCGAGCTGCTCATCACCCAGCTCTACGTGCAAGGCGACCCCGGCAACGCGCGCGACCTTCTCTGGCGCCGGCTCGACGCGCACGGCCGCGCCACCCTCACCCGCCCCTACCTGTCCGGCCCCGATGGCCTGCGCGCCGACTACGCCATCGCCGTGGCCGCGTAAGGCGTCAACGCGCCCGCGGTCACGTCCGATTCCGGCTGCGCCACGGCTTGCTGTCCTACGGTGCGCCACCGTCTGCCCGCCCTATAGTGAGCGTCGTCGAATATCCGATGACATAGAAACGAGGACACAAGCATGAACCGCACTCCCTCCCTTCGCCGCCCCCTGCGCACCCTGGGCCTGGCCGCCGCCATGGCCATCGGCGGCGTGGCCCTGGTCGGCTGCACCACCACACCGCCCGGCTCCCAGGCCTCCGGCCCCACCGCCCGCGTCGCCATGGAGCGCGACGTGGACGCCACCCTGGCGCGCCTCTACACCGTAGTGCCCGGCTCGCGCGAAATGGTGCAGCGCTCCGCTGGCGTGCTCGTCTTCCCCGCCGTCGTGGGCGGCAGCTTCGTCGTCGGTGCCGAACACGGCCGTGGCGCGCTGCGCGAAGGCGGCACCACCAGCGGCTACTACAGCACCACCGGCGGCTCCATCGGCCTGCAAGCAGGTGGCCAGTCGCGCTCCGTGATCTACGTGTTCAACACGCGTGACGCGCTCGACAAATTCAAGGCCAGCAACGGCTGGACCGCCGGCGCCGACGCCACCGTCGCCGTGGGCCGCGTGGGCGCCAACGGCAGCGTGGACACCCAGACCGTGCAGCAGCCCGTGGCCAGCTTCATCCTGACCAACGTCGGCCTCGAAGCCGGTGCCGCCGTCGGCGCCGCGCGCATCGCCCAAGTCACGCTCTGATCGGCAGCGGCCCACGCGCCGCCTTGCCTGAAAGCGCCGCCTGCGGGCGGCGCTTTTCTTTTCCCGCACGGCGAGGCACCATGCGCGGCACCCATCGTCACGCCACCCCACACCATGACACCCGCCACCCCGCACCACCTGTTCATCCTCACCGGCGCATCGCGCGGCATGGGCCTGGCCATGGCGCAGCAGCTGCTGGCGCCTGGCCACGTGCTGCTGTGCCTGTCGCGCCGCGTCAACACCGATCTGGACGCACAGGCCAGCGCCGCAGGCGCCCCACTCACGCAATGGCCCGTCGACCTGGCCGACGGCGCTGCCGCCAGCACCCGCCTGGCCGACTGGCTCAGCCCCTTCGCGCCCGGTCACTTTGCCAGCGCCACGCTCATCAACAACGCCGGCGTCATCCCCGCCATCGCGCCCCTGCGCGACATGCCCGCCGCCGACCTGGCCCACGCCCTTGCCGTCGGCCTGCAAGCGCCCATGCAGCTGGCCGCCGCCTTCCTCGGTGCCACGCGCGCATGGACGGGCGCGCGCAAGGTGCTCAACATCTCATCGGGCCTGGGCCGGCGCGCCATGGCATCGCAAGCCGCCTACTGCGCCGCCAAGGCCGGCATGGACCACTTCACCCGCTGTCTGGCCCTCGAAGAAGCCCTGCAAACCAACGGCGCGCGCGTGTGCGCCCTGGCCCCCGGCGTGATCGACACCGACATGCAGCACCAACTGCGCAGCGCCGACGCCACCCGCTTCCCAGACCGCGCCAGCTTCGAGCAACTCAGCCAGGGCGGCCAACTCACCGCGCCTGATGAAGCCGCCCGCCGCGTGCTCGCATGGCTGGCCCGCCCCGACTTCGGCGACGAAGCCGTGGCAGACGTGCGGCAAGGGTGAAAACGAAAGCCGCACGCGAAGGACGCCAAGGATTCGCGAAGGACGCGAAAAAGGCAGGTTTGAAGGCAGGATGGGCCGCAGGGGCCTGTTGGCAAGGGTTCGAGCATTTTCAAGTCATTGATTTTCAATGACATTGAAATGCGATTGTCCTAGGTTATCTGAGCTTGTTCAATATAAAACCATAGCTGCTTGCGCACGCTTCAAGCCATTTTCAATTATATAAGTATATGAAAATGCTTTAAAACGTGCGCAAACAGCTATCTTTATCTGCTCATCCGTGCCGGCACCGACTTCACGGCGCGGGCTGCACCAGATCCATGCGGCGCCGGATGCGCTCGGCCTCCTGCGTGTCGCCGGCTTGCTCGGCCAGCCGCGCCTGCACGCCCAGCCAGGCCAGCAGGGGGCGGCGCCAGCCTTGCTGCGAGGCGACTTCCGCCGCCTGCGCCACCACCGCCGGGCTGGCCTGGGCGCGGCGCAGCAGCACGCCGGCAGCGATGAGGCGGGCCAGCGGATCGTCGGCGGCGGGCAGCGCGGCGACCTGGCCGCCAGCGGCGATGGCACGGTGCTGCGCGGGCAGCAGGGCGGCTTGCGCGGCGCTCAGTGGCTCGCCGGCAAGGTAGGCGGCGTAGGCGCGTTCGGCCTCGCCGGCGTCGGCGCGCAGGGGTTCGAAGCCGGTGCAGGGGCTGAAGTCGAGCGCGGCCACGCGGGCGGCGCAGCGGGTGAGTTCGATGCGGGCCACCAGCGCAGGGCGGCCGGTGCGGGCCACCTCGGCGCGGGCCTGAGTGAATTCGCGCGCGTGCACGCGGTCGTTGCCTTGCAGATAGGCCTGGGTGAAGCGCTCGGCATGGCCCATGGCGTTGATGCGCCAGTCGGGCACCTTGGGGCCGCTGGCGCAGGCAGCCAGAAGCAGGGCGAGCAGGGCGCTGGCCAGCGCCCGGGGCAGCGCGGGTGTGCTCATGGCAGCGTCACCTCTTTTTCCTTGGGGGCGAACGGCCAGGTGCGGTTGATCTGGGTGATGAGCGCGTCGATCCTGAGCAGGCTGCTTTCGACGTCGGCGCGCAAATCGCCCAGGTTCTGCGTGGCCTGGTTGGCGTTGCCGGCCACGCCCTGCACTTCTTTCAGCACGGCATCGGCCTTGACGACGCTTTGCCGCACGTCTTGCAGCAGCGCGTTCATCTGGCGCACGGCGGCCTGCGCGTCGGTAACCAGGCCGCTTTCGCCCAGCACCTGGGTGTCGGCTTTTTTCACCAGACCGTCCACGCGCACGGCCACGGTGTCGAGGTTTTTCAGCAGCAAGTTGGTGCGCGTGAGCAGCTCGGAGATCTGACGCGCGTCGGCCTGGTTGCCGGTGAGCGCGGCCATCAGCCCGCCTTCGTGGCTGTTGAGCTTTTGCGTGAAGGCGCGCACCTCCTGCAGCGTGGCAGCCAGCTGCGATTCGCCCGATGTGAGGCGGTTGACGTTTTGCAGCACGTCGCGCATGTCGGCCACCATGCGGGGGATCTCGGCCGACACGTCGCCGCGCAGCACCATGCGTTCGCTGCCGGCGGGCAGGGGCGGGTCGTCCAGCACGCCGGTGAAGGCGCGCAGGCGCGCCGCGCCGACGATGCCGCGCTCCAGCGTGAACACGCTGGAGGTGCGCAGCCAGTGGGCCGATTTCAGCGGCACATCGACGTGCAGGCGCACGGTGCCGCCTTCGGCCAGCTCGATGCGGCGCACGCGGCCGATGGGAAAGCCGGAGAAGGTCATGTCCATGCCGACCACGACACCTTCGCTGTCGTCGGTGGTCAGGTACAGCGGCTCGGTGGCCTCGAACGCGCCGCGCACCCACATCAGATACAGCACGGCGGCGACGAGCAGCACGCCCATGAAGATCAGCAGCAGCGCGGCGCGAAACTCCAGGCGGCGCAGGCGGTGCGTGGTCTGAGGCTCGTGCGCGGGCGCCTCGTCGGGCGCGGCGGGCGGTGTGGGCAGATCAGGGGGCGACGTGGGGCCGGTGGGCTGGCTCATGGTGGCGTCAATAGTAATTGCCGACCAGCGAGGCGATCTCGATCACCAGCATCAGCACGAACATCTGCACCAGCCCTTGCAGCTCCACGCTGGTGCGCGAAGCGCGCCGGGGCATGTCGCGCATGGCATTGGCCACGGGCAGCAAGGCCACGGCCAGGGCGAACAGCACGGTCTTGAGGCCGAAGATCATCGACACCACGGGGTTGAAGATGTTGCCCACCGCGTGGTTGTAGGACGCCATGCCCGCCAGCGTGAAGCCGTGCACCGCCACGTAGGCCAGCAGCAGCGAGAGCATGCAGCTCAGGCCCGCCAGCAGCAGCACGGCGAACATGCCCGCCAGCACGCGCGGCAGCACCTCGTGGCTGAGCGGGTCCAGCCCCTGCGCGCGCAAGGCCTTGAACTGGCCGTCGCGGCGCAGCTTGTACAGCTCGGAGCCGCCGGGAATGGTGTACTCCACCGCCACGAACAGCGCGGCGATGAGCGGAATAAGCTCCAGCACCAGCACGCGCACCACGGCATCCAGCGCGTACTGCGTCAGGCCATAGGCAAAGGCGGTGACCACCAGAATGCGGATCAGCACCACGTTGAACAGCGCCATCAGCACCGTGAAGCCCGGCAGCCCCGGGCCGGCGGCGAAATAGATCTGCCGCAGCGCCACGGCGCGCGACTCGCGCCGGTAGCTCGACGGCGAAAACGCCAGCACCATGAGCTGCGCGCCGATGAACACCACCATCCACCAGCCGATGCACCAGCGCAGCACGCCGCGCCCCACATCCAGCAACCATCCATACAGCGAAAAACCGGTGGTCATGGGCGGGCATGATAGCGCGCCGGGCGCTTCTGCCCGCTGGCACGGGCACCCATTCGGGTGGCGGTTTTAGAGGCGTCTTTCCAGCCCCGGCAGCCCTTGGCTGCGCTACATTTGGAGATTGCCCGCCGCGCGGCCTTTCAGCTCCAGAAAAACGCCCCATGCTCTATCAGATCTACGAAGCCCAGCGCTCCCTCGTCGAGCCGTTCGCCGACATGGCCGACGCCGCCGCCAAGCTCTACGGCAACCGCCACACCCTGGTCGGCCAGATGCCGCTGGCCCCGCGCATCTCGGCTGCCTACGCGCTCATGCACCGCCTGGGCAAGGACTACGAAAAGCCCGAGTTCGGCATCCGCAACATCGACGTGGACGGCGTGCACGTGGCCATCGACGAGCGCATCGAGATCGACAAGCCCTTTTGCGAGCTGCGCCGCTTCAAGCGCTTTTCAGACGACCCGGCCACGCTGGAAAAGCTCAAGGGCCAGCCCCCCGTGCTGATCGTCGCCCCCCTGTCGGGCCACTACGCCACGCTGCTGCGCGACACCGTGCGCACCATGCTCGAAGGCCACAAGGTCTACATCACCGACTGGAAAAACGCCCGCATGGTGCCCCTGTCAGAGGGTGAATTCCACCTCGACGACTACGTCAACTACGTGCAGGAATTCATCCGCCACCTGCAAGCCACCTACGGCAACTGCCACGTCATCAGCGTCTGCCAACCCACCGTGCCCGTGCTGGCCGCCGTCTCGCTCATGGCCAGCCGCAGCGAGAAAACCCCCATCACCATGACCATGATGGGCGGCCCCATCGACGCGCGCAAATCGCCCACCGAGGTCAACGACCTGGCCGTGCAGCGCAGCTTCGAATGGTTCGAGAACAACGTCATCTACCGCGTGCCGCCCAACTACCCCGGCGCCGGCCGCCGCGTCTACCCCGGCTTTCTGCAGCACGCCGGCTTCATCGCCATGAACCCCGACCGGCACCGCAGCAGCCACTACGACTACTTCCGCGACCTGATCCAGGGCGACCAGTCCAGCGTGGAGACGCACCAGAAGTTCTACGACGAGTACAACGCCGTGCTCGACATGGACGCCGACTACTACCTCGAAACCATCAAGACCGTGTTCCAGGACTTCAACCTCGTGCACGGCACCTGGGACGTGCGCTCGCCCAAGGGCAAGATCGAGCGCGTGCGCCCGCAGGACATCACCACCACCGCGCTGCTCACGGTGGAAGGCCAGCTCGACGACATCTCCGGTTCCGGCCAGACCAAGGCCGCCCACACCCTGTGCGCCGGCATTGCCCGCCGCGACGGCGACCACCTCGAAGTCAAGGGCGCGGGCCACTACGGCATCTTCAGCGGCCGCCGCTGGCGCACCGTGGTCTACCCGCAGGTCAAGGCCTTCATCGCCGCCTTTCACGCGCAGGCAGCCACCGAAGGCCAGCTCCTGGCCACCCCCGCCCCCGTGGCGCGCAAGCGCGCCGCACGCGCCAGCCACGCCGCCGCCCCCCAGATGGGCCAGATGCGCCTGCAAGCGCTCGACGAAGCCACGCCCGACGTGCCCCTGATGGCAGGCAGCGCCTTCGACAACCTCGAACACCTCGACCACCCCAACGGCAGCCCTACCGCCGCCAACGCGCAAGCGGACAATGCCACGCCCGCCGCCAAGCCCACCGCCGCTGCCCACACCAACGGCGCGGCCAAGCCAGCCGCCAAGGCGCGCGCCAAGCCTGCGGCCATCGGCGCCCCCCCCCCCCCCCCCCCCCACGGCAAGGCCCGCCACCCGATCGCCCGCCCAGCCTGCTGCCCAGGCAGCGGCCAAAACCCGCGCCAAGGCCGCCACCCCGGCCGCCCAACGCCCCGCCGCCGCCCGTAGTGGCGCGGCAGGCAAAAAGCCGCGCAACGCCTGATGCCCGGCTGATCGCCCCGCCCGCCGGGCCTTGCCCCACAGCGCCCGCACCTTGCGGGCGCTTTCGCTTTTGCCCCCATGTCCGACGCCCTCGCCGCCCGCCTGCTCGACGCCCTGCCGCAGACGCAATGCACCCGCTGCGGCTGGCCCGACTGCGCCGCCTATGCCCAGGCCATCGCCCAGGGCCAGGCCGCCATCAACCAATGCCCACCGGGCGGCACCGAGGGCGTGGCGCGCCTGGCCGCCCTCACCGGCCAGCCCGTGCAGCCGCTCAGCCCCGCGCACGGGGCCGAAGGCCCGCGCCACATCGCCTGGATCGACGAAAACTGGTGCATCGGCTGCACCCTGTGCATCAAGGCCTGCCCGGTCGACTGCATCGCAGGCGGCAACAAGCGCATGCACACCGTCATCGAAGCCGACTGCACCGGCTGCGAGCTGTGCCTGCCCGCCTGCCCGGTGGACTGCATTGCGCTGGAAAACGTCACCGGCACACGCACCGGCTGGCAAGCCTGGTCACCCGAGCAGGCCGCGCAGGCCCGCACCCGATACGACTTCGTGCAACAGCGCCGCCAGCGAGACGCCGACGAACACGCCCAGCGCCTGGCCCAAAAAGCCGAAGAAAAACTCGCCCGCCTGCCCGAGCTGACCAAGGGCGCCACCGACGCCGAGCTGGCCCGCAAACGCACCATCGTCGAAGCCGCCATCGCCCGCGCACGGGCCAGGCGTGCAGGGGGGCCATCGGGTTGAATCGAACAACAGCCGAACTGCCGGACGCAAAGGATTCGCGAAGGACGCAAAAGAGGCAAAAGACCGGTATGGGCGAGACAGGTTAGCCCCGTAGGCTGGGTAGAGCCGAAGGCGAAACCCAGCGTTTTCACGCACCGGTTGGCTGGGTAACGCTGGCGCGCTACCCCGCCTGCAAAGTTGGCATGAGGCCGTTGTACGCAGGCTTTGAACCGCTGCGCCGCCCGGCCATCACCCACCGGGCGGTGCATGCCACATGCGCTGCCAGATACCGCGCCAGGCATCGCCCACGCCCTGGCGCGACAGCGCAGCACCCGGGCCGGGCGACACGCTTTGCGGCGGGGCCAGCGGCTGCCAGCCGGCACCTGTCCCCTCGCGCCGCGCCACGGCGAAATTGAAGTTGTAGTGCGGCTCCAGCCCCATGCGCAGATCGCTCAGCACCAGGGTTTGGCCACCGCCCGCGTCGGCATGCACCTGCGCGCGCATGAAGCCGCGGTTGAACCAGCGCAGCTGCTCGACGGCGGGCACGCCGGCAGCCGCATGCAGCGCGGCCACCTCGCTCGCATGCGGCGCAAAGCGCATGGGGCCGCGGTCGGCCAGCACCGAGCGGTCGCCGATCAGATAGCCCTCAGGCGTCATCACCGCCACGCGCCACAGCACGGTGTTGAACGGCGTGGGGGTGGAAAAGCGCGGCGCGTCGGCCAGGCCCAGGGGCGCAAGTGCGGCGCTGGCAGCGCGGTCAACCACCGCCTTGGCCGCCAGCGACCAGCCCAGGTAGCCGGTGGACACGGCCAGCCCCAGCACCAGCGCATGCCGCGCCAATGGGCGCGCGGGCACGCACCCCGCCACGGAGCAGGCGATCAGCAGCCACACGGTGTAAAGCGGGTCGATGATGAACACGCTGGCCCCCATGGCCGGGTGCGCGGGCAGCGGCCACCACAGCTGCGTGCCGTAGACGGTGAAGGCATCGAGCAGCGGGTGCGTGACGAGCGCCAGCAAGATGGCCCAGAACCAGGCGCGCGGCGCCTCGGCCACGCGCCCGCCGCGCCGCCTGAACCACGCCCACAGACCCCAGGCCACCAGCGGCAGCACAAAGAGCGAATGCGTCAGCCCACGATGCCAGACCATGCGGGCCACCGGATCGCTGGTGAGCCAGGCGATGGGCAGGCTGTCCAGATCGGGCAGCGTGCCCAGCGCGGCACCGGCCAGCAAGGCCGCACGCCGATGGCCCGCAGGCACCACCACGGCGGCGACGGCACCGCCCAGCACGATTTGGCTCAGGGAATCCATGTCATGGCTTTCTTGAATCGGCACCCGCTTCAAAGCTGGCGCTGCATGGCTCCCTCTCCCGCTTGCACTTGTGTATGCACACTATTTGACCTTGAGTTGCACGAGCGATTTTTCCGACGCCCTGAATAGACCGCTGCCCCGTAGGCTGGGTAGAGCCGAAGGCGAAACCCAGCGTTCTCGCAAGCCGGGTTGCTGGGTTTCGCTTTCGCTCTACCCAGTCTACAAAGAGGTGTGCATACACAAGCCCGCCTGCGGGAGAAGGAGCCAAGAGTCTTGTGCAGGACGGGCAATTTCTAAAAAAATATAGCTTCTTGCGCACGTTTTAAAACAGTTCAAGATATGTTTAACCATGAAATCGTTTTAAAACGTACGCAAGCAGCTCACTTATTCATCAGCACAAAGCGCGCTCAGCGGCCTGCGCCAGATCGGCCTGCAAATCCTGCGCGGCCTCCAGCCCCAGCGCAAAGCGCACCAGCGTGCCAGGGCGGACGTGGGCGGGCCAGCGCGTGCGCATGTGGGTCAGCTCGTAGGGCATGACCAGGCTGACGGGGCCGCCCCAGCTGTAGCCGATCTTGAACAGGCGCAGCCTGTCGCAAAAGGCGTCTACCGCCGCCTGACCGTGGCGCGCATCGATGAGCACGCTGAACAGGCCCGCCGCTGCGCCCTGCCCTGCCGCATCTGCCGCGCCGCACAGCTGCTGCCAGTGCGCGTGGCCGGGCGATGCGGGCAGCGCGGGGTGCAGCACCTGCGCGCACCAGGGCTGCGCTGCGGCCCACTGCGCCAGCGTGCGTGCGCTGCGGTCGGACTGCGCATAGCGCAGTGGCATGCCGGGCAGGCTGCGCAGCACGCTTTCCGCGTCGTTGCCCCCCACGCCCAGGCCCAGGCGCATGTGGGTGAGCTTGAGCCTGAGGTGCAACGCCTGATCGCGCGTGGTGATGCTGCCCATGAGCACGTCGCCGCCGCCGCTGGGGTATTTCGTCAATGCGTGGGCCGATACGTCCACGCCCAGGCCCGCGCCGTCCAGGTCGAACGCGTTGAAGGCCAGGCCCGCGCCCCAGGTGTTGTCAAGCGCGCAGACGACGCCGCGCGCGCGGCACAGGCGCACCTGCGCGATCAGGTCGGGAAATTCGAGCGTGACCGAGCCTGCGGCTTCGAGCCACACCAGCTTGGTCTTGTCGGTGATGCGCGCAGCCAGGTCGGCCACGTCCATCGGGTTGTAGCGCTGGTGCGTGATGCCGAAGGCGGCCAGCTCGCCCTCGGCCAGGGTCTGGTTGGGGCCGTAGGCGTTGTCGGGCAGCAGCACTTCGTCGCCGGTCTTGAGCAAGGCCAGCGCCACGTTGGCCAGCGCCGCCAGGCCGCTGGGCACCAGCAGGCATTGCAGGCCGCCTTCGAGCGTGGCGATGCGCTCTTCCAGCACGTAGGTGGTGGGCGTGCCGTGCAGGCCGTAGGTGTAGCCGCTCTTGTCTTTCCACTCGCGCGTGCGCATGGCCGCCACGTTGGGGAAGAACACGGTGGACGCCTTGAACACGCCGGGCTGCGGCGCGCCGAAGTCGGCCGGCGGGATGTAGGGGTGGTGGATGAGAGAGGTGGCGCGGTCGGTCATGGCGCGATGGTAGGACAAGCCCTGCGGCAGGGCAGGCGAATGACAAACGCCAACGGCCCCGGTCGCGACACGCGCGCGGCCGGGGCCGTTGGGACAAGGGGGCGCAGCGCCTACTTGCCGCTGGGCAGCACGGCGACGGCGGCTTCGGCCGTCAGCAGGCGGAAGGTGAGGGTCTCTTCCAGGTACAGCTTGACGCTGCTTTCGTTGTGGCTGAGGTAGCCGATGGCCAGGTCGCTGCCGACGTGCAGCACGAAGTCACCGCCGCGCGTGGACACGACGTAGGCACCTTCGATGGCGGGTGCCCAGACGATGTTCTCGCTGCCGCCCATCAGGCGCTGGATGTGGTTGAGCACCGGGTAGCCCTGATCGTTGGCCTCGGCCAGCGCGGTGTAGGCGTTGGCACCCAGCACGGCGACGTAGGGGCCGTCGACACCCGCGAGCTTGAGCTGCTTGAGCGCGGTGGCGATCACGTCGGGGTAGCCGGTGGCCTGCGCGGGCAGCTTGAGCACGGGGTTGGAGCTGCCTTCGCGGATGCCTTCTATGCCGGCGGCCTTGTAGCCGAGGAAGATGGCGCGGTCTTCGGCATAGGCCAGCTGCTCGGCCGCGTCCTTGGCGGGCTGCCAGTCGGAGTCGTCGGCACCGCGCTCGACGTCGTCGATGGCCTCGCGCGAAAGCTCGAAGGGCACGCGCAGCTCCACCATCGGCTTGACGATGCGCTGGCGCGCAATGACGCCGTCCTGCGGGGCCTTGAGCGTGCTCAGGTGGCCGGTGCCGATGGCCGAGCATTTGGCACCGTCGTCCGACACTTCGACGTCGACGGCGCGGCGGCCCGCCAGGTTGCGGCGGAAGGTGCGTGCGACTTCCTCCTCGATCTGCGCCCACGCGGCGGCGGAGATGGGGGCGAGTTCACGGTGCAGGTTGTTCATGGCGGTGCTCCTTGCGACTGAGGTGGAAAACGAAAGAAAGGGCAGGCGGCGCGTCAGGTGCGCGTGGTTTCGGTGCCGTTGCCCGCATCGGGCGTGATGGCCTGCGGCTGGCCCTTGAGCGAGCCGATGGCGAGCACGCCGCCGGGCCCGCCCACGGCCTGGCTGGCAGACGCAGGCGTGTCGGCAGCGGGCGCGGCGGGGTTGCCGTCGCCCATCTCGTCCAGCATGGGCACGGGGGGCACGAAGAACAGCGTGCCGGTGACGGCGGTGGAGAAGTCGAGCAGGCGGTCGTGGTTGCCGGGCGGGCGACCGATGAACATGTTGGTGAGCATCAGCTCGGTGACGGCGGGGTCGCGCGCGTAGCCGATGAAGTAGGTGCCGAACTCGCCGCGCGCGGGGGCGGCAAAGGGCATGTTGGCGCGCACGATGGCCAGCTCGTTGCCGTCGTCGTCTTCCACCACGTTGAGCGCGACGTGCGAGTTGGCGGGCTTGACGTCGTCGGCCAACTCGATGTCGTCGAGCTTGGTGCGGCCGATCACGCGCTCCTGCTCTTCGGTCGAGAGGCTGTTCCAGGCGGCCATGTCGTGCAGGTATTTCTGCACGATGACGTAGCTGCCGCCGGCAAAGGCCGGGTCTTCGTCGCCGATGACGGTGGCGGCCAGCGCCTCGGGGCCTTCGGGGTTTTCGGTGCCGTCGACAAAGCCGACCATGCTGCGCGCGTCGAAGTAGCGAAAGCCCTGCACCTCATCGACGGTGCGCACGGCGCTGCCCAGCGCGCGCATGGCTTGCATGGCGAGTTCCTGGCACATGTCGACCGTGGCGGCGCGGATGTGCAGCAGCAGGTCGCCGGGCGTGGCAGGCGCGTGGTGGTGCGCGCCGCGCAGCTCCTTGAAGGGGTGCAGCTGCGCGGGGCGCGGCGCGCCGAAAAGGCGATCCCACGCGGCGGAGCCGATGCCCACCACCAGGCTCAGCCCCCGGTCGGCACAGCGGTGGCCCACGCTGCGGCGCAGGCCGCTGGCATTGCCCAGAAAGGCGCGCACGGCCGCTTCGGCCGGCGCGCCGGGGGCGATGTCGAGCACGATGAAGTGCGCAGCCCCACCCGCTGCGGCGGTCACGGGCTGCGGGTCGGCGGCGAGCAGGTGGTGGGCAGGGCAAGCGTGGGTCATGGATTCACACCTTCCATTTGGCCAGCAGCTTCTCCGGCGACAGGTTGTCGTAGGCCTCGAAGGGCTGGTGGATCCAGGGGTTGCTGGGCAGGTCTTCCACCGAGTAATCGGCCTGAAAGCTGGAGCAGCCCTTGGTCCAGATGACGGCGGTGCGCAGCTCGGTGATGGGCTGGTAGTTGTTGCGCAGGCGATCGACCACGGCTTGCAGGGTGACGCCGGTGTCGGCCAGGTCATCGACCAGCAGCACGCGGCCGGCGATCTGGCCCTTGGGCGTGGTGATGTAGTGGGCAATGTCCAGATACCCCTGCACCGTGCCGGCCTCGGCGCGGTAGCTGCTGGTGGACATGATGGCCAGCGGCACGTTGAAGATGCGGCTGAGGATGTCGCCCGGGCGCATGCCGCCGCGCGCCAGGCACAGGATGGTGTCGAACTGCCAGCCCGACTGGTGTACCTTGATCGCCAGCTTTTCGATCAGGTTGTGGTACTCGTCGTAGCTCACGTACAGGTGCTTGCCGTCTTCGGTCAACATGGGTAACTCCCGATTTTATAGCTGTTTGCGCTTGTTTTACGTGCGATGGAGCCGAAATGGCTTTGAAACCCGGCTGGCCGCACGGCTCAGCCCAGGAAGGGGTGGCGGCGCAAGATGGTGTGGTCGCGGTCCGGGCTGGTGGAGATGAGGTGAATGGGCACGCCCGTGGCGTGCGCGATGCGTTGCAGGTAAAGGCGCGCGTTGACGGGCAGCTTGTCGTAGTCGGTCACGCCGACGGTGCTCTGGCTCCAGCCTTCCAGGGTTTCGTAGATGGGCTGGCAGCGGGCGATTTCGTCGGCACCCAGGGGCAGGATGTCGATTTCCGCGCCGTCGAGTTCGTAGCCGATGCACAGCTTCAGCTCGGGCAGGCCGTCGAGCACGTCGAGCTTGGTGATGCACAGGCCGCTGAGGCCATTGACCTGCGCGCTGCGCTTGAGCAGCGCCGCGTCAAACCAGCCGCAGCGCCGGTTGCGGCCCGTGGTCACGCCTTTTTCAGCGCCCACGGTGGCCATGTGCCAGCCGGGGGTGCCGGGGGTTTCCCAGTCGAGTTCGGTGGGAAACGGCCCGCCGCCCACGCGCGTGCAATACGCCTTGGTAATGCCCAGCACGTAGTGCAGCATGCCCGGGCCCACGCCTGCGCCCACAGCCGCGTTGCCTGCCACGCAGTTGCTGCTGGTCACGAACGGGTAGGTGCCGTGATCGACGTCGAGCAGCGTTCCCTGCGCGCCTTCGAACAGCAGGTTGGCACCGTTCTTGTGCGCTTCGTTCAGCTCGCGCGAGACGTCGGCCAGCATGGGCTTGACGGCCTCGGCCTGGCGCATGGCCTCGTCGTGGATGGGATCGAACTGCAATTCGCCATCTTTCAGATACGGTGCCAGTGCCTCGCTGAAAGCCAGGGCGCGCGAATCAAGCAGGCCGGTGAGCACGAAGTTGTACAGGCGCAGCAGCTCGCGCAGCTTGGCGGCGAAGCGCTCTGGGTATTTCAGGTCTTGCGCGCGCAGGGCGCGGCGGGCGATCTTGTCCTCATACGCCGGGCCGATGCCGCGGCCCGTGGTGCCGATCTTTTCGCTGCCGCCCTGCTCGCGCGCGGCTTCGCGCGCCACGTCCAGCACGGCGTGGATGGGCAGGATGAGCGGGCAGGCTTCGCTGATGCGCAGGCGATCACGCACTTGCACACCGGCTTTTTCCAGGCCCTCGATCTCCTCCAGCAGCTTGGTGGGCGAAAGCACCACGCCGTTGCCGATGTAGCAGGTCACGCCGGGGCGCATGATGCCGCTGGGAATGAGGTGCAGTGCAGTCTTGACGCCGTTGATGACAAGGGTGTGCCCGGCGTTGTGCCCGCCCTGAAAGCGCACCACGCCCTGGGCGCTTTCGGTCAGCCAGTCGACCAGCTTGCCCTTGCCTTCGTCGCCCCACTGGGAGCCGACGACGACGACGTTGCGTCCGGTGGTGTTGTTCATGTCACTTGCCTTCAATGGGTTGCACGACCCACTGGCCAGCCACCTGGGCCAGTTCGCGGTCGCAGTGGAATTCGTCGATCTGGCCGTCCTGCCCCGGCAGCACGCACACCACGGTGTCGCCGCGCGCACGCAGCTCGGCCACGGCGGCGTGCAGCGCGGGTGCGTCGCTCCAGGGCGCGCGGATGGCGGTGCGCAAGGGGTGCGGCGCGGCCACGCGCGCGAGCTGCTTCACGTCCAGGCTGAAGCCGACGGCGGGGCGCTCGCGGTCGAGCCGGTGGCCAAACACCGCGCCCACGCCGTCGTAGCGGCCGCCGCGCAGCAAGGCATCGCCCGCGCCTTGGGCATACACGGCATAGCGCGCGCCGGTGTAATAGCCCCAGCCGCGCGCATCGGCCAGGTCAAACGTGACCTGCACGCCTTCCAGGCGCGAGGCCAGCCATCTCAATATGGATAGCGCGTCGCGCACGCCAGACAAGGGCGGAAGGGATTTTTCGGCTTCATCCAGCACGGCGGCGTCGCCATACAGGCCGACCAGCGTCAGCAGCCCTTCGCGCGCGGCGGCAGGAAAGCCTTCTGTGCATTCGCGCAGCGCGCTGGCGTCCTTGGCGGCCAGCGCCGCGTGTACCTGCGTGAGGCGCTCGGCGTCCACCATCACGCCGGCCAGCAGCGCGCGCACGATGCGCGTGTCGGCCAGGTCGACGCTGAGGCCGCTGACGGGTGCGGCGCGCAGGCAGTCGAGCGCGAGTTGCAGGATTTCCAGATCGGCCTCGCGCCCGGCATGGCCGTAGACCTCGGCACCGAACTGCAAAGGCTCGCGCGTGGCGTGAGGGCGCTCGGGGCGGGTGTGCAGCACGGGGCCGCAGTAGCACAGGCGGGTGACGGCGGCGCGGCCCAGCAGGTGGGCGTCGATGCGCGCGACCTGCGGCGTGGTGTCGGCGCGCAGGCCAAGCGAGCGGCCCGAGAGCTGGTCGACAAGCTTGAAGGTTTGCAGATTGAGCGCCTCGCCGGTGCCGGTGAGCAGGGACTCCAGGTGCTCGATCAGGGGCGGAATGACCAGCTCGTAACCATAACCACGGGCGGTATCGAGCAGTTGGCGGCGCAGCTCCTCAATGTGCCGGGCCTCCGAGGGCAGAACGTCAGCGATGTGATCCGGCAGGAGCCAGGCGGACATGAGGAAAGCAGCTTTCGCAGGCTGTTAAAAACGCGATTCTACTGACATCGTTTTGCGCGCCCGGCGCACGCGGCCTTGAGGCCGTTTCCAGGCTCAGGCCAGCCAGATCAGGGCCAGCCCGCCTGCCAGCGCCAGCAGGCCGAAGAAGCGGATCTGTCCGTCCTGCATGCGCAAGAGCTGGCTGAAGGCCTCGCGCCAGGCGCCGGGCGCAATGAAGGGCATCAGCCCCTCGATGATCAGGGCCAGGCCCAGGGCCGCCAACCAGGTGCTTGCATCCATGCCAGGGTGGGCGCCCAACCGGGCCGCGCGCCGCCGCTGGCGCGCGGGCTGCCGGTCAGGGCTGCTGCATGTTCTTGAAGAACACGGACGCGGCCGGGTCGATCACCAGCACGTCGCCGGGCTTGCCCACGCTGGCCTTGTAGGCGTCGAGGCTGCGGTAGAACTCGGCGAACTTGGGGTCGCGGCCAAAGGCCTCGCCGTAGACGCGGGTGGCTTCGGCATCGCCCTGGCCGCGCACGATCTCGGCGTCGCGGTAGGCGTTGGCCACGGTGACTTCGCGCTCGCGGTCGGCTTCGGCACGGATTTTTTCGGCAGCGGCTGCGCCCGTGGCACGCAGTTCGTTGGCCACGCGCGTGCGTTCGGCCTGCATGCGGCCATAGACGGATTCGGTGATGGACTCGGAGTAGTCGGCGCGGGTCAGGCGCACGTCCACGATCTCGATGCCCCAGGGGCGTTCGCCGCCCACGGCTGCGGTGACCTTGCGCTTGACGGCATCCATCAGCTCTTCGCGGCGCGAGGAGATGATCTCGGCCACGGTGAGGCGGTTGATCTCTTCCTGGAAGGCGTTGCGCACCACGCGGTTGAGTTGCAGCGCGCCGGCGCTTTCATCGCGCCCCACGCTGGGGATGTATTCCTCGGGCCGGCTGATGCGCCACTTCATGTACCAGTCGATCACCATGCGCTGCTTCTCGGCGGTGAGCATGGGTTCGGTGTCCATGCTGGCCAGCGTCAGCAGGCGCTTGTCGAGATAGTTGACGTTCTGCACCACGGGCATCTTGAAGTTGAGCCCCGGCTCGACGATGACCTTCTGGATCTGGCCAAGCTGATAGACCACGCCGTACTGGCGCTGATCCACCACGAACATGGCCGAGGTCGCCAGCACCAGCGCGATGAGAAGGGTGGTTCCAATGAATCCGATCTTGTTCATTTCAGTTATCCGTATCGCGTTGCGCCATTGGCAGCCCATGGGATGCGCGCCAAGTCAGGAGGTCGCGGAGCAGACCATTCGCGGGTGCCGTGGCCGGGGTTTCCCCGGTCACTGGCACCGTCCCCCTGGGGGGATGACGCCGAAGGCGGCTCAGGGGGGATGTCATGTCACCGGGTTTCGCGTTCGCGGCTGCGGCTGCTGTCGCGCGCGCGGGTATCGGCGGGCTGGGCGGCAGGCGCGGGCGTGTTGGCCGGGGCAGTGGCCGTCGCCGCCGCTGCGGGGGCTTGCGCACCTGCGGCCTGCATGACCTTGTCGAGCGGCAGGTACATCAGGTTGTTGCCGGAGCGGCTGTCCACGATGACCTTGTTCACGCCGCTGTAGATCTGCTGCATGGTGTCGATGTACATGCGGTCGCGGGTGACACCGGGCGCGCGCTGGTACTCGGTCAGCACCGAGCTGAAGCGCTGCGCATCACCTTCTGCCTGGGCGACGATGCGCGCCTTGTAGCCGTCGGCCTCGGCCTTGAGGCGGTCGGCCGTACCGGTGGCGCGCGGCACCACGTCGTTGCGGTAGGCCTCGGCCTGGTTTCTGGCGCGCACGCTTTCCTGGCCTGCGCGCAGCACGTCTTCGAACGCGGCCAGCACCTGCTCGGGCGGGCGCACGCCGCCTTGCTGCATGTTGACGGCCACCACGTCGATGCCGACGCGGTAGCGGTCGAGGATGGCCTGCATGAGGTCGCGCACGCGCGGGGCGATTTGGTCGCGCTGCTCGGCCATGGCTTCGTCCATGGTCATGCTGCCCACCACTTCGCGCACGGCGCTTTCGGCCACCTGCACGACGGAGTCGTCGGGGTCGCGGCTGACGAAGAGGTAGTCGCGCGCGCTGCTGAGGCGGTATTGCACGGCGAACTTGATGTCGACGATGTTCTCGTCCTTGGTGAGCATGGCCGAGTCGCGCAGGCCGGTGCCCTTGATGGTGCTGTCGCGCCCCACGTCGACCGAGCGGATCTGCTGCACGCGCACGGTTTCCTGCCGCTGGACGGGCCAGGGCATGTGCCAGTTCAGGCCGGGGTTGCGCGTGCTGTTGTATTGGCCGAAGGTGGTGACCACGGCCTGCTCGCCTTCGCGCACGATGAAGATGCCCGAGGCCAGCCAGAGCATGACGGCGACGACGGCGATCAGGCCTGCCCCCACGCCGGCAAACTTCATGTCGGGCTGGAAGTTGCCGCCACCGCCGCCACCGGGCATGCCGCCACGGCCGCCGCCGCCCTGGCCGCCAAAGAGGCCGCCCAGCTTGCGGTTGAAGTCGCGCCACAGCTCGTCCAGATCGGGCGGGCCCTGGTTGGGGCCGCGCCCGCGCGGGGGCTGTTGTGGTGCTTGCTGGGGGGGGCGCTGCTGCTCGGGCGGCGAAGCGGGACGGTCGTCAGGGCGCGATTCGCCCTGGTTGTTCGGCTCGTCGCCACGTCCCCAGCCGGGATCGTTCAGGTTGAACATGCCCCGGATGCGCGTCGGCCAGCTGGGCGGACGCAGGGTGCTGAAGCGGTCTTTCATTGTTTGGCTACTTCACTGTGCAACCCATCATTGTGCCCAATGGGCGATGGGGTTTCGGATGCGGAAGCCCCGCGCCGGGGGGCGGCGTGTGCGCGGCGCGCCAGCTCGGCGCGCAGCAGGGGCAGGCCCTCGCCCGTGCCGGCGCTGACGAAGATGCGGGGCCGGGTCTGGCCGTCTTGCTCCATCAGGTCTTGCAGGGCCAGGGGGCGCTGGGCGTCGTCCAGCGCGTCGAGTTTGTTGAACACCACCAGTTGCGGCACCTCTGCCGCACCGATTTCGTGCAGCACGCGCTGCACCTCGGTCATCTGTTCGTGCCAGGCGGGGTTGGCACCATCGACCACGTGCAGCAGCAGGTCGGCGTCGGCGGCTTCCTGCAAGGTGGCTTCGAACGCTTCGACCAGGCCGTGCGGCAGGTCGCGGATGAAGCCCACGGTGTCGGACAGCGAGACGGAGCGCCCGCCGCCTTCGCTGTCGCCCAGATAGAGCTGACGCGTGGTGGTGTCGAGCGTGGCAAAGAGCTGGTCGGCCGCATAGGCACGGGCCTTGACCAGCGCGTTGAACAGCGTGGACTTGCCCGCGTTGGTGTAGCCCACCAGCGAAATGTTGAACGCGCCCTGCCGCTCGCGCTGGCGGCGCTGGGTCTGGCGCTGGCGCTTGACCTTGACGAGGCGCTCTTTCGTGCGCTTGATGGATTCGCCGATCATGCGGCGGTCAAGTTCGATCTGCGTCTCGCCCGGGCCGCCGCGCCCGCCAATGCCGCCTTGCTGGCGCTCCAGGTGGCTCCAGCGGCGCACGAGGCGGGTGCTGAGGTATTGCAGGCGCGCCAGCTCGACTTGCAGCTTGCCCTCGTGGCTGCGGGCGCGCTGGGCGAAGATTTCGAGGATGAGCAGGGTGCGGTCGTTGACGGGCAGGCCGATGGCGCGTTCGAGGTTGCGCTGCTGCACGGGGCTGAGCGCCTGGTCGAACAGCACTTCGCTGGCGCCGTGCACGGTGGCCAGCTCGCGGATTTCGTCGGCCTTGCCGCTGCCCACGAACAGTGCGGCATCGGGTGCCTTGCGCTTGCAGGCCAGGCGCGCCACGGGGCGCAGGCCGGCGGTTTCAGCCAGCAGGCCCAGCTCTTGCAGTTCGCCGTCGAAGTGCGGCGCGCCCAAGTCCACCCCTACCAGGATGGTGGCAGTGCGGTCGGGTTCGGCGGCTTCGGTGGTGGGCAATGGCTTGGAAAAGGTGAGGGGCGAAAGAAGGCGGCATTTGCTCTTTTTATCAGAGCAAATGCCGCTGCTGGGGTGCTGACCGGGGGCTTACTTGGCTTCGGCTTCGGGGTTGTCGCCGTTGGCCTGGAAGTTCACCGCGCGGCCAGGCACGATGGTGGAGATGGCGTGCTTGTAGACCATCTGGGTGACGGTGTTGCGCAGCAGCACGACGTATTGGTCGAAAGACTCGATCTGCCCCTGGAGCTTGATGCCGTTGACCAGGTAAATGGACACGGGAATGTGCTCTCGGCGCAGGGTGTTGAGGAACGGGTCTTGTAGGAGTTGCCCTTTATTGCTCACGATATTCTCCGTGTTCGGAAGTGTTGGTTGAGGGGGGTGGAACTTACCACATGGGGGTGGCAGCGCCGATGACAAGGGGCATGCCGGGCGGCAGGCGAATGGGTTATGAGTCCTTGTCGGCGTAAGGGTTCCGCGCGGTTTTCATCTCGACGCGCAGCGGGGTGCCGGTCAGATCGAAGGCCTTGCGAAAGCGCCCTTCGAGGTAGCGCCGGTAGCCGTCGGTCACGCCTTCGAGCGAGTTGCCGTGCACCACGATGACGGGCGGGTTCATGCCGCCCTGGTGGGCGTAGCGCAGCTTGGGGCGGTACATGCCGCTGCGCTTGGGCTGCTGAAATTGCACGGCTTCCTGCAGCACGCGGGTGATTTGCGGCGTGGGCATCTTGCGCATGGCGGCCTTGTGCGCGCCGGCGATGGACTTCCACAGTGGGCCAAGGCCCTGGCGCTTCTTGGCGGAGATGAAGTGCAGCTCGGCAAACTTCAGGAACGCCAGGCGCGTTTCGATGGAGCGCACGACGAGTTCGCGCTGGTATTCGTCCACCGCGTCCCACTTGTTGACGGCCAGCACGACGGCGCGCCCGGCGTCGAGGATGAAGCCGGCGATGTGCGCGTCCTGGTCGGTCACGCCTTGCTCGGCGTCGAGCAGCAGCAGCACGACGTTGGCGCTTTCAATGGCTTGCAGGGTCTTGACGACGGAGAACTTCTCGATGGCCTCGAACACCTTGCCCTTGCGGCGCAGGCCGGCGGTGTCGATGAGCTCGAAGCGCTGGCCGTTGCGCTCGAAGTCGACAGTGATGGCGTCGCGCGTGGTGCCGGGCAGATCGAAGGCGACCAGGCGTTCTTCGCCCAGCCAGGTGTTGATGAGGGTGGATTTGCCGACGTTGGGGCGCCCGGCGACGGCCAGGCGGATGGGGGCTTCGGGGTCGGGCTGGGGGTCGTCCTCGGGCTCGGGCATGCCGAGCGCGTCGAGCGCGGCGTCGAGCATGCCGCGCACGCCCTGGCCGTGGGCGGCGGACACGGGCAGCACTTCGCCCAGGCCCAGCTCGTAGAACTCGGCCAGCTGCGCGCCTTCGTGCATGCCTTCGGCCTTGTTGGCCACGAGCAGGCAGGTTTTGCCCAGGCGGCGCAGTTCGCGGGCGATGTCGTGGTCTTGCCCCGACAGGCCGCCGCGCGCATCGACGACGAAGATGACGACGTCGGCCTCGGCGATGGCCTGGCGCGTCTGACGGGCCATCTCGCGGAAGATGCTGCCGTCGCCTGCTTCGGGCTCGAAGCCGCCGGTGTCGATGACGATGTATTCGCGCCTGCCCAGGCGGCCCTGGCCGTAGTGCCGGTCGCGCGTGAGGCCGGCGTAGTCGGCGACGATGGCGTCGCGGCTTTTGGTGAGCCGGTTGAACAGGGTGGATTTGCCGACGTTGGGGCGGCCCACCAGGGCGAGGACGGGTTTCATGGGCGACAAGCCGGGCACATGGCCCGCCGGGCAAAAAGGAGCAATGGTACGGCGGCTGGTTGGCACCGGTTGGGGAGATGGTGGATAGAAAATAAAACAGGAGCCGCTTGCGTACGTTTTTAAACGATTTCAGATATAAAAGTATCTGAAAATGTTTAATAACGTGCGCAAGAAGCTCCTTTTTTTATCAATCCCAACCATTCGGCGAACAGAAGGCGGAATCCCTTCGGGGTTCAGCCCTACGGGGGCCAAAGCCAATCAGACGGCTGTTGCTCCCTCCCCCGCTGGGGGAGGGTTGGGGTGGGGGCCAACCACGCTGGATTCATCAAAGGTGGTCAGCCCCCATCCCTGCCTTCCCCCAGCGGGGGGAAGGAGCCGACACAAGACCCACCAAGAGGCTGGCGTCAATCCGGCACGAAGCCGTAAACGCCGCCGCTGCGGGTGACGACCACCAGCGTGTTGCCTGCGACGACGGGGGTGGCGGCGACGCCGGAGCTGTCGGTGCTCATGCGGTTGAGGGGGCGACCGTCTTCGCGCGCGAGCATGTGCACGAGACCCGTGCTGTCGCCCATGATGACGGAGCGGCCCAGCACCAGCGGGCCGGTGAGCTGGCGCCAGCGCAGGCGCTCGCTGGACCAGGCGCGCTCGCCGGTGTCGGCGCGCCAGGCCATGACGCGGCCATCGGATTCGGCGCCGAAGACGTGCTCTGCGTCGCCCGCCACGCCGGTGGCGCCGTTGGCCGGGCGCGTCCAGGCCAGGTTGCCGTTGTAGGTGTCCACACAGCCCACGGCGGCCTGGAAGGCGCGCGCGCAGACCACGCTGCCTTCGCGGCGCACGCCGCCGACCAGATCGACCAGGCGCTCCACGTCATTGGTGCCGCGCGCGGCGGCCAGGGGCGCTTCCCAGCGCACCGCGCCGGTGTCGGGGTTGACACCGACCATGCGGCCCGCCATGCCGGCCACCAGGGTGTTGCCCACGGCCATCAGCACGCCGGCCTGGCGCAGCACCAGCGGCTCGGCGGGGCGCTGCACGTTCCAGAGCAGGTCGCCGCTTTGCCCGTCAAGGGCGGTGAGCGAGCGATCGGCCCCCAGCACGAACACGCGGCCACCGGCCACCAGCGGCGCGGTGTAGCTTTGCGTGGGCAGGCGGTAGCGCCAGAGTTCGCGCGCGCCTTGCAGGGCGACGAGCTGGTTGGCGCGGGTGACCACGGCGGTGACGGTGCCGTCGCTGCCGGCTGCGGCAGACAGCGCTTCGCCCACGCTGGCGCGGCCACGTTCGGCACCGCTGGCGGCATCCAGCGTGACGACGGTGCCGTCGCTGCCCGCCAGGGTGAGGTGCGTGCCGTGCACGTTGACTTGCAGCGGCAGGTTGACGGCGGGGATGCGCGCCGTCCAGGCCTGGCGCACGGCCACCAGCGCCTCGTTGGGCGGCAACTCGGCCGGTGTGGGCCGGGCCGAGCCGCCGGCGCAGCCAGCCAGCACGGCGGCAGCCAGCAGGCTGAGGCCCAGCGTCAGCGCGGTGGGCGAAAAAGCGTGGCGCGGCGTGTTCATGAAGCGGCCCTTGCGACGGCGGCGTCGGGGTTGATGCCCAGCGCGTTGAGCTTGATGCCGACCATGCGGCGGTATTCGGCGTTGTCGCCGCCCAGGCCCTGGTAGGCCTTGCCGTATTCGGTGGCGGCTTCGCTGCGCTTGCCTTGCAGCAGCAGCACGTCGCCGCGGCGGTCGGCCGCCAGCGCGGTATAGGCGGCGGGGAAGCTGCCGGAGAGGGTCTTGAGCGCGTCGTCATACGCCTGCTCGCCCACTTGCACCGAGGCCAGGCGCAGGCGCGCAATGGCTTTCAGGCCGTCATTGGGGGCCTTGTCGGCCACCCAGGCCAGGGCGGCGCGGGCTTCGGCGGGCTTGTCCTGCTCGGCCATCACCTTGGCCACCAGCAGGCCGGCCTGCGCGCCGTAGGTGGTGCGGCCGTAGCGCGACTGCAAGTCACCAAAGGCGCGCTCCACGCGGGCGGTGTCGCCCGCATTGGCGGCGCGGGCGATTTCGTCGTACATGGCCGAGGCCAGCGCGCCCTGGCGGCGCTCCCAGTATTGCCAGCCGTTCCAGGCGGCATACGCGCCGAGCACGACGATCAGCCCCCAGGTGATGAGGTTGCCCCAGCGGTTCCAGAAGTGCTTGAACTGGTCAAGTTGTTCCTGTTCTTCAAGGTCGAGATGCTTTGCCATGTGTGCCTGCGAATGCCTGTGTGAATGCTTGTGTGTTCAATCGGTCGATTTTAGGGTGGCCGCCCAGGCCGCCGGCTCGGCCAGCGACTGGCGGAGCTGCGCGCCCGCGCCGTCGCGCAGGGCTTTGAGCGTGACTTCGCCCGCCGCCACCTCGTCGGCACCGAAGACGAGGGCAAAGCGCGCGCCGCTGGCGTCGGCCTTCTTGAACTGGCTTTTCATGCTGCCCATGCCCTCGCCCTGCCCTGCCGCCGCGTGCATCTGCACGGCCACGCCCAGCGCGCGCAGCTGTTGCAGGCAGTGCATGGCGGCGGGCAGCACGGCGGCGTCGGGGATGACGGCGTAGGCGTCGGGCACGGGTGGCAGCGTGTGCACGCCCTCTTCCTTCAGCAGCTCCAGCACGCGCTCGACGCCGATGGCCCAGCCCACGGCGGGGGCGGGTTTGCCGCCGATCTGCTCGATCAGATAGTCGTAACGACCGCCGCCGCAAATGGTGCCCTGCGCGCCCAGGCTGTCGGTGATGAACTCGAACACCGTGAGGTTGTAGTAGTCCAGCCCGCGCACCAGGCGGGGGTTGATGCGCCACTGCACGCCGCTGGCCGCGAGGATGGCCTGCACCGCTTCGAAGTGCTGGCGCGAGGCCTCGCCCAGGTAGTCCATCAGCCTGGGCGCGCCTTCGACCAACGCCTGCATGGCGGGGTTCTTGGTGTCGAGGATGCGCAGCGGGTTGCTGTGCAGGCGGCGGCGGGCGTCTTCGTCGAGCTGGTCGGCGTGCGCTTCAAGGTAGGCGATGAGCGCTGCGCGGTGCTCGCGCCGCTCGTCGGGCTGGCCCAGGCTGTTGAGCTCCAGCCGCCAGTTCTGGATGCCCAATTCGCGCCACAGGGCCACGGCCAGCAGGATCAGCTCGGCATCGACCTCCGGCCCGCCAAAACCCAGCGCCTCGGCCCCGATCTGGTGAAACTGCCGGTAGCGCCCGCGCTGCGGCCGCTCGCGGCGGAACATGGGGCCCATGTAGAAAAGGCGCTTGCCGCCGTCGTAGAGCAGGTTGTGCTCGACCACGGCGCGCACCATGCCGGCGGTGTTTTCGGGGCGCAGGCTCAGGTGGTCGGCGTCGCCGTGCTTGTCTTGCCGGTCCTGGAAGGAATACATCTCCTTCTCGACAATGTCCGTCACCTCGCCCAGCCCGCGCGTGAACAGCTGCGTCAGCTCCATGATGGGCGTGCGCGCGTTGCGGTAGGCGTGCTCGGCCATCACGCGGCGCACGATGGATTCGAGCCATTCCCAGCGCGCCGACTCAGGCGGCAGGATGTCGTTCATGCCTTTGATGGCGGTGATTTTCGACATTTGAAATACTATTAAATTTATAGCTTCTTGCGCTTACCCCATAAGCGCAAAATGCCATTTTTACTCAAAAAAATGAAACCCGCACCAAGGGCATGCCACCGGTGCGGGCGCGGGCAAAGATAACAGAATCACCGCCGCCATCGACCCGGTGTTGCGGCGGCTTCAAACGCCGATGCTGCGCGAACGCAAAGCCACGTCGGGCAGATCGCGCACGGCCTTCACCGCATCGACCAGCGTCTGCTTTTCGGCGGTACTCAGGGTTGGCAGGTCGCCGTCATTGAAATAGACCAGCGCTTTCATGCTTTCGCTCGGCTGAAAGTTGGGGCCGTAGAGCAATCGCGCGGACGCCAGTGCACGCGACAGACTCACCCCGCCACTCACCATCGCGGCGACGTCGCGATAGTCCTTGGCTTCGGCGCGCTGCAGCACGACCTTGACCTTGGTCGCCAGCAGATCGTCCAGCGACGCCACCCGCAAAACGCCGTCATCGGTGAACGACGGCTCGCCCACCCGCCCAAACTGAATGGCACCGAAGAAGGAAACCTTCACCGTCTCGTCCGTGCCATCGCCGCCAGCAGCCGCGCCATCGGCAAGCACCGTCCATGCGTTGCCGTCGTCCTGCACCGTCGTCGCCCGCGCCAGCCACGGCAAAGCCGCGTGCAGGGCTTGCCGGTTCAGCGGCTGGTCGGAGAAAAAATCGAAATCCACCGAAAACCGGTGTCCCAGCCGCAAAGCGATCGCCGTGCCACCGTACAAGGTGAAGCCCAGCGGCGCGGCGTTGGCCAATTGAGGCCACAGATGCTTTTGCGCGGGCGGCAACACCGCCATGCAGGGCTTGAACATGAGGTGTCAGCCCAGCCCGCGCACCGGCAGGGGCGGCACCCGCTCCAGCGCCGACAGGCCCAGGCGGTAATGCCAGTAGGCCCAGGAACGCGCACTGAACTGCCCCGCCTGTGCGTGCGTCAGCACCTCGCGCAGCACCGCATCGCCCACTTGGGCGGCCAGCGCCTGCACGTCGCCGTATTCGCCGATGTTCATCACCTGGGCAATCACCCGCTCGGGCATGGCCAGCGCCTCGTCTGGTGTTTTCCACCAGATGTACTTGCGGGCAAGCGGTTTCAGCAGTGGCGTGCCAACCTCGATCATGCGGGAAATTCTAGCCCTGCAAAGCGGGGGCGAGAGGACGCCGTGGGTGCAGGCACCCACCCTGCCGACAGGGCCTGACGCTCAGGCCCGCACCGCGCCAAAACGCCGCGCGATGTACTGCTCGACGATGGTGTGGAACTCTTGCGCGATGTGCTCGCCGCGCAGGGTCATGGCCTTTTCGCCGTCGATGAAGACGGGGGCGGCGGGGGCTTCGCCGGTGCCGGGCAGGCTGATGCCGATGTCGGCGTGTTTGCTTTCACCGGGGCCATTGACGATGCACCCCATCACCGCCACCTTGAGCGTTTCAACCCCGGGGTATTGCGCACGCCACACGGGCATTTGCGCGCGCAGGTGGTCGTCGATCTGCTTGGCCAGCTCTTGAAACGTGGTGCTGGTGGTGCGCCCGCAGCCGGGGCAGGCGGTGACGCTGGGCACGAAGATGCGCAGGCCGAGGGATTGCAGGATTTCGGAGGCGATGACCACCTCTTGCGTGCGCGCTTCGCCGGGCTGGGGCGTGAGGCTGACGCGGATGGTGTCGCCAATGCCTTCTTGCAGCAGGATGGCCAGCGCGGTGCTGGAGGCCACGGTGCCCTTGGTGGCCATGCCGGCTTCGGTCAGGCCCAGGTGCAGCGGGTAGTCACAGCGGCGCGCCAGTTCGCGGTAAACCGCTATCAGATCCTGCACGCCGCTGACTTTGCAGCTCAGGATGACCTGGCTCGCGTCCATGCCCATTTCGACGGCACGCTCGGCAGAGCCGATGGCGGACTGGATGAGCGCTTCGTACATCACCTGGCGCGCTTCCCACGGCGTGGCGCGAGCGGCGTTGTCGTCCATCAGGCCCGCGAGCAGCTCCTGGTCGAGGCTGCCCCAGTTGACGCCGATGCGCACGGGCTTGTTCCACTTCAGCGCGGCTTCGATCATCTGGCCGAACTGCGTGTCTTTCTTGGCGCCCTTGCCGACGTTGCCGGGGTTGATGCGGTATTTGGACAGGGCCTGCGCGCAGTCGGGGAAGTCGGTCAGCAGGCGGTGGCCGTTGTAGTGGAAGTCGCCGATCAGCGGCACGTCGACGCCCATGCGGTCGAGCTGCTCGCGGATGTAGGGCACCTGGGCGGCGGCTTCGGGCGTGTTGACGGTGATGCGCACCAGCTCGCTGCCGGCCAGGGCGAGTTCTTTGACCTGGATGGCGGTGCCGATGGCGTCCACGGTGTCGGTGTTGGTCATGGACTGCACGCGCACGGGGGCGCTGCCGCCCACGGTGACGGTGCGCGCGCCCCAGGCCACGCGGGCCTGGCGGCTGCGGCGCGCGGCAGGCTGGGCCACGGCGATGGGGTGCATGCGGGTGTCGGTCATCAGTCCACCTGAAAGCGGCTGACAGGGGTGCGGCTGAGCGAGCGGTGGTCGAAAGGCTTGCCGTGCACGGTGACGGTGACGGCGTCTTTGCGGCCAATGGTGACGGACAGCGGCGGCGTGCCGCTGACGCCCACGGCGTCGCCCGCGTTGAGCGCGCGGTTGAGCAGCGCTGCGCCCCCTGCATCGCGCACGGTGACCCAGGTTTCGCCCGTGGCGGTAAAGACGATGGTGCCGCGCGGCGCGGCGGCGGCGGCAGCGGCAGCGGCAGCGGCAGGCACGGATGCGGCGGCGGAGGCGGCCAGCGCGGGCGCTGATGCCGTGGGCAAGGGCTGCTCGGCAACGGCTGCGCCTTCGGGCATTTCGGCGGACGTAGGCGGCTCGGTGGCGGCGAAGGGGGTGACGGGCTCGCTCACCACGCCATCGGCCGCGGGCGCGTTGCCGTTGGCGGGCGCGCCAAGCTGAATGGGCAGCGTGGGCAGCAGCCACAGGGCCGCTGCGCCCAGCAGCAGCGCGCCCACGGCGTAGAGCAGCGGCTTGGAGAAGCTGCTGGCGAGCATGGGCGTGGGGCCGTCGCCGGTGCGGCGAAAAGGCTGGTTGATGCTTTTTTGCCCGGTGGGGCGCAGGCCGGGCGCGGACACGGGCATGCGCTCCAGCACGGGAGCCGGGTCAACGCCGAAGGCGCGGCAGATGGCCGAAGCCAGGCCGCGCGCGAAAGTGACGTCGGGCAGCAGGTCGAGCCGGTCGGCCTCCAGCGCCTCAAGTTTTTGCAGCGACACCTTCATGGCGCTGGCCAGCAGGGCGGTGTCCACGCCCGCCGATTCGCGCAGCTGGCGCAGCATGGTGCCGGCGGTGGCGGGCTGGCTGGCGGCCTCAGGGGTGAGGGGCGCGGGCTGGGTGCCGGGCAGGCCGGCAGCGGCAGTGGTGCTTTCGCCGAAACCGGTGTGGCGCACGTCGGGGGTGTCGCGCTCAGTCATCGAAAGCCCCTCTTTCATAGGCGATCAGCTCGGGCGACTGCGGAAAGCGGCGGCGCAGTTGCGAGGCCAGTTGCTGCACGGCTTGCTGGTTGTTCAGGCGGCGCTCGACCTTGATGCCCAGCCACAGCGATTCGGCGTTGGCCAGCTCGCTGTTGTTGAGGCGGCGGGTGTAGAACTGCGCGCGCTCGTTGTCGCCCCGGTTGTAGAGCAGCTTGGCCAGGCTGAAGGCGGTGACGGGGTTGCCGGCGTCGAGTTCGTAGGAGCGCATGAGCGTGGCCTCGGCCGCTTCGGTCTGGCCCGCGCGGGCTTCGCACACGCCCTGGGTCATGAGCGTCTTGGCGCGCCCGGTGTAGCCGGGCACGGCCACGGCGCGCTGGAACATGGCGGTGGACTCGGCATGGTTGCCCTGCTGGCAGTAGAGCCAGCCCAGGTTGTGCATGGCGTCGGCGTCGCGCCCGTTGAGCGAGATGGCGCGCTGGAAGTTGGCCTGCGCCAGCTGCGTTTCGCCCATGGCCATGTAGATGAGGCCGCCCAGGTTGTAGGCATCGGCGAAGCTGGGGTCGGCCTGCTGGGCGCGTTTTTGCTCTTCGAGCGCAACGGCGTGCTGGCCGTGTTCGAAATAGCTGGCCGCCAGGGTGAGGCGGGCGCGGGCGCGCTTGCGGGCGTCGGAGTCGTCGGCGGCGGTGCGCAGCTCGGTCTCGGTGCCGCCCATGCCGGGCGTGGTGGCGCAGCCGGCCAGCACGGCCAGCCAGCAGGCGGCGATCAGAAGCAGCGCCCAGCGGGGAGATGCGATGGCGGATGCGATGGTTGGATGGGCCCGAAGGGCGTGGCTTGGGTTCATGAGTCCACCTTTTCAGTGCCCGATGTCGTCACCAGATGAAGCACCACCGTGCGCTGGCGGGCCATGCGCTCTTGCACGCGGGTGCGGTCTTGCACGTCGCCAGCGAGCTGGCCGCACGCGGCGTCGATGTCGTCACCGCGCGTCTTGCGCACGGTGGTGACGATAGCTGCGTCGTTCAAAAGTTTCGCGAAAGCCTGCACGCGCGGCAGGGGCGAGCGCACGAGGCCCGACTGCGGGAAGGGGTTGAAGGGAATGAGGTTGAACTTCACGCGCAGACCGTCTGCGGCGTGCGCGCGCACCAGTGCAATGAGTGCCTGCGCGTGCTCGGGCTGGTCGTTCACGCCGTCGAGCATGCAGTATTCCATCGTGATGAAGTCGCGCGGCGCGGCGGCCAGGTAGGCGGTGCAGGTGGCGAGCAGCTCGTCGATGGGGTATTTGCGGTTGAGCGGCACAAGCGAGTCGCGCAGCGCATCGGTGGGCGCATGCAGCGACACGGCCAGCGCCACGGGGCAGTCGCGCGCCAGGCGCTCGATCATGGGCACCACGCCCGAGGTGGAGACGGTGACGCGGCGGCGCGAAAGGCCATAGCCGTGGTCGTGCAGCATGGTGCGCAGGGCGGGGATCAGCCGATCATAATTTTGTAGCGGCTCGCCCATACCCATCATCACCACGTTGGAGATGACGCGCTCGTCGGTTTGCAGGTGCTTGCGCAAAAAGTGCTCGGCAAACCAGAGCTGGGCAACGATTTCGGCGGTGCTCAGGTTGCGGCTGAAGCCCTGGTGGCCGGTGGAGCAGAAGCGGCAGCCGACGGCGCAGCCGGCTTGCGAGGAGATGCACAGCGTGCCGCGGTCGTCTTCGGGGATGAACACGGCTTCCACCGCATTGCCGCCGCCGACGTCGAACAGCCACTTGATGGTGCCGTCTTTCGACGCATGCTGGCTGATGACGGGCAGCGCCGCCACGTGTGCCTTGCCCGTGAGCTTGTCGCGCAGCGACTTGGCCAAATCGCTCATCTGGCTGAAATCGGCCACGCCGCGCTGGTGGATCCAGCGGAACAGCTGCGTGGCGCGAAAGCGCTTTTCGCCCAGGCCCTCGCAGAACGCGGCCAGTCCGTCGAGGTCGAAGTCGAGCAGGTTGACTGCGGTCATGCAGGGCGGGGCCGCGTAGGGATCAACGGCTGTAGATGGCCAGACCGGGGAAGAAGAAGGCGACTTCGTTCGCAGCGGTTTCGGGCGCGTCGGAGCCGTGCACGGCGTTGGCGTCGATGCTGTCGGCGAAGTCGGCGCGGATGGTGCCTTTGTCGGCTTTCTTGGGGTCGGTGGCGCCCATCAGCTCGCGGTTCTTGGCGATGGCACCTTCACCCTCCAGCACCTGGATCATGACGGGGCCGGAGACCATGAAGTCCACCAGATCCTTGAAGAAGGGGCGCTCTTTGTGCACGGCGTAAAACTGTTCGGCTTCGCGCTGCGACAGGTGCTGCATGCGGGCGGCGATGACTTTCAGGCCGGCGGCCTCGAAGCGGGCGTAAATCTGGCCGATGACGTTCTTGGCGACGGCGTCGGGCTTGATGATGGAGAGGGTGCGTTCGATGGCCATGGTGAAGGTGCTTTCCTGTGGGTTGAATGGGGATTTTGCCCGGCTGGGCAAAGCCTTTGATTCTAACGGGCAAGGCCCGCCGCACCGGGTCTGCGGGGGTTGGTGCATGCGGGCGGGGGCGTGTGAAGAAGTGGTGAATCAATAAAACAGTAGCTGGTTGCGTATGTTTTTAAACGTTTTCATATTGTTTTATATTTGAAAATGTTTAAAAAAGTACGCAAGCAGCTATCAAAACTTCTCATTTCAATGGGATGTCGGGCGTATGGTGGATGCGACGGTGGGCTGTCCTCACCCCGCCCGCTCCCGTCAGGGAAAGGGAGCACGAGGCGTCTGACGCCGCGCAATGTGTGCGCACGGCTCAGATCACCCGCGCTTGCGTCCGCCACCGGCGCGCTTGGCGGCGGCGTTGCGGGCGGCGCGCTGGCGTTGCAGGCTGTCGGCACCGATGTAGCCCTGCGGGGTTTTGGGCGCATCGGGCTGCTGCTGCGCGCCGTCGCCGCTGCCGCTGGCCCGCCTGCGCGGGGCAAAGGGGCGCGGTGCGTCGTCCTTGGCGCGGCCAGCGCCGGCCATGTTGGGGCGGGGGCCGCTGGATTTGCTGCGGTCGCTGCGGGCTTTGCGGGGTTTGTCCTGGGGCAGCGGGCGCGGCTCGGGTGCGCCGCGGATGACGCGCTCGGGCGTGCCCGATGCCTCGCCCAGGGCGCGAATGTCGCGCTCGTGCAGCTCCATCCATGCGCCGCGCCGCAGGCCGCGCGGCAGCACCATCGCGCCGTAGCGGATGCGGATGAGGCGGCTGACGGCGTGGCCCACGCTTTCGACCATGCGGCGCACTTCACGGTTGCGGCCTTCGCTGATGGTGACGCGGTACCACTGGTTGGCGCCCTCGCCCAGCGCTTCTTCCTTGATGGCGCTGAACTGGGCGGGGCCGTCGTCGAGCTGCACGCCATCCAGCAGGCGCTGTTTTTCGTCGGCGCTCAAGGCACCGAGCACGCGCACGGCGTATTCGCGCTCGAGCCCGAAGCGCGGGTGCATGAGGCGGTTGGCCAGCTCGCCGGAATTGGTGAACAGCAGCAGGCCTTCGGTGTTCAGGTCGAGCCGGCCGACCGACTGCCACTTGCCCTGGCCGGGTTGCAGGCGGGGCAGTTTGCGGAACACGGTGGGGCGGTTCTGCGGGTCGTCCATGGTGACGACTTCGCCCACGGGCTTGTGATAGGCGAGCACGCGTGCGGGCGGCGGGGCGATGCGCAGCCGCACGGGCCTGCCGTCGATGCGGACGGTGTCGCCAAACTGGATGCGCTGGCCGACGTGGGCGATCTGGCCGTTGACGCTGATGCGGCGCTCGGCGATGAGCCGCTCCATCTCCAGCCGCGAACCGAGGCCCGCCTGCGCAAGCACCTTGTGCAGCTTGGGCTGCTCGGGCTGGGGCAGCAGCACGCGCTTGGGGGCGGCGGCGGGGGCGTCGGCCTCGGCGTCGAAGCGGCCGGAGACGAGGTCGTCGAAGGCGATGGCTTCGGCGGGGGTGTCGGTGTCGGCGTCGGTGTCGGTGCCAATGTCGGGGGCGGCATCGGCCTCGGCAACCGGTGGCGCTGGCTCGGCGGCGGGCGTTTTTTTCTTGCGCGGCGGGCGGGCGGGGGCGTCGGATGCGGGGGGCGCGTCAGGCGTGGGCGCGGTCGGCTCGTCGGGGTTCATGGCGTGCGCTCCTCGGAAGGTGGCGGGGTGTCGGCAGCGGGGTCGGGGGTGTCGTCGGATGGGGGCGGTGCATCCGGCACATCCGATGCGTCTTCGCCCTCTGCGGCAGCAGATGCATCGGGATCGGCAACGGGTGCGTCGGTGGCGTTAGAGGCTGGGGCGGGTGCTTCGTCTTCACTTGCGCCCAGGGCCTCGAACATGCTGATGGCTTCTTCGGAGGGGCTTTCGAGCAGGGGCAGCTGCTCCAGCGATTGCAGCCCCAGGTCGTCGAGAAACTGGCGCGTGGTGGCGTACAGGCCGGGGCGGCCCACGGTTTCGCGGTGGCCGATCACTTCGACCCAGCCGCGGTCTTCCAGCTGCTTGATGAGCTGCGAGTTGACGGTGACGCCGCGAATGTCCTCGATGTCGCCGCGCGTGACCGGCTGGCGGTACGCGATGATGGCCAGCGTCTCCAGCGTGGCGCGGGTGTATCTGGGGGGCTTTTCGGGATGCAGGCGGTCGAGGTATTCGCGCATCTCGGGCCGACTCTGAAAGCGCCAGCCGGTGGCCACGGCCACCAGCTCCACGCCGCGCGGCGTCCACGCTTGTTGCAGCTCGTGCAGCAGCTCCTTGAGGGTGTCGGCACCCAGCTGCTCGCCGAAAAGCGTGCGCAGCTCGCGCACCGTGAGCGGCTGCTGCGCGCAGATGAGCGCGGTTTCGAGGATGCGCTTGGCTTCCGTTGAGTTCACGGGCGGTGGCGGGTGGGGTTGAAAAAGAGAGGGCGGCGGCAGGCGCAGGGAGGAGGTGCGCGTCCGAAGCGGTGGAGGTCGAAGGCGATGAGCGAGCCGTCACGCGAGCGGGGACGGCGGGGCGGGGACAGACGGGGTTTCGCCGCCGGGCATTGTAAGACCCCACTCTTGCAGCGCCGCCGCCATGTCGGCGGGCAGCGGGGCCTCGAAAGCCAGCGCCTGGCCGGTGACGGGGTGGGTGAAAGCCAGCCGCCGCGCGTGCAGGGCCTGCCGCGCCATGCCGGCGGCAGGCGCGCCGCCGTAGAGCGCATCGGCCAGCAGCGGGTGGCCCAGGTGGGCCATGTGCACGCGGATCTGGTGCGTGCGGCCCGTGCCCAGCAAGCCGCGCACCAGGCAGCCGGCGGGCGCGTTTTGCAGCAGCGTGAAGTGGGTGTGCGCGGCCTTGCCGGGCTGGCGCGCCAGATCGACCACGGCCATGCGCAGGCGGTTGCGGGCGTCGCGGCCGATGGGAGCGTCCACCTCGCGCTCGGGCGCGCCCTGCCAGGGGCGGTGAGCCAGGGCCAGGTATTCGCGCCGCACCTCGCGCGCGGCGATGCGCGCCACCAGCGCGTCCATGCCCGTGCGGGTGCGCGCCACCACCATGAGGCCGCTGGTGTCCTTGTCGAGCCGGTGCACGATGCCCGCGCGCGGCAGTTGCGCCGCCTTGGCATCGCGTGCCAGCAGGGCGTTGAGCAAGGTGCCGCTCCAGTGGCCGGGCGCGGGGTGCACCACCAGGCCGGCGGGCTTGTCGATGATGGCCAGGTGCTCGTCTTCGTGCAGCACGCGCAGGGGGATGGCCTCGGGCGTGAAGGCCTGGCTCATGGGCGTGGGGCGCAGCTCGATGTCGATCGCCTCGCCCGCGCGCAGCTTGTGGGCGGGCCGGGTGACGACGCTGCCGTTGACACGCGCCGCGCCATCGGCCACGAGCTGGCTGAGGTAGTTGCGTGAAAGCTCGGGCACCAGGGCCGCCAGCGCGCGGTCCAGCCGGTCGCCGTGGCACGCGGCGGGCACGCTCAGGCGGCGCAGCTCCGTTTCAGCGCCGCCTTCGCCATCGAGCGCCAGGGCGTCGTCGCCCTCGCCCGCCTCGGGTGGCGCCGGGTGCGCCGATACAATCGTCCGGTTGTGAACCACAAGGAAAATCCGCCGTGATGCCAGTCAAGCCAAGCGCCCGATTATCGGCGGCCCGTGGCGGTGCCACCGCCCTCATGCTCGGCGTGGCCCTGCTGGCGGGCTGCTCGTCCAAGCCCGTGGACCGCACCGCCGGCTGGAGCCCCAACCGCATCCACGCCGAAGCGCGCGATGAACTGAGCGCAGGCGCCTATGACAAGGCCATCCCCCTTTACGAAGCGCTGGAAGGCCGCGCCGCCGGCACGCCGCTGGCGCAGCAGGCGCAGCTGGACAAGGCCTATGCGCAGTTCAAGGACGGCCAGAAGGCCGAGGCCATTGCCACGCTTGACCGCTTCATGCGCCTGCACCCGGCCAGCCCGGCGATCGACTACGCGCTGTATCTGAAAGGCGTGATCAACTTCAACGAAGAGCTGGGGCTGTTCGCCTTTCTGTCGCGACAGGATTTGTCCGAGCGCGACCAGCGTGCGGCCAAGGACGCGTTCGAGTCATTCAGCGAACTGGTCACGCGCTTTCCCGATTCGCGCTACACGCCCGATGCGCGCGCGCGCATGCGCTACACCGTGAACGCGCTGGCGCAATATGAAGTGCACGTGGCGCGCTACTACTACCAGCGCGGTGCCTACGTGGCCGCCGTCAACCGCGCGCAGCAGGCGCTGTCCGACTACCGCGACGCGCCCGCGCTGGAAGAAGCGCTGTACATCCTCACCCTGGCCTACGACCGGCTGAACATGCCCGAGCTGCGCGACGACGCCAAGCGCGTGCTTGACCAGAACTACCCGGGCAGCACCTACCTCACGCGCGGTTTTCGCGGGGCGGACAAGCCCTGGTGGCAGATCTGGTGACAAGCCTCTGAGCGGCTGACGCCGCGTGCCCCTTCTGGCCCCTCTTTTTTCACCCAGGCCCCCATGACCAAGCACCAACGCATCAGCTCCGAAGAAGCCGCCGACCGCCTGGCCATTCGCGAGCTTTTCGATGCCTACGCGCACTGCGCCGACCGCCGCGACGCCAAGGGGCAGCAGGCGCTGTTCACGCCCGACACGCGCTTCATCGTCTACATGGCGGGCCACAAGGCACCGCCCACCTACACCATCGAATCGCGGGACGCCCTGGCACCCATCTTCGACGACCTGAACAAGTACGAAGCCACCACGCATTTCAACGGCCAGAGCACCGTGGCGCTGGACGGCGACCGTGCCACGGGCGAGAGCTACACCCTGGCCCACCACCTGTACCACCAGGACGGCCAGCGCAAGATCATGATCGCGTCGCTGCGCTACCTGGACACCTTCGTCAAGCAGGACGGCGCCTGGTACTTCGCCGAGCGCCAGTTGATCGTGGACTGGACCGAGACGCGCGACTGCCATTCCTGACGCGGGTCATTACAATCAAATGCATAGCTGCCTGCGCTTTGCAGGCAAGCGATTTCGACCCATTCAAGCCAAAACCCCAAGCCAGCCTGAATACCGCTTTCAGCGGTCTTTGCGTTCAAGAAAAAGCAGCTTGCGCAACCGGGTCAACGCACGAGAGTCGGCTTCAGCCCCATCATTCCACCGCTTCGGTACCCACGGGTCGCGGTTGCAAGACCGCCAGCGCCGCATCGAATGCGTCCCGCGAGGCCAGCCGACGCATGGGCGGCAGCGCGGCCAGCAGGCGGCGGCCATAGCCCATCTGCACCAGGCGCGTGTCGCAGATGACGAGCAGGCCGGTGTCGGTCTCGCGGCGGATCAGGCGCCCGGCACCCTGTTTGAGCGCCACCGCTGCTTCGGGCACCGAATAGTCGGCAAAGGCGCTGCGGCCTTCACGCTCGATGCGGCGGCAGCGGGCCTCGACCAGCGGGTCGCCCGGCGGCGGAAAGGGCAGTTTGTCGATCACCACGCATTGCAGCGCATCGCCGGGCATGTCCACGCCTTCCCAGAACGAGGCCGAGGCGACCAGCACGCAGCCGCCCTGCCCGCGCGCGTTGCCGGCGCGAAAGCGCTCCATCAGCACGCGCTTGGGGTATGCGCCTTGCGCCAGCACCTCGATGCCGCTGCCCGCAAAGCGCTCGGCAAGCAGGTCGGCAATGCCGCGCAGCGCGCGCAGCGTGGTGGTGAGCACCAGGGTGCGGCCTGCCAGCCGCGCGGCGGCGTCGCCCGCGAGTTGGGCAACGTGCGTGGCGTGTGCGGGGTCGTTGGGACGGGCGATGTGCGTGGGCACGTAGAGCGCGGCCTGGCGGGCGTAGTCGAACGGGCTGCCCACGCGCAGCACCTGCGCCTGTTGCAGGCCGCAGGGTTCGGTGAACCAGCGCAGGCGCTCGTCGTCGCCCAGCGTGGCGCTGACGAAGATCCAGGCGCGCGGGCGGGGGTCGTCGTCATGCGTCTGGTCTTCATCAGGCGACGCCGGCAATTCATTCGGCGCGGCGAGCAGGCGGGTGCGCACGGCTTCGGCGATGTCGAGGGGCGACTCGACCAGGCGCAGCGCGGTGCCCACGTCGGCCCAGCGCACCAGCTCGGGCGCGGCGGGTGCAGCAAAGCGCTGCGCGCGCGCGGCCAGCTGGGTGGCACGCGCATGCAGGCGGGCGAAGTCTGGGGCCAGCTCGCTCATCATGTCTAGCGCGTCGGCGGCGGCAGTGAGGGCGGCGGCCAGGCGCGCCAGGGCGGCGGGCCATTCGCGGCCATCCACGCCGTCGGGCACGGTGTCTGTCCAGCGCAGGCGCGTGCTGCCGCGCGCGGTGGCGTGGCCCACGGCCAGGCGCAGGGCGCGGGTGGCGGTTTCCAGCTCGCCGGCCAGCGCACTCCAGTCGGACAGGCCGCGCGCGTGCCGCAGGCCGGCGGCAAGCACATCGCGCGCAAGATCTAGCAGCTGACCGCTGGCCAGTTGCTCGCCCAGAAACTGGATGCCGGTTTCGTTGAGCTGGTGCGCTTCGTCGAACACCACCACGCGCACGCTGGGCAGCAGCTCGGCCATGCCGGTTTCGCGAATCGCCAGGTCGGCAAAGAACAGGTGGTGGTTGATGACGACCAGGTCAGCGGCCATGGCCTCGCGCCGCGCCAGGTTGACGTGGCAGGCGCGAAACTGGGGGCAGTCGGCGCCCAGGCAGTTTTCGCGCGTGCTGGTGACCAGGGGGATGACG
>JAUNTQ010000209.1 GCA_030538605.1 Pseudomonadota bacterium
AGCGCGGCGGCGTCTTCGGCCGCCTTGCCGCTGGCCACGGTGGCCGTCAGCTGCCGGACGAGCGCGGCCTGGGTGTCCACCTCCTGCCGGGCGATGGAGTCTTGCTGCCACAGCGTTTCGTAGCGCGCCAGCGTCACGCGCGCGGCGGCCAGCTGCGCCTCGTCACGGGCGCGGGTGGCGCGCGCCTGCGCCAGTGCCTGTTCATAGGTGCGCGGGTCGATGCGCGCAAGCAGCTGGCCTTTTTTTACCTGATCGCCTTCGGTGAACAGCACCTCGGCCAGCGTGCCCGAGACCTGCGGCACCAGCGCCACCGTGGCCTGCGGCGTGACGGTGCCCAGCGCGTCGATCAGCACCGGCAGCTCGCCCTGGCGCGCCTGCGCCGACCCCACGGTGACGCTGCCCGCACCGCGCGGCCCGCCGGGGCCACCCGGCCCACCCGGCCCCGGCGGCCCGCCTGGCGCCGATGCCGCTGCAGGCGCCTTGGCGCGCTGCACCAGCCAATACGCGCCGCCCGCCAGCGCAGCCATCAGCAACAGCCCCAGCAGCCAGGCCAGCCAGGCGCGGCGGCGCGGCGGCGGTGGGGACAAGGGCGTGGAGGCGGGCATGGGGGCAGGCATGAAGGCTGGCGAGGGTGGCGTCGCGGCAAAGTGTGGCTCAAGGCGGCCCAGGCCCGTCGGCAGCGGAAAGGGGGTGCGCGCGAGGGCTGGCGGCAGCGCTTTTCGCGGCGTCTTTCGCGGCAGATGGGTACATCAGACGGGCACGGGCGGCACATCGTAACGGCTGCACGTTGGCGCTTGCGTGAGCCGCGCTTGAAGTTATGTAAAGGCCCGGCGGCGGTGGCCGCCCTGCATCAGGATGGGTGGCAGAAAATAAAAAAAGTGAGCTTCTTGCGTACGGTATAAAATAGTTTCAGATATTTTTATACCTAAAAACCCTTTATACCGTACGCAAGCAGCTCTCTTTTTATTCATCCGCCTTGGCTTGCCGCTCAAGCCGCCAACGGCACCAGCCGCAGCGGGGCCTGCCCGCTCTGGCGGGCCAGCAGCAGGTCGATGTTGGGGTGCGCGCCGGGCCGCGCCCGCGCGTCGGCCACGTGCTCGGCAAACCAGGCCAGCCCTTGCGCCACGGCGGCGTCGTTCAGTTGTCCGTCAAAGCGCGCAGCCAGCGCCGCATACACGCGCAGCGAGCCCATCTTGCCCGGCGCAGCCGGAATGTGGTGCAGCACGGCGCCGCTGGCGTCAAGCACGTCAAGGCCGCGCAGGTGATCGGCGGCGGGCAGGGTGGCGAGGGTTTCGGTGAAGTTCATGCGCCTGATCGTGCCACAGCACCGCAGGGCGGGCATTCATGCCCGCGAGAGCACGCACCCCACAAAAAAACCGCCTTGTGGCGATGGATGGCGCTTGCGACGCGGGCACAAGTGCCCGCCCTACATGGCTTTCAATCCAGCTAGCGAGGAGCGTTGGTCAGTAGCCGTTGCATTTCAAGCGTCTGCTGAGTGGCGTCAGACAATATTTGCAGCAAAGACCTCTGCCGCCCCTTGCAGTCGCGCAGCGACACCCCTCCGAGCGCAAGCGTGCTGTCGAACACAAGATTGGGGTCGACCTTGTCGTACCACTGCTTCAGCAACCGAATGCTCTCGGCGCAATATTCAAAAGCGATGTTGTGCGATGCCAATAGCCGCAGCGCGCCATCTGCCGTGAATACGGCAGCAGCCGTACCCGGCACGCCTGCGTTGGACAGTCCGACGATCCACCGGCCATCCGGTGAAGCCACGAGATGATCGAAGGCCATGCCGGGGTAATCGGCCAGCAATTGCCCGTCTCGGTAAAAGCGCAGATGGAATGCGCTTGAAGGCGGTTTCGCGCGCGCGCTCGTGTCCATCACCGCTTGCATTCCGTTGGAGAAAGCAAACTCGCGCCGCGCGTCTTTCAAACGAACCACATCGGCCCAGGCCCACCCTTGCGCGGCGAACCCGATGAGCACAGTTGCCATGCACGCACGGCGCAGCAGACCAGTCAGCACATGGCTCAATCGGCCCACGCCACCCAGCCCGTGGCCCACGTCAGCAGCACGATGGCACCGAACACCAGGCGGTACCAGGCAAACACCTCGAAGCTGTGCGTGGCGATGTAGCGCAGCAGCCAGCGCACGCAGATCCACGCGCTGATGAACGAAAACAGCAGGCCCACGCCGAACATGGGCGCGTCGGCCCACGAGAGCAGCGCGCGCTCCTTGTAGAGCGAATACACGCCCGCGCCGATGAGCGTGGGAATGGCGAGGAAGAACGAGAAGTCGGTCGCCGCCTTGCGCGACAGGCCCATCAGCATGCCGCCGATGATGGTGGCGCCCGAGCGGCTGGTACCGGGGATCATGGCCAGGCACTGCACCAGGCCGACTTTCAGCGCGTCGAGCGGGGTCATCTCGTCCACGCTGTGAACGCGCGCGGTGGCCTGCCGCCGCTCGGCCCAGAAGATGATGAAGGCACCCACGATCAGCGCCACCGCCACCACGGGCGGGGTGAACAGGTGTTCCTTGATGGCCTTGCCCAGCGCCAGCCCCAGCACCACGGCGGGCA
>JAUNTQ010000057.1 GCA_030538605.1 Pseudomonadota bacterium
GCATCGCCGACGAGGACGAAGGCCGCATCTTCATCACCGCGCGCCGCAAAATCAAAGCCGGTGACGAGCTGAACTACGACTACGGCCTGGTCATCGACGAACCGCTGACCCCCGAGCTGATCGCCGACTACCCCTGCCGCTGCGGCAGCAAGAAGTGCCGCGGCACGCTGCTGTCGTCCGACCTCGACACTGCCGAAGGCCGCACGGGCTGACACGCGCTGCCTGCCTCTCGCCATGCCCACCCTCACCTGGCCCACCGAAGCCCTGCGCGCGGCGCTGGCCCCGCATGCGGGCGAGGGCGTGTGGGTAGACGTGCTGCCCGCGGTCGACTCCACCAACAGCGAACTCATGCGCCGCGCCCGCGCAGGCGACACGCAGCCCACCCTGCTCGTGGCCGAGGCACAAACCGCAGGCCGTGGCCGCCTGGGCCGCGCGTGGCAAAGCGGCCCCGTCGGCAGCGCACTGGCGTTCTCGCTGGGCCTGCCGCTGGCGCCCCAAGACTGGTCGGGCCTGTCGCTTGCCGTGGGCCTGGCACTGGCCGACGCGCTGCACGACGGCGTCCGCATCAAATGGCCCAACGACCTGTGGTGGCAAGGCCGCAAGCTGGCAGGCATCCTCATCGAAACCACCGCCGCCCCTGGCCTGCCCGATGGCGCGCGCCACGCCGTCATCGGCGTGGGCCTGAACGTGGACGCGCCCGATGGCACGGGCCTGTCTACTGCGCCCGCCTGGACGCGCGAATTCGCTCCCGCGCTTGACGCTCCTGCCCTGCTGCTGCGCCTGGCCGCGCCCCTGCTGGCCGCCGTGCGCGCCTTCGAGGCGCAAGGCTTTGCCCCGCTGCAAGCGCGCTTTGCCGCGCGCGACGCACTGGCGGGCCGGCCCGTGCGCCTGTCCGACGGCACCGAAGGCCAGGCCCTTGGCGTGAGCGCGCAAGGCGCGCTGCGCGTGCAAACCACTGCCGGCGTGCGCGACATCACCAGCGCCGAAGTCAGCGTGCGGCCCCTCACGCCGCCCGCCCCCGCGCCGGAGACCACCCCATGATCGGCCGCCTCGTCATCCTGCTGCTGGCCGCCAACCTGGCCTGGCTTGCCTGGTCGCAAGGCTGGCTGTACGGCGTGGGACTAGGCCCGCAGGCGCAAGCCGAGCCCGAGCGGCTGCAACGCCAGGTCAACCCCGACAACCTGCACGTGCAGCCCCTGCACGCCGCAGAGCGCGACGCAGCGCCGTCAGCCCCCACGCCACAGCCTGCCGCCCGGAACGAACCCGCGCCTGTCCCTGCGCCCGCCATCGTGGCCGAGGCACCCGCCGCTCCGCCAGAGCCACCTGTGGCACCCCCTGCCCCCACCGCCTGCCTGCAAGCCGGCGTGTTCGATGAACGGCAAGCCACCCAGTTGCGCCAGGCCGCCGCCCAACTGCCCGCCGGCAGCTGGCGCCTGGACGAAGTGCAATTGCCTGGCCGCTGGATGGTCTATGTCGGCAAACTGCCAGACGCTGCCGCCGTTGCCGCCAAGCGCGCCGAAATGCGCGCCCTCGGCGTCGACACCGACCGTCCCGGCCCCGCACTGGAGCCAGGCCTGTCGCTGGGCCGCTTCTCCACCGAAGACGCCGCCCAGCGCGGCCTGGCCGACCTCACCCGCAAAGGCGTCAAAACCGCCCGCGTCGTGCAAGAGCGCCGCGACACCCCCGCCTACATGCTCCGCCTGCCCAAGGCCGACCCCGCCCTGCGCCAGCGCGCCACCACCAGCCTGCGCACCGCCATGGCCGGGCGTGAGCTGCGTGATTGCGATTGAAAAGCGGCACCATGCCGCAGGCGCGCTTGATCTCGCAGCCCCTCGCATCGCCCAAACGCCAAAAGCCCTAAACTTTCGGCCCAAGGAGTTCACATCATGGAACTGGAAATCTACACAGCCTTCACCAAAGCCGGTGTGCCCGAAGACACCGCCAAGGCGGTCGTCGATTCGATCAAGCGTGAGATTGATGATCGCTATAAACTACATAGCAATCAATTGGCAACTCGAGGTGATGTAGCCAACGTCGAGAAGACGATGGCTGAAATGGAAGCCCGGCTCTTGCGTGCGATGGCGGACATGCAACGCTGGACACTCACCGCCCTGTTCGGTGGGCTGGCCGCGCTGGCACTCTTGGTCAAGCTTTGGCCCTGAGCGTCGGTGCCTCGCAGGCAGCCGCCTTCGGGCGGTTTTTTGTTGGGCGCTTGCCAGGTGCCCGGTTTCTCGCGGCTGCGTGCAAGAAGCACAGTCCAGCGCGTTGCCTCTTCAGCCCTATGCACCTGCGGGAAAACACCATTGGAAAACCACAGGGCCAAGCGCTTACTATTTTTCGTCCCTTGCTGTCACCCCGCGCGCTTGCCAAGGCGTACCACGTTCATCGTTTTGTCCATCAGAGGAGACATTTCAAATGTTCAAGAAACTGCTTGCCATCTTCGCCATGTGCTGGGCCGCCGCCGCCTGGGCAGCGGTAGACGCCAACAAGGCCAGCGAGGCCGAGCTCACCACCGTCAAGGGCATCGGCCCCGCCATGTCGGCCACCATCGTGCAAGAGCGTGCCAAGGCACCGTTCAAGGACTGGCAAGACTTCAAGGCCCGCGTCAAGGGCGTGGGCGACAAGAACGCCCCGCGCCTGTCCGACGGCGGCCTCACCATCAACGGCGCGGCTTACGGCACCGCCATCACCAAGCCAGCCGCCCGCAGCACCAAACCCGCTGCCCCACTGGCCACCCCTGCCAAACCCGCCGCCAAGTAAGCACCCGCCGGGGGCAGCAAGGGTGCCGCGCCCCCGCGCACCATTTCTCGGTCAAAGCCGGTCGACCCACGCCCGCCGCACCCCTCCCTCATCTCTGCGGCCTGCGCAACAATTGTTATCAAAAGTGTCGCCGCCGCCCTGGGCGACAAAAATCGTTAGCTTCGATTGACACGCATCGGCACCCCAAACCGTCATTGGGCCGCCCTTGGCACGCCCGGCACGTGACACAGGTCACGCCAAGCCCCCCAGACCCGGCTGGCACGCCCGCTGCAAACAACCAGGGCGTGCGGCGACGCACCAAGCGTAGTGTCTCCAACGGTTCACCCAACCATCTTCAACCCAAGAGGTAATTGAAATGAAAGCAATGCAAAAAGGTTTCACCCTGATCGAATTGATGATCGTGGTCGCCATCATTGGTATTCTGGCTGCCGTGGCACTGCCGGCATACCAGGACTACACGGTGCGTGCCCGCGTGTCGGAGGCGCTGGTATCTGCATCTGCAGCGAAGGTCACAGTTGCAGAAAATGCTGCGAACGGGCAAGCTTTGAACAGCGGATGGACTGCTCCTACCGCCACCCCCAACTTGGCGAGCACGGCAATTGACGCTGGTAACGGTCAAATCACAGTGACGACCACGGCACGAGCTGGCGGTGGCTCGGTGATCTTTGTTCCCAGCGCTGGCGGTGGCGCGATCACAAGCGGTACTATCCCCACGGATCGTATCTCTTGGGTTTGCACGACTGGTAGTTTGCAAGCCAAATATCGTCCGGCTGAATGCCGCTGATAATTAGCCACTGAAAGCTGAATTTTTAAAAGCCTCTTGGTGTTTCCAAGGGGCTTTTTGTTTTATTGAGGATTGTGGCGATTAAATTGAAAATTTGCTTGACTCTCAACGAGTCTCGAATTTCTTGGTAGGAGTCGGCTTGCCCGCGATACAAATCGCAGTGGACAACGGGTGTCACGTCGCGGACAAGCCCGCCCCGTCAATATCCGCTATCTGAGACCCTTTGCCAATCAAGAAAATTTGTGTAGCTTGTGGACTCATGAAATGCGCCCATCTCCAATGCGGTCTTGTGTAAGAGAAATTACAGTGAAGAATCACACTATGGCGTGGCGTCCTAATAGAAAACTCCTGGTTGCATCGGCGGCCCTGCTTGTCCTGTGCGCTGTCCTATATGGCAGAACATTGCGTTTCTCTTATGTGTGGGATGACATATATATATTTATAGAAAGCAATGCGCTCACCTCTCAGTCGCTGAGTTGGGCGCTGCTTACCACGCCCATTTTGGAGAATACCAGTTACATGCGCCCATTGGTCATGTTTACATGGTGGCTTGAATTTAAGCTGTTCGGCCAAAATCCATTGGTCTCTCATGCAATCAATGTAATTCTTTATTCGATCAATGTGTTGCTTGTACAAGCACTGGCTTGGTTTGTGCTGCATGAAAAAATAAACAAACACCGCGAATGGTTTTCCACATTGGCAGCTGCAATTTATGCAGTTCACCCCATGCTTATTGAATCGACTGCTTGGATATCCGGGCGGTTCGATGTGTTGTGCACAACGGGCATACTGTCGGCGTCCTTGGTCATGGTTTTACCTTTGCGCTCCTCGCTGCTGAAAACCATGCTTGTTACGATATTTGTTTCAATTTCTTTGTTGAGTAAAGAGCTCGGGGTAATGGCTCCGCTCGTTTTGCTGTGTGTATGGATGGCCTGTAACGCGAGGGAAGATCTGTCATTATATGCAAATATACGACATGCTTTTGAGAGTAATAAGTGCACATGGATGGCGCTCGGTCTGGTGCTTGTAGTTTATTTTATTTTGCGCCATCTGAGTATGGGGGAGGTGTATCATGAAGGATTGGAGGTGGCGCATTACAAGTCACTTGTTTCGAGTACGATGCCACTAGAGGCTCTTTGGCATTATATTTATGCAAGTTTTTTGCCATTTGGAGAAGTGAGTGTTTATCATCCTCCAAGTCTATCTCCTGGAGCCCCCGCGTTTTATATCGCAGGATTTTTATCGATACTGGTGGTTTTGGTTGTTTTGTGGAAATCTTTTTATCGACAGCGATCATGGGCATGGCTTCTGCTTGCTTGTTTTGCGGGCATCTTTCTGGTGTTGCATTTTATCCCTATGACTATTCAGGATAATATTGCGCATGATAGATTCATGACATTGCCATTGGCATTTTTTGGTATTGCAATGGTCTGCCTTCCATGGGAGGTATTTAACTCCGCGCTCTTGTCTCGAAAAATAATCATTTCTTTTTTTCTTGCTGTCGGCGGATGGTTGATTTTAATGACTGTGACCACCGTTTCGATGGTTGGAGTATGGCGAAGTGATTTTATTTTGTGGTCTTGGACGTATTCCATACACCCTGATGTGGCTTCATTGCGTCGGCAATATATAATGGCAGCATTCAGAGAGGGGCGAACGGACTTGGTTAAAAAGGAAATCGAAGGGGTTAATAAGAAATATGGTTTAACTATGGGGGAGCAGAGCTTATATGCAGATCTTCTGATCCAAGAAGGTGATCGCGAGGCGAAAAATTACCTTGAGGGCATGTTGAGTGTTTTTCCGCGTGATTCCAGCGGAGGGATTGCATACGATAAGAGCTTTAATCGTGTGACATATCCTGTGTTTGTTGCGTATGCTAGAGCCAAACTTATATTTGATGGTGATGTAGAAGCGGCCATGAAAAATCTAGATGCTGCGGCCGAGAGAGTTCCGTTGCAAAGAAGAGTGGATTTGAATTATGCAAGAGCAACGGTTTTTTACGCGATGAATAGATTTGATGATGCCGATGATCTTGTTCGTCGCACAGAAAGAGAGCGACACCCCAATCAGCATCTCAGTAGTTTGAGGATGCGAACGGACTTGGCGGCCTACTGTAATAATCAGCTGCGCAGTGCGAGGGCTTTACCTCAGGCGTGTACCAAGCTCAGAAACAGTGGCTTTTTTCACTTTGAAGAGTAGAAATAACTCGTGCGCAATTACCGCTTGTCGGCGGGTCGGGGCGTATCGACGGGGTCTTTGAAGTGAACGAAGCTCACGATAAGTGGCGGGCCGTCCAATCGAAAAACCATTCCCATACCGCCAGCCAGGCCGTAGCAGGAAAAAGGCGAACGGTCATTCACGGGGAATCCGGGTAGAGCCACCGCATTGCGGTCATAGGTAGCCGGAAGATAGCCGGTCGATTGCAGGTTCAACCGCCATAGGGCGGCGAACCGGTTGCGCTCAAGAAGCGGCGCACGGGTAGCTAGGGCAACGTCGTCATAGAGACGGCGAAGTGCGGCGTCCTCAAGCAAATTTTGGCCTGAAACAATCGAATCAAGGTAACCCTTGGGAAGCGCCCGTTCGTAGTGGCCCACTCGTGTGCCGGCACGTGACGGCAGGCGAGACAGGAAGGGGTCGGTCAGCGCCAGTGGGTCTACCCAATACAGGGCGGGCCCCGCCGCGAACGCTACCATGCCGATGGTGCAGCGCGTGTAGTTTCCGGGCAGAGCACGCAATGCCTGGCCTTCAAGCATCCATTTATGGGTCATCCAGGAGCCTCGGCGTATTACCGGGCGCACGCCCAGCGCTTGGTAGTAGTACCCACGTTCATCGGCTATGCCGGCGGGCGAGATCCGATAGCTGGCGAATGACTGGGGTGCAAATAGCGTTGCAGATAAAGCAGGGCTGGCCAGCAAGAGTGCTGCTCCCCAGACCGCGATAAATAGGTGCCGCGCGCCGATGACGGAGAGTCCAAGCATCAAGACGGATAGCAGTACCGACCCGCTCAAAAATCGCCCAGCCATGTAATCGGTGCCCACCCAAGCCAAGTAGATTGCCCACCCGAGCAAGCCCATGGCTAGCGGCCGAAGTTGGCGACTGGTCAAGCCAACCGCCAACCCGGCGACCATCAGCACGGCAGTTGGCCAGTCGTTCTGGATGGTGTAGTTTACGTAGGCATGGAATTGATCGAACCGCACGGCCAATGCGTTGCCCGTATTGACCTTCGCTAGGGCCGTGTTTGGCACCGGCGATCCGTAATACACAACGGAGAAAGCGGTCCACACCAGCGCAGGCGCGAGCCCTGTCGCCACCTCGCCTATCAGCGCCCGCGCTTTGCCACGCGAGCGCCAGCTTTCGTAAAGTAGGCTGGGAACAAGCAGCACTACCACATCGGGACGCGTCAAATACATGAGTGACGCCACCAGATAAAGGCGGGTGACGAAGTAGCGGTGTCCTCTGTATCCACAGACAACCCATACGTAGATCGCGATGAGCAGGTGAACCAAGGGATTTTCGAGCCCGGAACTCGTGTAATCAACGAAGGCCTTGCTGAACAGCAGCGACAGTGCCACCAGCATCGTCGGCAAAGTCCATCCTCGAAAGATTTTTTCAATGACAGTCACCAAGCTTAACAACATCACCATGCTGAGCGTGACTGCGGCCCAGTACGGATCGCCAAGAACATATTTCAACGGGATCAGCAGGAACATCCACAGTGGGTGGGTGTAAACCTGCACCCGCTCCGATGGGTTCCACCGCAAGCCGAGCCCATCGAGAAAGTTCTCTATCACGCGAAACGTGATGAATGCATCCTCGGCCACCCACGCAGTTCGAAAGAACGCTACGCCGAACACTGCGATCACCAGCAGGCGAATCAAGAGGACCCGGCGCCGTTGGTGAGATGCGTCTAGCTCACTTTCCGGCATGTCGGTCTGGTGCTTCCGATAATCATCCTGATTCTTCAGGCCAGTGTGGGTGATGGGCGGTAATGGCAAGGCGACGTTCTCCTGGATCGGGCAGTGTAGTGGGGTACTTGAGCACGGTGCCCTCCATGCCATCCGAAACAGCGCCCCCAACCATGTGAAAGCCGCGAAGCAAGCCATGCGGGAACGCCCTGCCCGAGGGAATTGGGGTCAGATGCTGAGACCCAAAAACTTTCGCTTGCAAAATGATAGCCTGATTGTCAAAAACAGCCCATGGGTGCATGCATGAACCGCCCCGAGTTTCGTGGAGCCTCCTTGGCTTGAGTCAGACCGGGATGATCTGCTGCTCAAGATTGCGATAGTAGTTTGCCTCGAACTCGGCCGGCGACACGTGATCGAGTGCTGCCATCAGCCGGTGGTTGTTGAACCAGGCCATCCATTCGAGCGTGGCCAGCTCCACCGCCTCGCGGGTCTTCCACGGCCCACGCCGGTGAATCACCTCGGCCTTGTACAGCCCGTTGATCGTCTCGGCCAGAAAAATCGGGGTCAGATCATTGTTTTCACAGTGTGATCTTGGTGGTGGCGGCACGGTGCCATGTCGAGGTCTGGCATGTGATGGAGGGCAGTCACTTATGACCATTGACTACGAAAATTAGCCAGACTAGACTAGATTCTCTTAAGCGAGGATGCCATGGACGCAGTCAACATGCTGGAAGCCAAGTCGACGCTGTCGCGGCTGGTGGAGACGATCGAGCGGGGCGAGGTGCGCGAGATTGTGATTGCGCGCAACGGGCGCCCGGCGGCGCGACTGGTGCCGCTGGAGGATGCGCCGCCGGGCAGGCGCATTGGTGTAGCGCGCGGCCGGTTTGAGGTGCCCGACGATATTGACGCGCACAACGCCGAGGTGGCGCGTTGGTTTGCGGGCACCGGGGCAGGGTCTTGAACCTGCTGCTGGACACGCATGTGGCGCTGTGGGCGATCACCGACAGCCCACGATTGACGGCGGCGGCGCGGCAGTGGATCGAGTCGCCCCGTGCCACGGTGTGGGTGAGCGCCGCCACGGTGTGGGAGATCGCCATCAAGCACGGCCTGGGGCGCGGCGACATGCCGGTGTCGGGCACAGAGGCGCTGGGCTATTTTCGTGCGTCGGGCTATCGGCTGCTTGCGATGGAGCCTGAGCATGCGGCTGCGGTGGGTGAGTTGCCGCCACACCATCAAGACCCGTTTGACCGCATGCTGGTGGCGCAGGCGCTGGTGGAGCCGATGCGCCTGATGACGCACGATGCGATGGTGGCGCGTTATCTGGAGACCGCTATCACGGTGTAGCGAGGTTGCCGGGGTCGGATGAGGATGGGTGGGCCATCAAATCGAGCAAAAAATTAGGGTCAGATCACGATTTTCATGGCTTGTATGAGTGGCAAGGAGCGGTCGCATCAGGCCAGGCCGCAAACTGTGGCGGCACAATAGTGGCGCTGTTTCATGGCCCTGTGCCTCACCGGAGGAATGCTCTTGTCTTTGCAGCACGATGATCTTGATGCCCGTGCTTTGGCCTTGCACCGGCGGGTGGCGCGCCGGTTGCGGGACGATCCGGCCTTGTTCGAGCGGGCGCGTGCCACGCTGGGCCGGTGGCTGGAGACGGCTGACCCTGCCACGCATCCTTACCTGCTCACATGGCAGGCGCTGATGGCGCAGGGTATGGCGGCGGCGCTGGCGGTGGCTGAAGAAGATTCACCGCGTGCAAGGGTGTTGCGGCAGGCGTCGCCTTTTGCGGGCTTGCTCAGCCACAAAGAGCGGTTTGCCGTGCTGAAGCACTGGCGAGAACAGAGGCAGCATGCGGCGTCATGAGCTGGAGCACCTGATTCGGGCGGCGGCGGCCATCACCAACGCGTACGAGATCGTGGTGGTGGATAGCCAGTCGATTCTGGGCGCGGTGCCTGAGCCGCCGCCGGTGCTGCTGCAATCGATGGAGGCCGATTGCTATCCGCTTCACTCTCCTGAATTGGCGGATTTGATCGACGGAGCCATTGGCGAGCTGTCGCCGTTCCACGAGCGTTTTGGCTATTACGCGCAGGGTGTGGGGCCTGATACTTCGGTTTTGCCCAGCGGCTGGGGGCGGCGGCTGGTCAAGATTCAGAACGAGAACACCGATCTCAATGTGGGCTGGTGTCTGGAGCCTCACGACCTGGCTGCCGCCAAGCTGGTGGCGGGGCGCGAAAAGGATGGCCCTTTTGTGGCCACCATGCTGGCGCATGACCTGGTGTCGATGAAGACGCTGCTGGCGCGCATCGATCAATTGCCGCTGGAACAGGCGCGGCGCGATGCGCTGGCACGCCGTGCGAAAGCCTTGGTTTGAAAGCTGACGCCTCGTAACGGCCTTCAACTCGCCTGTTCCACCGGCTCAGGCGAGAAACCAGCGCAGGCGCATCAGCGCCAATGGCCCCAAAAGATGGCGCCGGCCTGGAGGCGAGTCAAGGCGATTTCACTTGCGCTTGAGGTGAAGCCCCTTCGGCACAATGCGCGCCATGCGTTTTCACCCTGGATACATGGCGCTGGCGGGTTTGCTGGCGTTGCCGTGGCTTTGGCCGTTCACGTTTGGGCCGCAGGCGGGGGTGCAGCCCTGGCTGGTGTCTGCGGCCATGGGCGCTGTGTTGCTGGCGCTGTGGCCACGCGCGCGCGCGGCGGGGGTGCGGGTGGCGGCGCTGGGGTGGCTGGGGGCGGCGCTGGTGAGCAGCTTGATCGCGCTGGCGCAGTATTTTGATGTGGAGGCACCGCTTTTCCCCTGGGTGAACCAGGCGCAGCCGGGGCAGGCGTTTGGCAACCTGCGGCAGCCCAATCAGCTGGCGACGCTGCTGGTGATGGGGCTGCTGGCGCTGCGTTGGCTGGGGGGGCAGCGGCATTGGGTGCGGCTGCCGCCGGTGGCGCTGGCGGGCTTGGGGGCGCTGCTGCTGGTGGGGCTGGCAGCGACGGCTTCGCGCGTGGGCCTGGTGGCGCTGCTGGCGGTGGGGGGGCTGGCCTTGTGGTGGGGCTGGCGCACAAGGTGTGATGCGGGTGGCGCGGGCGATGGGCAGCAGGCGCTGCCTTTCTCATGGCTGGGGGCGACAGTGCTGGCGGCCTTGGCGCTGTATGTGCTGGCGGCGCTGGCCTTGCCCATGCTGCTGGCGCAGGGCGAAGGCGTGGCGGGGCGCAGCATGGTGGATCGCTTGCAGCACGCCGAGGGCACGTGCGGCAGCCGCCTGATCTTGTGGGACAACGTGCTGCACCTGATCGCGCAAAAGCCGTGGACGGGCTGGGGCTGGAGTGAGCTGGCGTATGCGCACTACATCACGCTGTATGAGGGCGCGCGGTTTTGCCACATTCTGGACAACGCGCACAACCTGCCGCTGCACCTGGCGGTGGAGCTGGGGGTGCCGGTGGCGCTGGCGGCGTGTGCGCTGGTGCTGTGGCTGGTGTGGCGCGGCCAGCCGTGGGCCGAGGCCGATGCGGCGCGGCAGCTGGCCTGGGGGGTGCTGGCGGTGATCGGCATTCACAGCCTGGTGGAGTACCCGCTGTGGTATGGGCCGTTTCAGATAGCCGCGCTGGTGAGCGTGTGGATATTGCTGGCGTCCGATGCGCCGGCGGTACCCGCTTCAGCCTGGCCGCGCCGGGCGGTGGCGGCGCTGGTGCTGGGGGCGGTGGCTTATGCGGGCTGGGATTACCACCGCGTGAGCCAGATTTATCTGCCGGCAGAGCAGCGCGCAGCGGCTTACCAGGGCGATGCGATGGGGCATGCGCGCCGCTCGTGGCTGTATGCAGATGTGGTGCGCTTTGCCGAGGTGACGTCGCGCCCGGCCACGCGCGCCAACGCGGCATGGATGCTGCCGGCGGCCTTGCAGGCGCTGCATTTTTCGCCTGAGCCGAGGGTGATCGTGAAGGTGATCGAGAGCGCCACGCTGCTGGGGCAGGACGATGTGGCGCTGCTGCATCTGGCGCGCTTTCGCGCCGCGTTTGCGCAAGAGCATCGGCGCTGGGCGGATGACAACCAGCGTGCGCTGGAAGGGGCGCGCGAGCTGGCGGCGAGTGGGGCTGCGGCGCGGTAGAGCGCGGGCCAGTCCTCTGCCAGCCTTGTGCGTTCACGCATCTTTGTAGGCTGGGTAGAGCGAAAGCGAAACCCAGCAAGCCGGTGTGAGAAGGCGCTGGGTTTCGCTTTCGCTCTACCCAGCCTACGAGGCGGTGGTTTGCTTGGCGTGTCGGGAAAATGGCTTTTGCAACGCCAAGTGAAACGTGCGCGCGTGCCAGCCGCTACCAGCCTGGCACGGCTTCGTTCTTGAGCGCGCCGCGCCGCTCGGCATAGTCGGGCAGTACGGCTTCGACGTGCTGCCAGAAGGCGGGGCTGTGGTTCATCTCGCGCAGGTGGGCCAGCTCGTGCACCACCACGTAGTCGATGATGGGCAGGCGAAAGTGGATGAGCCGCCAGTTCAGCCGGATCGCACCGTCGGCCGAGGCGCTGCCCCAGCGCGTGCCGGCCGATGACAGGCTCATGCGGCGCCAGCGCACGCCCATTGGCGGAGCAAAGTGGTCAAGCCGCTCGGTGAACAGGCGGCGCGCCTGCCGCATCAGCCACGCCTGCGTGGTGTCGCGCAACTGATCGGGCGTGGCGGTGTGGGGCAGGCCGATGTGCAGCAGGCGGGCGCCGCCGTCCTCGGCCAGCACCGCGCCGCCGCGCCCGTGGCGCTGGCGCGGGTCAAGCACCAAGGTCACGGCCTGGCCCAGAAAAGGCAAGGTGGCCCCGGCGCGCCAGTCGATGTGGGTAGCGGCCAGGCGGGCCTGGCGCTCGCGCGCTTCGTGCAGTTTGGTGACGATCCAGCGCTCTTTGTGGCGCAGCGCGGCGTCTACCTCGTGCAGCGGCGTCCAGCGCGGGGCGCTGACGGTGAGGCCTTCGGGGCCGATGGCGAAGCCGATGGTGCGGCGCTTGCCGCGCTTGAATTCGTAGGCCACGCGCGCGTGGGCGAAGGCGATTTCGCGGCTGGCGCGGGGGTGGGTGAAGTGCGTGGGCGCGAGCGCGTCGGGCAGGGCGATGGCAGGGGGCGCGGCCACAACGGGCCGCGCGGGCGCGGGCGGCGCGGCGGGGCGGTCAAACAGATGGAGCAGCAGCTGTTGCATGCGTGTCGGCGCTATGGACAAACCCAGGAACCATCAGATGCTTCGTGCCCCCTTCCCGCTGGGCTTGTGCATGCACACCTCTCCCTTTGCGTTGCATACGCGATTTTTCCGGCACCGTGCATATAGACCACTGCCTCGCAGGCTGGGTAGAGCGAAGGCGAAGCCCAGCGTTCTCGCGGGTCGGGTTGCTGGGTTTCGCCTTCGGCTCTACCCAGCCTACAAAAATGTGTGCGTGCACAAGCCCCGCCGGGAACGGAGCGGGCAGCCTCAATGCTGGCCGGCTGGACGGATGAGGCTTGCGCTTCAATGGCATGGGCATCACCGCCAGCCGCGTCATTCGCGCCCTGGCGGGCGTCGGTTCAGACGCGCCTGGCCATCGGGGTAGGCGTCGGGGTCCAGGCGCAGCATTTCGGATTCGATCCATTGCTCCACCTCGCGCATGAGTTCGTCGGCCCTGCGGCCGGTGCTGGGGATGGGCGGGCCGATGGAGATGTCGACCACGCCGGGGCGCTTGACGAAGGCGCGCGGCGGCCAGCAGCGGGCGCTGGTGACGGCGATGGGGATGACGGGCGCGCCGCATTCGATGGCCAGGCGCGTGCCGCTGAGGCGGTAGACGCCTTTTTCGCCGCGCGCCATGCGTGTGCCTTCAGGGAACATGATGACCCACACGCCCTTGTTCAGCAGGCGCTGGCCCTGCTGCACGACCTTGGCGAAGGCGGCGGCGCGCTGGTCGCGGTCGATGTGGACCATGTCGAGCCGAGCCATGGCCCAGCCGAAAAACGGAATGCGCAGCAGCTCGCGCTTGAACACGTAGGCCAGCGGGCGCGGCATGAGGGTGGGGATGGAGAAGGTTTCCCAGGTGGACTGGTGCTTGACCAGCAGCACGGCGGGTGCATGGGGGTCAGCCGGCAGGTGGTGAAAGCCGGTGACGCGGTTGCGGATGCCCAGCAGCGGCCCCGCGCCGCCCACGGCCAGCCGCAGCCAGCCCACGCAAAACCAGTACAGCCGGGTGCTGCCCAGCACCAGCGAGAGCAGCAGCGCAGCGGTGGCCCAGGGGATGACGGTGAGGGCCATCCACAACATGTGCAGCGCAGAGCGAATCAGTGCCATGAAGAAAGAGAAGATGGTTGATATTAAAAAAGTAGCTGTTTGCGCGCGTTTTTAAACGATTTCAAATATGAATGTATCTGAAATTGTTTTATGACCTACGCAAGCAGCTCATGTTTATCGTTTTCAAGACATGTCCGTGCTGGCCGCGGGCGCGGCTTGGGTTCGGTGTCGGCGATGAGGGCGGTGGCGAAGGCGGCCAGGTCGGCGTGCACGCGGGTGTGGGGCGGGTAGTCGGGCGGCAGGGGCCGGGTGTGTGCGGGGGCGTGCCGGCCGGTCAGCACCAGATGCGGCACGCAGCCCGCGGCGGTGGCGGCCTGCACATCGCGCAGGCTGTCGCCCACGGCGTGCACCTGCCGCAGATCGACGCGGCAGCGCTCGCCAATGCGCCTGAACAGGCCGGGCTGTGGCTTGCGGCAGTCGCAGCCGTCGTCGGGTGTGTGGGGGCAGAAGAACACCGCCTCGATGCGCCCGCCCGCGGCGGCCAGCTGCTTGTTCATCCGGGCGTGGATGGCGTTGAGCGCGGCCATGTCGAACAGCCCGCGCCCCAGGCCCGGCATGTTGGCGGCGATGGCGACGTGAAAGCCGGCCTGGTTCAGCCGCGCAACCGCGTCCAGCGCGCCGGGCAGGGGCTCCCAGTCATCGGGCGTCTGGATGTAGCCGTCGCGCTCGGCGCACAGGGTGCCGTCGCGGTCGACGATGACAAGTTTCATGGCGCGGGATTATCCGCCCGCCCCCGCTGGCCCACCCGCCGGCTGGGCGCGTGCCCAGCGGCCCCACCAGCGGCCCTGCTGCACGTGCAACAGCACGGCGCTGCGTGGCGCAAAAGCCTGGGCGGGTTGGCCTTCGGCAAACAGGCGCAGGGGCGCGGCTTCGCCCGGCAGCTCGACATACAGCTCGGTGCCGCCCGGCCCGCGCGCCGAAGGGGCCACCTGCCCGGCCAGCAGCACGGTGGCGGTTTGTGCGGGCAGCGCCGTGCGGCCTGCCCGGTTGAGGTGGCTGGCCACCAGCCACGCGGCCAGCAGCGCCCACAGCGCCAGCCACAGCGCCTGTGCCAGCGGACGCACGCGCGCCCAGCCGTGGCGGCGCACCACGGCGCGCCCGCCATAAAACAGCGCCAGCGCCGCGCCCCCTGCGCCCAGCAGCGTGAACACGAAGGGGCGCGAGGCCACCCACAGCGCCTGCGCCGGGCTGTCGACCAGCGCGGCGGGGCGCAGCGCCTGCCAGCCGCCACCATCGCCCTGCATGCCTTGCAGCGCGGCGCGCAGCAGCAGCACCAGCAGCGGCGGCAGCATCAGCCAGGCCAGCGCGCGCCAGTGGATGTCGGCTGCCGGGGCAGCGGGCGTGGTCATGCGGCCAGGCGCGACAGATCGGCCACGCGGTTCATGGCCTGGTGCAGGGTTTTGAGCAGACCCAGGCGATTGAGGCGCACGTCGGGCTGCTCGGCGTTGACCATCACGCCGTCGAAGAAGGCATCGACCGGCGCGCGCAGCGCGGCCAGGGTTTGCAGCGAGGCGGTGTAGTCGCCCGCGCTGAACTGCGCGTCGGCCTGCGGCGCGGTGTGCTGCATGGCCTCGTACAGCGCGCGCTCGGCGCCGTCGGTGAGCAGCGCGGGGTTGACGTGGGCATCGACCGCGCCTTCGGCCTCGGCTTTCTTCAGGATGTTGCCGATGCGCTTGTTGGCCGCCGCCAGCGCGGGCGCTTCGGGCAGCTGGGCAAAGGCGCGCACGGCGTCGAGGTGGCTGACCAGGCCGTTGACCGCACCGAGCAAGGCTTCGGTCTGCCCGGCGGGCGGTGCCAGCACGGCGTCCACCTCGGCGAACGAATAGCCTTCTTCACGCAGCGCGCCGGCCAGCCGATCGGTGAAAAAGTCGTTGAGCTTGACGACGGCGCGCCCGGCGTCGAAGTCGGCAATGCCCTGGAACGCCTCGCTGGCGCCACGGACCAGCTGGTCCAGCGGCAGCGCCAGGTTTTTCTCGCGCAGGAGGCGCACCACCCCCAGCGCATGCCGCCGGAGCGCAAACGGGTCCTTGTCGCCCGTGGGCAGGTTGCCGATGCCGAACATGCCGACCAGCGTCTCCAGCTTGTCGGCCAGCGCGACCACGGTGCCGACGGAGCCGCGCGGCAGTTCGTCGCCTGCAAAGCGGGGTTTGTAGTGGTCTTCGATGGCGAAGGCCACGTCTTCGCTCAAACCATCGTGGCGCGCGTAGTAGCCGCCCATCACGCCTTGCAGCTCGGGGAATTCGCCCACCATGTCGGTCAGCAAATCGGCCTTGGCCAGTTCAGCGGCGCGATCGGCTTGTTCGGCCAGTTGAGGGCCTTGCCATTGCACGCCGATGGCACGCGCGATGGCGCGCACGCGCTCGGTGCGGTCAGCCTGTGTGCCCAGCCCTTTGTAATAGACGACCTTGGTCAGGCCATCCACACGGTCTGACAGTTTTTTCTTGCGGTCTTGATCGAAGAAGAACTTGGCGTCGGCCAGGCGCGGGCGCACCACGCGCTCGTTGCCTTCGATCACGGCGCTGGCGTCTTGCGGGCTGATGTTGCTGACGATGAGGAACTGGTTCGTCAGCTTGGCTTTGGCGTCGAGCAGCGGAAAGTACTTCTGGTTGGCCTTCATGGTCAGGATGAGGCACTCTTGCGGCACGTCCAGAAATTCTTTTTCGAACGCGCAGACCAGCACGTTGGGGCGCTCGACCAGGGCCGTTACCTCGTCCAGTAGCGCTTCATCATTGATAGCTGTCAGCGCTTGTCCAGCCTGCGCTGCGGCTGCCTTCAGTTGAGATTCGATGGCGGCGCGGCGTTCGTCGAAGCTGGCGATGACGGCACCTTGCTCGCGCAGCGCGCGGGCGTAGTCGTCGGCGTTGGCGAGGGTGATGGGGTCGGCCGCAGCCTCGAAGCGGTGGCCGTGCGTGTGGCGGCCTGCGTGCAGGCCCAGCGCGGTGACGGGCACCACGGCATCGCCATGCAGCGCCAGCAGCCCATGCGCCGGGCGCACGAACTGCACGCTGTCCCAACCGGGCAGGGGCGTGCCTTCTTGCAGCTGGTAGGTCATCACCTTGGGGATGGGCAGCCTGGCAATGGCTTCGTGCAGGGCTTTTTGCAAGCCGCTGTCCAGCGTGGCACCGGTGATCAGCGTGTCGAGAAACAGCGCCTCGGCCTTGCCGTCCATCTGGCGCTTGAGCGTGGGCACGACCGATGGGTCAGCGCCCACGGCTTGCAGTTTTTTCAGCAGCGCGGGCGTGGGCTGGCCTTGCGCGTCCAGCGCCACACTGACAGGCATCAGCTTTTGCTGCACCGCCTTGTCAGCCGCCTTGGCCGACACCCGCGTGATGTGCGCGGCCAGCCGGCGCGGGCTGGCGTAGGGCGTGACGACCGAGTCGGCGGCGGCCAGGCCCTGGCTTTTGAGCTGATCGAGCAGCGTGCCGGCAAAGGCCTCGCCCAGTTTCTTCAGCGCTTTGGGGGGGAGTTCTTCGACGAAGAGTTCGACGAGGAGGTTGGGGGTGGTGCTCATGTTGAAAACTCAAAAAACGGTCGCTTGCAAGCCCAGATGTTGCGCGGCTTCGACCATGTCCTTGTCCAGCGAGGCGAGCGCCTTGCAATGGTGGCGCAGGGCAATCGCCAGGTGCAAGGCGTCGCCGCCGCGCAGCTTGACGGCGCTGCTCAGGCACAGCTCGGCGGCGTAGAGAAAGTCATCTGGAATCGCTTCCAGCCGGTGCGCCATGGACACCGCCGAGTCGAACGCCTGGCGCGCGCGCGTCACGGCCTGGGTCGTTTGGCCTTTGGCGCGCAGCTTGATGCCGCAGGCGCTGGCGAATTCGGTGTGCGCCCACAGCGCGGTGGCGGTGCGGTCCAGCTCGGCCTCGGCCAGCCAGCGCACGGCAGCGGGCGCTTCAGGCTCGTTGAAGCAGTAGGCGCACCAGACGCTGGTGTCGATGTAGGTGATGACACGCGGGGCCGCAGGCATCAATACCTCGCCCCGTCACGCATCTCACGGATGACCGACTCGGATGGCGGCATCGATGCCAGGTGCGCCTGCATCTGCGCCTGCCAAGTGGCCTTGTCGAACGGTTTGCGCTGGCTGCGGGCGCTCAGGGTGAAGCTCTGGTCGGCATTGCGCTCAACTTGCAGCGTGCCGCCTTCGCCCACGCCCAACTGCCGCGCCAGCTCGGCCGGCAGCCGCACCGCCAGGCTGTTGCCCCAGCGGCCCACGCTCAGCTCCAGCTTGTTCAAATCGTTGGCACCCATGGCGATCTCCTTGAATGTAGATACACGTATCTACATCATACGCCCGCGGCCACCGCGCGGTAGTGCAGCACGGTGGGGAACGGGTCGTAAAAGGGGTGCAGCAGCGCGCGCCACTGCTGGTATTCGGGCGACTGGCGAAAGCCCTCGGTGTGGGCTTCGAGTGTGTCCCAGCGCACCAGCAGCACGTATTGGTGATCGTGCTCGATGCAGCGTTGCAGCTCGTGCGCGCGGTAGCCGGGCATGGCGGCGATGATGTGCTGCGCCTTGGCAAACGCGGCCTCGAACGCGGCGGTTTGGCCGGGGCGGATCGTCAGCGGCGCGACTTCCAGCACGGGACTGGCACAAGAGGTGGCGGGCGCAGCGACAGCGCGGCTCTTTGCTTGGCGGGACATGCGGGTGGGCACGCTGGGTCGCATCAGATCAGCGGGCGTGCGCCAGAAGCGCCCGGCCTGTTTGGCTCGGGCAAAGTCGGCCTGGCAACTGCTGCGCAGTTGCTTGCCGATCCAGATGCATTCCTCGATCAGCGCATCGCAGACAAAGCGGCCTCGGTATTGCGCCACGCCGACTTTCACGATGGCTGCGCTGCCGCCCAGCACTTCGCTCAGAGGCTGCGTGAGGCTGTGCACCGCCCAGGCGGCGGGTTTGCTGTCGTGATCCAGAAACACGGCGTGGTGGGTCAGCTCTTTCAGAAAAACCCAGCGCTGAACACGCATGGTGCCGAGCGCGTGTTGCATGTCGGCGCTCACTGGCTCGCCGCTGGCATCGGCTTCGGCCAGCACCTGGGCAAGCAGCGCGGGCGAGTCGGCCTCGGTCAACAGGTGTCGGCGCGCATGGGCCAGTTGCGCCAGCGGCTCCATGGGTGTTTCAAGGTGCCGCAGGTGATTCAGGGTGCGCCGCAGCACGCGCTGGTATTCGGCCAGAAAGTCCTGCGCATCCGCCACAGGCAGCAAGGTGCCGGGCATGCTCAGGCCGCTTTCTTTTCCATTTGCGCCACCCACTCGCGCGGGGCCATCGGAAAGCCCAGGCGCTCGCGGCTGTCGTAGTAGCTTTGCGCCACGGCGCGGGCGAGGTTGCGGATGCGGCCAATGAAGGCGGCGCGCTCGGTCACGCTGATGGCACCGCGCGCGTCGAGCAGGTTGAAGGTGTGCGCGGCTTTCAGCACCTGCTCATACGCGGGTAGCGCGAGCTGCTGGGCCATGAGGTGTTTGGCCTGTTTCTCGTGCGCGTCGAAGGCGGTGAAGAGGAAGTCGGCGTCGCTGTGCTCGAAGTTGT